>JBJXGA010000264.1:0-24935 GCA_046152955.1 Planctomycetales bacterium | reverse complement strand
GTTGCTCTCCAGCGGCTGGGGGGTTGAGTCCCGTGCGGTGGTCCGTGTCCGACGCGAGGCTGAAGCCGCCGCCCGACTGCACCACACCAACATCGTCCCGATCTATGCGACCGGCGATGAGGGGGGGGTATACTACTACGCGATGGAATTGATCGAAGGTCCATCGCTGGATCGGATCATTCGCGCGTTGCGGACCGCCCCGCCGTTGGATTTCGAAACCGCGGAACGCACCGGTCGCCCTGGCCGGAGTGCATCGGCGGGGGACGAGCCTATCCCACCGCTCCCCGAATGGGTTTTGCCCGCGATCCTGTTCAGCGGCGTCGTGGACAAAACCCGCGTCGCCGCAGGTGCGCCGATCGGCTCTGCCGGGAGCATGACGAGTTCCACGTCGCACCTGGCGGTTCGCCGCTATTTCGACAACGTGGCGCGGATGATCGCCGAGGTCGCCGACGCCCTGGCGCATGCGCACTCTCACGGGGTCATTCATCGCGACATCAAGCCCTCCAACCTGCTGTTTTCGGCCGATGGCCGCCTGAGCATCAACGACTTTGGACTGGCGCGGGTGGTTGAGCACCCAGGGATGACGATGACTGGCGAGTTTGTCGGCTCTCCGGCCTACATGTCCCCGGAGCAGATCACGGGGGGTGAAGTTCCGGTCGACCAGCGCACCGACATCTATTCTCTGGGAGCGACGCTGTATGAACTCTTAGCGTTGCGACCGCCGTTCGTCGGGGACCGCCGCGATCAGGTGCTGTCGCAAATCCTCCAGCGCGATCCGGTCCCTCCCAGCCGCTTCCACCGTCGCATTCCCGCCGATCTGGAGACGATCTGCCTGAAGGCACTGGAGAAAGACCCCGCGCGGCGTTATCAGACTGCGGCGGAACTGGCCCGCGACCTGCGAAACTTTCTCAATCGCTTCGCCATCCTCGCCCGCCGTACCGGCCCAATCGAGAAGGCCGTAAAGTGGATCCGCCGCCATCAGGCAGTGACCGCACTGTTCACCTGCGCCGCGCTGGCGGTCATCCTGGCGACCGTGTTCGGCTGGAACGCCCGGACCTCGCGGCAGGAATTGCACGAGACGCAGCTTCAGGATGCCCTGGACGACGGACTGATTTCGGCCCTGTCGGGAGACCTCGAGACGGCGGAACAGGCAATCCTGCGGGCCGAGTCACTGGACGCGCCGGATGGATGGATTCCGCTGCTCCGCGGACATCTGGCATTCCAGCGCGGCGCTTACGACGAAGCGATCGAAGACCTTCAGGAAGCGGCCGGGTTGCTTCCCGACAGCGTCGCCGCCCACTCGCTCTTGGCCGCCGCCTACGTGGGAGCGGGCTGGTGGGAAAAATATGAAGACCTGCTGCGGCACACGCTGGACCTGGTTCCCCTCACTCCCGAGGACTTTCTGTTCAAAGGGCTTGCCGAATCGTATCTCGATCCGGTGCGCGGGCTGACCTCCCTCAATGAAGCGATTCGCAGGCACAAGACTCCCATTCCTATTGCGTATGTCTTCCGTTCTGAAGTGTGGGCCAACCAGGCGGCTGACACCGGCAGCGTCCGCGACGCCCAGCGCGCACTCGACGACGCCGACATGGCCCTGGAGATGCTCCCCCGGAATCCCGCGGCCCTGCTGACGAGCCTGTTCGCCCACATGGTGGCGGCGGGAGTCTATGACGAAGCGCGCCAGCCGGAGGACCGACAAGCGGCCACACTGGCTGCCGAACGCGAAGCCAATCGCCTGGCCCCCTTTTCGCATCTCCCCTCCGTGGCCTATCACCTGTCGCTCTACGCGCTCACCACGGGGCATCCCGAGCGGTGCGAACAGATTCTGGCCCCCGCCGCCGTCTCTTCCGAAAGCGCGCTGGTCACCTACGCCTACACCCTGGCACTCTACCGTCGCGGTCAGTCCACTCAGGCGCTGACGCTGCTGGATCAAAACCCCCAGCGCAGCGGCAACGAGGATTCACTCCGCGCGTTGTGCCTGCTGGAACAGCCCGATGCGGAAGAGCGCTTCGACGAAACCTATCAGATGCTGCAACAAAAATACCGCGACGGCATCACCGCATTGTTCCGTCCCGCACTGCTCTTGTTGGCGGGGCGCCGCGACGAGGCGCTGGCCGACAGTCGTCGACTGCGCGGAGCCGAGCCGCATCTCCCGCGGCTGCGGCGGCGGTTCTACGAGCGATTGCTGGATTTCAACTGCGGCCAGTTGACAGAGGACGAACTGCTGCGGGACGCCGGACGCTCGAAGTGGGATCAGTGCGAAGCGCACTTCTTCGCCGGATTGCACCGGCTGGCGGCGGGGGACCGGGACGCCGCCCGGACGCACTTCCGGGACGCGGTGGCCATGCGCTGCTGGGGCTTTATGGCCTGGGATTGGAGCCTCGCTTTCCTCACCCGAATGGACCTCGATCCGGTCTGGCCCGCCTGGATCGCGGCAACACCGCCGGCCCGGCCCTCCGAATGACACGGCAATGACACGGCGCGGCTTGACCTGTAACACTCCGGCTGGTTTACTGGCAGCCAGTCGTCAGCAACGCCACTTTGCCAATGGAGACCAGGTCATGCAGCGCAGCAATTCGGGACGGACGGCACAGCGCGTGGGAAACGCCACGCGGCGCGACTTTTTGAAGGCGTCGTGCGCGGTGGCGGGGGGATTGATGCTGGGTTCACCGGCCACGCTGCGGGGGGCCGACTCCCTCGACAAGTTGAAGATCGCCATCATCGGCGCCGGGGGACGGGGAGCGGCCAATACGGCCGGAGTTTCGTCGGAGGAAATCGTCGCGCTGTGCGACGTCTCCGAGGCCAATTTGGAACAGGCCGCGCAGCGCTTCCCCGAGGCGCGCAAGTTCACCGATTTCCGACAGCTCTTCGACCATTCGTCGTTGTTCGACGCGGTCGTGGTCAGCACCTGTGAGCACACGCACGCCTTCGCCACGCTGGCCGCGCTGCAACTGGGCAAGCACGTCTATTGCGAGAAGCCGCTGACGTACAACGTCTGGGAGGCGCGGGTGATTCGCGAAGCGGCGGCCAGGGCCAAAGTCGCCACGCAGATGGGGACGCAGATTCACGCTGGAAACAATTACCGCCGCGTCGTGGAATTGATCCAGGCGCAATCGATCGGGCCGGTCCGCGAGGTCCATGTCTGGGTGTCGCGCGCCTGGGGCTGGCATGCGACGCCGGAGGAAGCGCGGCAGCATCAGGACATTGTCGCCTTTCAAGAGCGCCCCATTGAGACGGAGTCGGTACCGCAGGGATTGCATTGGGATCTGTGGCTGGGTCCGGCCCCGTTTCGTCCCTTCCACAGCGCGTATGTCCCCGGACCGAAATGGTATCGCTGGTGGGATTTTGGGAATGGGACGATGTCGGACCTGGGGAGCCATTGGAACGATCTGCCGTTCTGGGCGCTGGATCTGAAAGCGCCCCTGACGATTTCGGCCAAAGGGCCGCCCCCGCATCCGGAACTGGCCCCCGCATCGATGCAGGCCACCTATGAATACGGTTCGCGCGGCGACCTGCCAGCAGTCACGCTCACGTGGTATCAGGGAACCGAGAAGCCCGCATTGTGGACCCAGGGAAGCATTCCGCGCTGGGACAGCGGGGTATTGTTCGTCGGAGATCGGGGGATGGTGCTGGCGGATTATGACCGGCACATGCTGCTTCCCGAACAGGACTTCGCCGGGTTCGAGCCCCCTCCGCAGACGATTCCCAAGTCGATCGGGCACTACGCCGAATGGATCCAGGCCTGCAAGACCGGATCGCCGACGACGTGCAATTTTGAGTACGCCGGCTGGCTGACCGAGGCCAACCATCTGGGGAACGTGGCCTACCGCGTGGGCAAAACACTGGAATGGGACTACGTCAACCTGCGCTGCCCCAACGCCCCGGAAGCGGAGCCATTGCTGCGACGCGAATACCGCCAGGGGTGGAATCTGCATCGTGCCTGAAAAGCAGCGATGAAAAGTCTGTAACGACTCAGGGACATCCAGCGATCATTGATGCAACGATCCGATCCTTACCGCAATAACCAGGAGTAGCAGCGACGCACAGAAGCAACGCTTCCGTAGAAGGTGAGGTTACGATGAGCGAGGCTCAGAGCCAGTTTCACATCGATCCCCAGGAACTGCGCGAACTGGGGTTTCGCGAGGCGACCATTCAGGAAGCGTTGGCCGACGAGGCCAATGGAATCCTGGGAATCGCTCCGTCGGACGAACTGATCGAGCGGACAATAGCCGCCTGTCACCGTGAATTCGCGACTCTTCCCCCGGTTTGACAACAATTGCGTTACAACCCGAATCGGGAGCCCCTTTTTCAGACTGCTCCGAACGCCCGGCGCAACAAATCCAGGCTCTTGGGGATCGCCGTCATTGGAGCTTCGTTTCCTTCAAACTCCAGCGAGACGTAGCCCCGGTAGTTGTGCTGGCGGAGCATGCGGGCAATCCGCGGGTAATCCAGATCGAGCGTGTACCACTTTCCTCCGCCGAAATAGGTCTTGGCTTGCACCAGGATGGCGTTCGGGGCCAACTGTTCCAGCCGGTCGTACGGGTCTTCCAAAAAGTTCCCCGTGTCGAGCGTAACTTGCAGCCAGGGGGAGTCGATGGCGTTGACGATCCGCATCACCCCTTCGGGGGTCAGTCCCAGCCCCCAGTGGTTTTCCAGACCCAAGAGCACGCCGCATTCCTCGGCCTTGGGCAGGCACTTTTCCAGGCTGTCGATCACCCAGCCAAAGCCGTCGTCGTCGGTGTAGCCATCCAGCCTCGGTTCGATCCCGCGCTGCCGCATCAACTCGTCGAAATCCTTGATCGTTCCCCAGCGGCCGGTGTTGACCCGCATGGTAGGGATTCCCAATTTGTAGGCCAGCTCGATGCATTTGATGGTGTGGTCGATGTTCTTTTGTCGCTCGGCTTTGTCGGGAGACAGGAATCCCTGGTGCGTGGAGAATCCGCACAAGTCCAAGCCCAGCGAAAACGCCTGCCGCTTGAGTTTTTGCAGATAGCTGTTGGATTCTTCGCGCATCTGACGATGCAGAATTTCCACTCCGTCAAACCCCATTTCCGCCGCGCGGTCGATGCAGGTTTCGATTTCCACCCGCTCCGGGCGAAATTGCCAGAACGAATATGTCGCGACGGCGAACCGATTGCGCGGCGTTCCAACAGGTTTGGATTTGGACTCTCCATGACACGCGGCCGGAGCGCCGCCGACCCCCGTCGTCAGCCCCCCGGCCAACACCGCGCCAGCAACTGTCGTCAGAAAACCGCGGCGATCCGCCTGTGGATGGATGGAGTCCATGTGTCTCTCCTGAAAAGGGGCAGCCAAACTGGGTCAACCAAGCTGCTGGAACGGCCCCACGCGGGCGCCGTCGGGAATGACCGCGTTGGGGCCGATGTAGGCATGCGGTCCGATTCGGCAATTGGACCCAATCCTCGCCGGTCCGACGATGGAAGTGAAGGGCTCGATGATCGTGTCGGCGCCGATCTGCGCCCGCAGATCGACCGACGACTGCGCCGGATCGACGATCGTCACTCCGTTGGACATGAGTTGGTCGTAAAACCTCTGTTGCAATGCTCGTTGCACCTCCACGAGCTGGGCGCGGGTGTTGACCCCCAACGCTTCGACAACGTTCAGCTTTTGGCTGGCAACGACGCGATGTCCGGCGCTCCGCAGGATGCCGCAACAGTCGGTGAGATAGAATTCCTTCTGCTTGTTGTTGGGCTGCAGTTGGTCGAGCGCCTCGAACAACCGGCGACCATCAAAGACGTAGCAGCCGACGTTGATTTCGCGGATCGCGGCTTCTTCGGGGGAGGCGTCCTTCTGTTCGACGATTTTGACGAATTCCCCTTGAGCGTCGCGGACGATGCGTCCCAGTCCAAAGTTGTTCGCCGTCTCCGCCGTGCCGATCACGCACGCGGCGCGCTCTTTGTGAAAGTCGTCCAACAGCGCCGTGAACGACTCCCCCCGCATGAGAGGGGCGTCGCCCGTGAGAATCAGCACGGCGCCGTCGTGATCGCGCAGGTTGTCGCGGCACATCATGACGGCGTGTCCTGTCCCCTTTTGCTCCGACTGCAGGGCGAATTCGACGCCGGGGGACCGGGCCAGCGCCCTTTGGACCTGTTGTGCCTCATGTCCGACGATCACCACGAGCCGCCCGATCCCTGAGGCGCGGGCCGCATCGAGCACGTAGTCGATCATCGGCCGTCCGCACACTTCGTGCAGCACCTTGGGGAGGGCGGACTTCATCCGGGTACTTTTACCGGCGGCAAGAACGACAGCGACGGGTGGAGACATGCGGCGAATAGAGTGGAGTAAAACTACGGGTGAGTGACGTCGAAGCGCGTCCGGCGGTGGATTGGAGGCACGCCATTTCTGATGTGCCTGCCAGTAGGGTCATTCCTGAGAAGCCAGCCACCGCTCGGCGTCGAGCGCCGCCATGCAGCCGGTTCCGGCGGAGGTGATCGCCTGGCGGTAATAATCGTCGGCGACGTCTCCGGCGGCGAACACCCCTTCCACGCTGGTGTAGGTTCGCTGCGGCGTTGTCCAGACAATGTACCCCTTGTCAGTCAGCTTCAGTTGGCCTTTGAGAAAATCGGTGTTGGGGGTATGTCCGATCGCGGCAAAATAGCCCGTGGCGGGGAGTTCCTCAGTCTGTTGCGGATCGATCGCACTTCGCAGTCGGACTCCGGTGACACCCGTCTTGTCGTTCCCCAGCACTTCATCCACGACCGTGTTCCATTTCGGTTCGATCTTCGGATTCGCCAGCGCTCGATCGGCCATGATCTTGCTCGCTCGGAATTTGTCGCGGCGATGGACGATGTAGACTTTGCTGGCGAATTTCGTCAGGTAGCCGGCCTCCTCCATAGCGCTGTCCCCCCCTCCAACGACCACCAACGGTTGATTGCGAAAGCGCGGCAAGGCGCCGTCGCACACCGCACAGGCGGAGACCCCCATGTTCTTGAACCGATCCTCCGAAGGGAGTCCCAGGTAGTTGGCCCGGGCGCCCGTGGCGACGATTAGCGAATGCGTTTCGATCTCCTGCCCCTCCAGCGTTTTCAACCGGAACGGACGCCGGGAGAGATCGACCTCGACCACATCGTCCGTGACAATCCGCGTGCCGAAGTTGACCGCCTGCTGCCGCATCAGCTCCATGAGTTCCGGACCGCTGACCCCGTGCCCGCGGTGATCGGCCATGTATTGTCGCCGATCCTTGACGATCGCATTGTCCAGATAGGCTCCCAGGTTGGCCACGGGAAAACCGGGATAGTTTTCGACTTCCGTGGTGAGGGCCAATTGTCCCAGCGGGAGGGTTCCTTTTTGGCGGTTTTCTTCGGTGATGGCCCCTTCCAGCACCAGTGGATTGAGACTGGCGCGCGAAGAGTAAATGGCGGCTGACCAGCCCGCCGGCCCTGATCCGATGATCACAACATGCTCTGCCACAGTAGACTCCCGTTCCTGATTGAAAAGAATGTACCGGGCATCATCGGGAATCGCGGCTGAAAATCAAGGCCACTGGCTTCCGCCGAGCAATCTGAGTCGCGTTCCACGACGTCTGGTGTGAAGGAACAGCGTCCCGGGAGGGCGAAGCTCCCGCTGAGCCGCCAATGTGCCTTCGAGGATGCCCAACCGCTCAGTTGGGAGCATGTAAGCCGAGTTCCCCGGAAGCCGCCAATGTGCGTTTGAGGAAGTCTGGTCCCTCCGTTGGGATTCCTCGAAGCACGTTTCTTGGAACGACTAGGTGGTCAGCGAGAAGTAGAACTCCTGGAATTTCTCGACGAACAAGGCGTTCCAATGTTGGAGAAACCCGCTCCGACCAAGCAATCCGTATTCGGCGGTGTAGGAGGGGACGAACTGCTGTGGCTCAGGAAGGCGGTATTCGCTCTCCGACTTTTTATATATGAGACATCCGCTTGCCCCTTGGCGTTCATCTGCTGAAACAGCGCTTCCAGTGACTCATTGTGTCCCTTCAGTCCGTCTTCATCGACCGCAATCCACTGATTCGGAAATTGATCCAACAGAACATCCTTGTTGTCGTCCAGCCAGCGAATATAGGGTGATCGAACGAGCCGCTGTGGGCGGCTTGCCACGGCTACCGCGGCACCGACCTTTTGCTCCATGACGGAGAGTCGCTCTTCCAGATTCGCCACTCGAGCTGATAGTGACATGTGATTGCCCTGGGTTGGATCGGTCACTCCTGAAACGCTGCAGGTCGATGGGATGCCTCGGAGTGACGTTCCCAATCCTATTTCACCCCGCGCGCTGCGTCAATCTGTGTCGCATCACCGCCGTCAAGACGTCACGTCGGCCTGTCACCCGCCGCCGCGCGTTCGAGCGGCTTGGTCGCGTCAATTCCCAGTCCGGCCAGGCCGGAGCTCACGAACATTCCCGCGCATACCAGAAACATCGTGTGCCACTGAGCCACCTGGGGATGATCTCCCAGTACATAATTGTATAGCAACGGGGCGACCGCCGCGCCGACATTGCCCCACATGTTCCCCCATCCCAGGATCGAGCCCACGTGCTTTCCCCCGACATCCTGCATGAAGGCCCACGTGGCGCTCACCCCCAGATCGACCGAGAAAAACACGCACGCAAACGCGATCGTCGCCATCCAGGGAGAATCGAGCCAGAGCGCGACGACGTAGGCGGCGGCGGCCGTGAAGCGCGTCAGCGCCATCGGGAGCGTCCGGCCCCACCGCAGGCCGATCGTCTGCGCCAGCCAGTCGGTGAGCAACCCTCCCAGGAACATTCCCACGATTCCGGCGATCGGCGGAATCGCCACCATCCAGCTCCGTTCCAGAATCGGCACCTCATGCACGTCGATCAGATACCGTGCCAGCCATGTCACAAGAAACAGCCACCCCACGTTGGTGCCGAATTGTGACAGGGACGACAGCCACAGACTCCGGCTGCGCAGGATCAGCGCGATCGGAACCGCGTCCGCGCGGCGCGTCGCCAACGCGGCGGATTCGTTCCCTGCGTCACCGGGCACCGCATCAGTCCCCTCCACCCCCGGTTTGCCCGCCTCGATCAGCCGCCGCTCGGCCGGGTTGCACCCGGGGTGCTCGGCCGGCGTGTTTCGAAAATAGAACCAGAACACCCCTGCCACGGCAATCCCCACCAGACCATAGGCGATCACCACGGGGCGCCAGCCGCGGACGTACAACCTGGAAATCTCCGCCGGAAAGATCGCCTCGAACAGCAGGCGGTTCATTCGCAGCGACTGTTGCGAAGTGAGCTCGGTCCCGGCGGCCCGCACGGCCAAGAGGTTCAGTGCTTCCCGTTCCATGCCTCGCAGGAATGCCAAATCCTCCGGAAGAAAGGCGTTCGGCCGATTCATGAGGTCGTTGAACGGCCCGACCAGCAGCTCGCGATACTCGGCCGTCGATTCCTCCGTTTGAAACCACTTCTGCAAGTCGGCCTGCGCCTTGTTCAATTTCAGCCGACTTTCGTCCAACGCGGTTTGGAAGCGTGACAAACCCTGCGGATCGTCAACTCCTTCATACTCCTTGAGCTGCTTTTCCAGGTCGGCCACTTCCATGAGCAGAGGCCTCAGCGAACTGCCGGCTTGCAACAATTCGGTCCGCGCCGCCTCCGGCAGCGCTTCAAAGACTCGGAGCAACGGCTTATCCTCGACCTTGGGTATTGGATGGACCACCACCAAGTCCAATTTGAACGCGATTTGTCCCGGCTGCAGCAAGTCCTTTGGTTCAAACCGCACCGGCGTCGACAACGGGACAAACAGGACGATCAGGTATGCCGTGAGCAACGGCGCGATTGCCCCGCCGATCCTTCCTCCCAGCGCGACCAGTCCGCTAGCCCGGCCCCTCGTCGCCAGCGGCACCCATTTACTGAGCAGACTGCCACTGGCGGGAAAGGCCCCCGCCTGCGCCAAGCCACAACCGGCGCGCATCACCAATAGCGACACGACTCCCGCCGCGACACCGATGAGCGCCGTGAACAGCGACCACGCCAGGATATAGCAGGCCAGAACGCCACGGGCGCCAAACCGATCCGGAAGCCAGCCGCACGGCACTTGTCCCAGCGCATAGGCCCAGAAGAACAGGCTCAGGAACCAGGACATCTGCGTCTCGGTCAGTCCCAGATCCTGTTTGATCAGGCGGTCGGCGAACGACACGCAGTACCGATCGAGGTACAGCAGCACGGCCATCAACACCGTCACGGCAACCGCCACGTGCCGCACGCGCGTCGGACGCTCGAGAGCGGATGGCGGCGACAAGGACATGACGACCTCGGGAAATGGAGGGAACTAGCCACTCCGGTTGTACGGAGCCATTCATCGAGTTGCAACGGACGGACTCGAATTCCCGGTTTTTGCAGCGACTCCCTCGTCGATGGCTTGCCACTCCACCGCCAGCCGCTACAATACCGCTTCGCCGCCGGGAAGCGGCACAGCCGCCGGGCTGCGAAGCGCAACCGAGCTTCGTTTTCCCTCGGCGACCAGCCCCTATAGCTCAATTGGTAGAGCAAGTGACTCTTAATCACTAGGTTCAAGGTTCGAGTCCTTGTGGGGGCATCTAAAAAACTCCTTACACAGAAAGGAGTTACGCCTCTAGGTGTTTCGTGGAATCGTTAAGGCTGATTTGCAGAATTCACACGAATTCTGTGCGTTTTGGTCTGGTTCCGTGCGGCATTCTCCGCACTGGCGGAAATCCTCCCAGTCATCATCCGGGACTTGCGGCAGAACTTCGGGTCGTGATACTTCATCGCGAGACTGGTCCCTCGATCGAATCCACGCTCTGTTCGTTTGGTTCCGCGCCTGCCCTCACGGTGGTCACCATCCTGGCCCAATCCGGTCTGGGCCACAATGATCGTGCCATTGGAACACGGCTGTTCCCGGATGCGTCGGCAGGCGTCATAACACTTCAACTTCGGCAGACCGATGTCGAGCAGAATGATGTCGGATCCTGCCAGAAAAGGCATGCGTTCTCGGGACTCGCAGGCTGTGTCAGAATCCGGTCGTTTGTTCGGATTCCCAAGAAACGGCTGAGTAATTGAGAAACCTCACCGAATCTCGGAGTCCAGCTGCTCCCAAGCTCCGCCTGAGTTCTAAACAATGCTCGGGGCGGCGGAATTTGAACCCACGACCTCTTGCACTCCGAGTTGATGAGCCGAGTAACCGCAATCGCCACGAGACGTGTTCTGTCCTACACTCACGGCTTGACGCAGTTCGCCGTGAACAACCATGCTCCCCCGTGAACCGATTGCAGCCGGAACCCGGCTTCTTCGGCCAGACGCTTCACCGTGGTTTTGGATTGGTAGTGAGGGTCGGGCAACATCTCGGTAATCGACAGGACGCCGCCCGGTTTCAGCGCCCTCAAGCACTGCGCCAAGGCTGCGGCGCGATCAGGAATCTCGCCCAGCGTCGTGACGATAAATGCCACGTCAAAACTTCCCTCCGCGACCACGGGCTGCGTGGCGTCACCGAGGATGGCGGTCAGGTTTTTGACATTCGCACTCTTTGCCCGCCTCTTGAGACGATCAATCATTCCGGGTTGAATGTCGATTCCGACGACCTCTCCGCCAGGCAAGACTCTGTCAGCCGCGGGAATCAATAACCGCCCCGGTCCAGGACCAATCTCCAGAACTCTCTGACCCGGTCGCAGGCCGATACGCTCCAGCGTAATCTCGGTTCCGGTCATCCGGCTGTAGAACGAGGATTCCAATGCCCAGGCGAAGAGTGTGGGACAAGGTAACGGCCAGATTCGGCTGGCCCAGCGCCAGGCCAGGAATATGAGGGCCACCGCACCCAGAATGGCGACGGCAAACAGCAATAGAAGGATCGGATTCACGGTGCAGTCAACTAGGCAGGACGAATTCGCTCAATTTCCGGAGCGCTGGCCGCCAGTGGCTCAGTGGCTTTGCGGCTCAGTTGCGGGTTTTTCTTCCTCGGGGGTAGTTCGGCTTTCCAGTTCGGGCATCCCCTGTCCCTCCAGGAAGGATTCCCAGCCGCCGCCGAGCGCCCGGTACACCTGGATCAGGTAGAGCACGATATTCCCGCGCGTGGCGGCAAGCTGATCCTGTTGCGTCACCAGTTGCGTTTGGTTGGTGTAGACCCGGTTGAAATCCGTGATGCCGCCCTCGAACTGCTTGACAACCAGCTCGACCGAACGCCGGGATTCCGTCACCCCTTCTTCGAGGCGACGCGCCTGCTGCTGCGCCTGGATGAATTGCACGAGAGCGTCTTCCACTTCGCGTCCTGCCGTGAGGACAGTTTGCTGGTACTGCAGCGTCGCGGCCTGCAGCTTGGCATCCTGGGCGGCCACGTTGTTCACGATGCGGCCGTAATTCAGGATGTTCCATTGCAGCGACGGGATGATAAAACTGGTGAAATTGTCCGATGCAAACAGGTCGCTCAAATCATTGGCGGCATAGCCCAGGAAGCCGGTGACACCCAGGCGCGGATAGAGATCGGCCTGGGCGATGCCGATTTGTGCACACTGCGCGGCAACCTGCCGCTCGGCGCGGCGAATGTCGGGACGGCGGCACAGCAGATCGGCAGGCAGACCGACCGCCACTTCCGGTGGAGCCTGCGGAATGGAGGCGGGCGCTAGACGAGCGGCCAGATCGCTCGCCGGCATGCCCAGCAGGACGCACAAACGATTGCTGGCCAGGCGGCGGCCGGCCTCCAGCGGTGGAATCAACGACTCCGTCTGCTTCAGATTGGCGCGGGCCTGGCGCTCGTCGAGTTCCGTCCCGGCGCCCTGGGCAAAGCGAGCCTCGGCCAGCTCCAGAGTCTTCTGTTGAATCTCCACGTTCTCGCGCGCAAACGCGAGCCGCTGTTCGAACGTCCGCAATTGCACGTAGTTCGTGACCACTTCTGCCAGGACCATGACGAGCGTTTCGCCGTAGCTCTCGTTCGAAGCCCCCAGGTTGGCATCCGCGGCCTCGATCGAACGGCGGTAACGTCCCCAGAAATCAAACTCCCACGACGCATTGAATCCGACGGCCCCGATATCAAGCGTGTTGGGCAGCGGCAGGCCCAGGTTCTTGCCGAGTTGCGCATGGGCATATCCGGCAACAGCCGTCTGTGACTGCGGGAAGAGATTGCCGGCGGCGATGTTCCGCCGGGCCCGGGCCTCAAGAATGCGGGCCCCGGCCGTTTGCAAGTCGAGGTTCTGCTGGCAGGCGGTGGCGACGAGCCAGTTCAGCGTCGGATCATTGAATACCGTCCACCAGGCACGGTCCTGAGCCGGCTCGTTTTTGACTCGCGGGTCCCCTTGATCGATCCAGTTTTCGGCGACCGGAGCGGCTGGCGGCGCGTGATCGGGCCCGACCTTGAAGCCGTTCTGCGCCCATTGCTTGATGCCCGTACAACCAGAAGCCAACATGAGTATCATGAGGGCTGTGAGCACTCTGGCCATCGATTGCCAGTGTCGGTCGGTCTTGTGACGGAAGCCACTGAGAAGAGGCTGTCGGATTCCCGTTGTGCAATCCAGTGCCCCCTCAAGTCCGCCCGCGCTGCAACCATCCATGGCGCACCCCGACGTTCAGAATCGATCCCGAAAAAGATCCCGTCCCCTGTGCTTCCCCCGACCCTACCGGATCGAACGCCACGACGTCACCCCCGCGAGTCACGCGCGCATGCTCTGAGCACGCGAATCGCGAGAGACCTCGCCTCAATCATTTCTTCGGCGATCCGACAATTCGCTCTTTAACGGATTTGCCGAGATTACCCGAAATGCCGAAGGTATGAGTTGCAACGAGAGTTCCGTCGCCCCAGCCGATCACCGACGACTCTCGCGGGTTCATGGTAATGATTCACTGAACGAGTCCTCACTTCGCCATCGTGTGCGACATGACCTTGAGCCCCAGATCCATTATGTTCCAGGCGAAGCCGGCGTGGAACGGTTTGCCGCTGCCGAAGCGCCACGGCAGATAGAAACCCAGAGCGCTCTTGCCGACGCGCCATAGCGGTGACACACCGACTTTGTAATGGTCGGTATCAGCCACATTGACTTCCACCGGCCGCTGGGCATCGCCCGTATATCGGAGCGGCACCTGCGCGAAGACCGCGTTATCGAATTGCTCCATGACGCACATGCTGGTCGGCACGAAGTCCACTTCCGGCTTGCGTCCCAGGATTTCGGCGGCGATGTGGTCGGCTGCGGCATCGCCCTGCAGCAGTGCTAGAAAGGCCTGCTTGATCGGAAAATCGGCGGCGTCACCCGCCGTATACACCCGGTCGGAACCGGCGACCCGGCGACTCGCGGGATCGACTTTGACGAATCCCCGGTCGTCGATCGGCAGGGCAGGGAAATTGCACGCGGCGGCGTACGGCGGGAAGCTGATCAGCAGATCGTACGGCAATTCTCCCTTGTCCTGGAAGTGGACGCACTTGTTGTCGACCTCCTGCACAATGTGGGAAATGTGGCCGGCAATGCCGCGCTCGACGAATTCTTCCGACACAACCGTATTCAGTCGCGGACCAAAGGCCTCGATGAACGCCCCTTCTTTGGTCGCAAAGGCGAGATCCACTTGCTCCCGTGCTTTATGCCGGCGGAGGTGGGTGTCGAGCATGCAGACCATCTCGTACAGGGGCCCCGAGCAGCGGTTGTTGGGGGGGACCAGAAACAACACGCGCGAACGGACTCCGTGCCGCGCGTTCTCGATCACCCGCGTGATCCGGTCGCGAAGCGTCAGCATGTCTTCCGGCGTCCAGACGGTGACAGCGTGTTCCATCAGCCCTGGAACCTCTTCCGGACGCATCTTCGCCCCGGTTGCGACCACGAGATAGTCATAGCCGAGCGTCTCCTTGTCGGTCTCAACCGATTTCATCTCCAGATTCACATTGCGAACTTTCGCCTGCACCAGGTGAATTCCCTGTTTTTGCAGAGGGTGGACCAGGTCGATTTCGAATTTTTCGGGAGGATCCCCGAACGGAATGTAAATTGTGTTGGGCTTGAACAAAAAGTACGGGCGGTCGGTGACGAGCGTCAGGTCGGCACGATCCGCAAGCACGTGCTTCAGATAAAAGAGCGATTCCAGTCCTCCGAATCCTCCACCGAGAACCAGAATGCGGGGCTTTGCAGACATGCGGCACGTCCTTTCGAGAAGAAGATTTTGTTCCGGCAGTCACCGGCGACATGGCCGCTAACCGGCGCAATACACATCGGGCTTGCGAGGATTGTCGGACGGGCCAGCCCATCCCAGTTTTTTGAGGATGTCCTCCATCAGGCACCACTTCGTCAACGACGACTGAATCAAATTCACGCCGACAAATGCCGTGAACCACAGCCAGTTGGCGTTGACCCACTGGCCCAGACTCAGACTGAGGAGAATGAAAACCCCGGCAATCAGACGAATGCGGTGTTCCAGTTTTATGATGAAATCCTCTGCGAGAATTGTGGAGGAAGTTTGTGAACGTTGTGAACAGGCGAAAAAAAAACCCTCGGTGCGACGATTCGCACAGAGGGGCTGTCATTGCCCGATGCCGGAACTGCCCGGCACGAGCAGTCATGTTCTGGCGATTATGCGGCGGCGAGTGCGTGTTGTCAATAACGCTATTGCAACGTGATGACCGCGTAACCATCTGCTTGCGACTCCACGTTGACGAGCATGGCGGATACGGCGACCTCCAGAGGCGATGCAACATCTTCAGGCGAGATCTTCTTTTGAGCGAGAGTCTGGCCGCAAATATACAGTTTGACTCCCGACTCTTTCAGTCGGTGCAAAAGGGGCAGGTTCGGGTTCGCCGCGGTTCCGGTACGCTGCTTGTACGCCTCGTCGGACAATGCGGCATCGGCAGCATTCCCATGCAGGACGGCGACCACATCCAGCCCCTCGGCCGGCACGCGATGTCCGGCGTAGAGGTTAATCAGCCGGGCCACACGGTCGAGGCCTTTGTTGACTTCCTCCGGCTTGGCGGCAATCGAAATGTCAAACGCGACTTTGGCCCCGGCCTTGGGTTGGTACGGAGCCTCCGGCAGGACGACGATGCCTCCCGCTTCTTTGATACGAGGAAAGACGACCCCTGGTCGCTCCTGGGGCGCAGGTGAGGCCGCGGCCGAAATCAATAACACCGCCAGTGACGCTCCCAGAGTGCGCATCGTGATTAGCTCCCGAGTCTGCTGACTTTGATCGTGGAAAACCTGCCGCCATGTCGAGTTGCGGAGTTTCAGTGCTCGCCGGTTCTCTGAACGGGAGGTGACGTTTTCTCCAAATACTGTCGCCGTCGCGTGGCGGCGACACACGTACTGATCCGCAAATTGCCGGTTGGTTACAAAAATCTCGTGGACATGTAACAGCCAGCCAGGCTGCGATTGATGTAACTTTCCGTCAGGTCGGGGATCAATACCTCATAACGGGGCGGATTGAGAACTCGACAGCAACCAGACAAAGGAGACGATCATGAGTGCGATCAGCCATGTTTCGGTAGAGAATTTCAAGGCGGAAGTCGTCGATTCCAGCGTGCCGGTGCTGGTCGATTTCTACGCCGACTGGTGCGGTCCATGTCGGATGCTGGCGCCGACCCTGGAAGCACTGGCCCGCGAACACGCCGGCCGGGTCAAGATCGTCAAGGTGAACGTGGACGAAGAACCGGAGCTGGCCGGACATTTCCGGGTGCAGAGCATTCCCACGTTACTCGCGTTCCAGGAAGGCCGGCACGTCGATACACTGGTGGGTGTCGGCTCGCCGGGGCAGTTGCGCCAGGTGTTGACGAAATTGGCGGCCAGCCCGGGACGTGCGGCGGTCCGGGTGGGGTAGCTGCGATGTTCCCAGTATCGGTACGGAAGAGAGGTAGGCTTCGGGCATGGAACCGTCCGCTGGCGATTCCGATCATGGGCTCGTGACCCGCGTGAAATCCGGAGATTTCGCGGCGTTCGAACAATTGGTGGCGCGCTACGAACGTCGCGTATTTGCGACTGTCTGGCGCATCGTTCGTAACCGCGAAGACGCGGAAGAAGTGGTGCAGGATGCGTTCACGAGTGCCATCGAACATCTGGCCAACTTCCGCGAAGAGTCGCAATTCTATACCTGGCTCATGCGGATTGCTTTGAATCATGCCTTGAAGCGGCTTCAGAAAAACAAACGCTTCATCAGCCATGTTGACACGACGGCAGATGCATCCGACAGCTATGCCGATCTGCCGCATCCGCAGTTCATCGCTCCGTGGCGCGAGAACCCCGCCGTGCTGGCGGAGCGACATGAACTGCAGGAACTGCTGGCGGAGTCGTTGAGTCAGCTCGACGAGAAGTATCGGGCGGTGTTTGTGCTGCGCGACATCGAGGAACGATCGACTGCGGAGGTTGCCGAACTGCTGGGAATCAGCGAGGCGAACGTCAAGGTGCGGCTGCTCAGGGCCCGGTTGCAGTTGAGGGAGCGGATCACGCGGGCGCTGGGGGATGAGTCGCGGCAAATGGTTCCCCATCACGATCACGAGTGAAGTCATTGGAGCGGACGCAATTCCGAGGTGGCCCCATGAAATGTGAAGACCTGCTCAAGGCGCTCAATGAATACGTGGACGGTCAAATCGATCCGGCGATTTGCGATGAATTCAAAGAGCACCTGGCGGGCTGTAATCCCTGTCAAGTGGTCGTGGACAACATCCGCAGCACGATCGCCTTGTATCGTGATGGCAATTCCTATGAAATGCCTCCCGAGTTCCACGAGCGACTGCGCCAACAACTGCGAGACAAGTGGTCGGCGGTTTTCGGCCACGCGAGCGAGTGACATCCGGGAAGACCACCGATGACTGCCATGAAATCCATCCGAACAGAATCGAGAGAGGGAAAAACATGTTGCTCAAAATGACGACCCATAAGCCATTGACCGTGACTGCAGCCGACTTGCAGGCGGCTGTTCAGAAACATCGTTTCGGGGTCATGCAGGTCCATGACCTCAAGGAGACGATGGCCAAAAAGGATGTCCTGTTTGACCGGGAATGTTTGATTTACGAGGTGTGTCAGCCGCAGCAGGCCAAGAAAGTCCTCGACCAAAACATGAGCCTATCAACGATGCTCCCTTGCCGCATCTCGCTGTTCGAAGAAGACGGGCAGACCGTGCTGGCCACATTGAAGCCGACGGAACTGGTGAAATTGTTGAACGCGCCGGATCTTCTGCCGGTAGCTCAGGAAGTCGAAGACGCTCTCGTGCAGATCATGACCGATGCCACATAGCCCGCCTGGAAGTCCGCACATGAAAGAAATTCTGCTTTTCACCGGCATCTTCGTTTTGTGGATTGTCCTCAATCGCTGGGTCCTGCCACGGTTCGGCGTGCAGACCTGAATGAGTGGTGCTTGCGCGCGAGTTTCGCGTGCTGAAGAGACTGGCGAGCAGAACTGCGCGGATGGCAGCGAGGCCACGGGCTCAGCCGAGAACAAAAGTCTGGACGTCGGGCATCGAGCGTCAACTGTGAACCACCCGCCGATCGACTGAGCAGGTTTTGGCGTTGTCACTGGCTCCGGTACGTGCTGGTGTCGCCTTGTCTGATTCCGACCATTCGGCTGAGCCCCGTCGAGCTTCGGTTACTTGTCCATGATGCCCGTATAGATCAGGTAGCCTCCGGCGAACACAGCCAACATTCCCCATGCGGGATGTACAAAAGCGGCGAGGGCCGACCCCGCGACGGCCAGCACCCCGGCCAAGAGGCTGACTTGTGGATCCAGCGAAATCGACTTTCTTCCATGGACGACCGGCAGGTCGGCTGCTTCCCAAGCCAGCACGCCCCCTTTGACGTGGACGATGATGGTGGCTCCCGCCGCGTCGAGTTTCTCGCAGGCCTCCTGACTCCGAGTTCCGGAACGTCCAACGACATACAAAGGATCCTGCGCCGTGCCCTGGTGCGCGGCCGCCAGAGCCTTGGCGTCGAGTCGCTCGAGCGGCACGTTACGGGCACACCCAATGTGCACCTCACGAAAGTCACGCGGCATGCACACATCGATCAAGTCGATCGATTGGCCGGCTTGGAACAATTCGGCGAGACCTTTGACCGTCATCACGCAAATCCCCATCGCGATCGTCTTGTCCTCCTCTTCAATGTCACGACAGCTCCCGTCACCACGACACGTTTATTGGTATCGAGTCGACGACATGTTTCTCGGAGACAACAAATCAGCTCCTCCCGCCTCCACAACGCCTTTCAATACTACCCAGGATGTCCCCCAATTGCGGTTCTGCGATCCGGTAAAACACCTTACGGCCTTCCTTGTGGCTGTCCAAAAGGCTGCAGCGCAACATCAAGCGCAGGTGTTCGGAGGCCATGTGGCTCGGGATTCCGCAAGACTCTGCCAGTTCCCCCACGGTGTAACGACCACGCAGCAGCATCTGCACGATCCGCAAACGGTGCGGGTGCGCCAAGGTTTTCAATACTTCCGCGGCCTCTTCCAGCGCCACCAGGGGGGTCAGTGGCGCCTGTTTCGGCGTTGCTTGCTTGCTGGTCATCGGTGCTCTCCGATGATAAATGTATCGGGATGGATCGACTTGTCAATTACTCAGTCGTCGGCCGAGCCTGTCGGGAGCCTCGCTGGACGGGTTGGTGACTTCGGCATTGACGTGTCTCGGTACCGTACGGGAATGGCGTTTGATCAAACCAATTCCCGTCCGGCCGTGGCAGAACGGGGCGGCTTGAAGCAATGTGCATATGTGATATAATAATCACGTTTACACAATGTCCTGGACGATAGACTGACATGCTCGACTCAAAAACGAAAGCCCTTCATACCCGGACCGCAGAGATCATCAAAGCGGTCGCACATCCGATCCGGGTGGCGGTGATCGATTATCTGAAGGACGGCGAGAAATGCGTGCATGACATTGCCGAGCACGTCGGATCGGAGCGGTCGAATGTTTCGCGACACCTGGCGGTCATGTTAAAGGCGGGTGCGCTGCGGTGTCGCAAGGACGGGTTAATGGTGCACTACTCGCTCCGCTCGCCGTGCGTGCTCGAGTTTTTCAATTGCGCCACAAAGGCGCTCAAACAAAATGTCGCCGAGGAGAGCAAGTTGCTCTCCAAGAGGTGAGTGTTGTATCTCGATTTCACGAAAACGGTGACGCATCATGTTCCGGAACGCGGGCATTCAACGGTGGCTGAAGTTGGTCGGTCGGGGAGCGGTTCTGCTGGCGTTCGTTGGGGGCGTCACAGTGCTGCTGTTGTGGCTGGCCGGTACGTTTGCGCCGAAGGTGCCGACAAATAGTGCGGCCGGGCGATCCGCGGCGCCGGAAAGTGCCGGTCGCGCGGAACCGGTACGCGTTATTCGAAGACCGCTCGTGGAGTCCGCCGCCGGGACGATCCGTGCGGTGCATGAGACCACGATCGGTTCCAAGCTCATGGCGCGTGTGGTGGAAATCAATCTCAAGGCAGGACAGAAAGTGCATCAGGGAGACGTGCTGGTGCGGCTGGACGATGCCGATCTGCGTGCGAAGCTCCAGCAGGCCCAAGCGGCTCTTACTTCGGCCGAGGCCACCCACGCCCAGGCCGTGAACGATGAGAAACGGTTTGCCGGACTACTGAAGTCCAACGCCGTCAGCCGACAGGACTACGAGAAAACAGCGACCGCCTTGAAATCCACGGAAGCCGAACTGCGCCGCGCCAAGGAAATCATCAATGAGGTGCAAGTCACGCTCGACTGGGCCACGATCCGCTCCCCCATGGACGGAACCGCGATCGATAAAAAAGTGGACGTGGGCGACCTGGTCCGGCCGGGGCAGATGCTGGTGACGCTGTTCGATCCGAAACGAATGCAGCTCGTGGCCAGCGTGCGGGAATCACTGGCACAGCGACTCGAGGTCGGGCAGAGCATTGGCGTCGACATTCAAGGGATAAAGAAGCGGTGCACTGGGACGATCAGCGAGATTGTCCCGGAAGCCCAAGCCGCCAGCCGAGCCTTTCAGGTGAAAGTCACCGGGCCCTGCCCGACCGGCATCTACACCGGGATGTTCGCGAGGATGCTGATTCCACTCGACGAGGAGCAGGTACTGGTCGTGCCGCGCCAAGCAATCCGGAATGTGGGCCAGCTCGAACTGGTGGACATCGTCGAGAAGGGCCACGCCAGTCGCCGCGCAGTCCGCATTGGACGAACCTTCGACGACGATGTGGAAGTCCTCTCCGGTCTGCGTGAAGGGGAACAGGTCGTCGTTTCCGGATCGGTTTCCGCGACGCAGGAGGGTGACCATGACTGATACCGCTCCCGCGGTCGAGGAACACCACTTCACCAACAGGATCGTGAAGATCTTCCTGGAGTCGAATCTCTCCATGATCCTGATTCTGCTGGCCACGGTCGTGGGTCTCACGGCACTCGGTCTCACCCCGCGCGAAGAGGACCCGCAGATCGTCGTTCCGCTGGCCGACGTGTACGTCAGTTTTCCAGGGCACTCGGCGGCGGAAGTCGAGCAATTGGTGACCACGCCTCTGGAAAAGATGCTCTACCAGATCGACGGCGTCGAGTACGTCTATTCGATGAGCCGCGAAAGTCAGGCCATTATCACCGTTCGCTATTACGTCGGCGAGGATCGCGAACGGAGCCTGGTCAAGCTCTACAAGAAACTTGATGAAAACGTCGACATCGTTCCGGCCGGCGTAAACGGGTGGGTCGTCAAGCCGGTCGAAATTGACGACGTTCCGATGGTGACGCTCACATTGACCGGCGCATCTACGAATGACATGACGCTCCGCCGTGTGGCGGAGGAAATCGCTCAGCGGCTGGCGGGAGTGACGGACGTGTCGCGGGCCTACGTCGTGGGCGGGCGCCCGCGCGTCGTGCAGGTGCTTCTGGATCCGGACGAGATGGCGGCGCATCGCATCTCGCCGCTGGAAATCCAGCGGGCCATCCAGGGGGCCAATGTGGGACAGACGGCAGGTGATTTCCGTTCCGGGGATCGACTGCTGCGTGTCGAGGCGGGGCGACCGTTCGAGAACGCGTCGCAATTGCGTGACCTGGTGATTGGCGTGTTCGACGGTCAGCTGGTGTATCTGAAAGACGTGGCCCAGGTCGACGATGGACCGGACGAGACAAGCAGCTACGTGCGGCACGGTTGGGGACCGGCTCAAGGATTCACGAAACACGAGAGTTTTCCGGGCACGCTGGTGGGCGAGGCCGCCCAGGCTGCAATGCTGTCGCAGCAGCCGAGCATGCCGCAACCGGCCGTGACGATCGCCATCGCCAAAAAGAAAGGGTCCAATGCGGTCTGGGTCGCCGATGCCGTCTTGCGGCAGGCCGAGAAACTGCGCAGCACGATCGTGCCGGGAGACATGGAACTTGTCCTCACCCGAAACTACGGTCTCACGGCCGATGAGAAAGTCAACGAGCTCGTCGAGGGGTTGGCAGTGGCCATCCTGATTGTTGTGGCGTTACTGACTTTCGGCCTCGGCTGGCGGGAAGCACTCATCGTGGCCGTGGCCGTGCCGGTGGTCTTCGGGCTGACGCTGGCGGTGAACTTAATGCTGGGTTACACGATTAACCGGGTGACGCTGTTTGCGCTGATCTTGTCGCTGGGGCTGCTAGTCGACGACCCCATCGTGGACGTGGAAAATATCGCGCGACACTTCGCGCTCCGCAAGAAGGCCACCCGGCGGATTGTCCTGGAGGCCGTGGCGGAAATCCGTCCGCCACTGATCACCGCGACGCTGGCGGTCATCGTCAGCTTCCTGCCGATGTTCTTCATCACCGGAATGATGGGCCCTTACATGCGTCCGATGGCGCTCAATGTCCCGGTGACCATGCTCATGTCGATGGTGGTGGCGTTCACGATTACCCCCTGGCTGACCTACCATGCCCTGAAGCGCAAATACGCGACGGGAGGCGCCGAAGCGGAGGCGCACCACGACCCGCATGACCTGGAGGCGGTCAAACAGTCGCGACTGTATAAATTCTTCTATCCGCTCATGGCGCCGCTGCTCCACTCGCGGCTTGTTGCGTGGAGTTTCATGCTGGTCATGGTGCTGTTGACGTTCGGTGCCATGGGATTGGCGGCCGTTCGCAGCGTGCCGCTCAAAATGCTTCCCTTCGACAACAAAAATGAATTGCTGCTCATTCTGGACTTCGACAAGGGAACCACCCTGGAACGCTCCGACGCAGCAGCCCGCGAATTTGAGAGTTACCTTGCAGGTGTTCCCGAAGTCGCCGACTTCACGAGCTACGTCGGCTTGGGTTCTCCCATGGACTTCAACGGGCTGGTGCGGCACTACTATCTCCGGCAGGGAGACAATGTCGCCGAACTGCGGATCAATCTGGCGGGGAAGAAGAATCGTTCCTCGCAAAGTCATGCGATCGGTTTGCGTATGCGCAACGAACTTCAGGCCATCGCCGACCGGCATCGAGCGCGTATGAAGCTCGTCGAGACGCCCCCAGGCCCCCCGGTGATTGCCAGTGTAGTCGCCGAAGTTTATGGGCAGCCGGACCATCGGTATGAGGATCTTCTGCTGGCATCAGATTCCGTACGAGCTCGTCTGGCGGTAGAACCGGGCATCGTGGACGTCGACGACGTGCGCGAAGTCGCTCAATCCAAGCTGACTTTTGTCACCGATAAGGAAAAGGCTTCTCTCAACGGGATCACCACGGAGCAAATCGCCGGCACGCTTCGAGCGTTGTTGGAGGGAGGCACTGTCGGGTTGATACGGAGCGATACGGAACGGAATCCGTTGCGCATCGAGCTGAGGGTTCCGATCGCCCGGCGCACAAGCAGTGCCGACCTGGCCAGAGTGCGGGTCAAGGGGGACACCGGTCAGCTCGTTCCGCTTTCCGAGTTGGGCCATTGGGAAGAGTCCCGGGTCGACCAGACGATTTATCACAAGAACCTCCAACGAGTGGCCTATGTGTTTGCCGAAACGGCCGGCAGGCCTCCAGCCGATGTGGTCGTCGACGTGCTAGCTGACAAGACGGAAGCGATTCGACCGACCGCGGGCGCCAAACAGATCGGCAATGGCTGGCTGGCCGGTGCGGCGCCACGCCCGGTGGCCGAACGTACGTTTCTCTCCAATGGCAGCCACATTGCCTGGGGGATCCCCTCCGGCTTCACCGTCGATTTCGCCGGCGAAGGAGAATGGAAGATCACCCTCGACGTCTTCCGTGACTTGGGACTGGCGTTCGGTGCGGCGATGATCGCGATCTACATCCTGCTGGTCGCGCAAATGGGCTCGTTCACCGTGCCGCTCGTTGTCATGCTGGCCATTCCCCTGACCATTCTTGGGGTCATGCCCGGTTTCTGGCTGCTCAACACGCTGAACGCCCAGCATGTCGGCGGATATCTCGATCCAGTCTACTTCACGGCCACAGGCATGATTGGGATGATCGCCCTGTCAGGGATCGTCACTCGCGACTCGATCATTCTCGTGGACTTCATTCACTTGTCGCTCTCCCGTGGCCGTTCGCTGTTCGACGCCATCATGGAAAGCCGCGTGGTCCGCTTGCGTCCGATTCTGCTCACCGCCAGTGCTGCCATGCTCGGTGCGGTACCGATCATCATCGACCCGATCTTCTCTGGGCTAGCCTGGTCGCTGATCTTCGGCCTGTTCGCCTCGACGCTCTTTACCTTGTTCGTGATTCCCGTAGCGTACTGGCTGCTGTATGCAAACACTCCAGGACACGGGCTTCCACAGTTGTCGATGGCGCAGGAGGATGCGGCCACTTTGATCGAAACGAAACTGCCTCAGACCGTCAGCCAAGCCGGCGCGTTGTAATCGAACACTGGCCACGAGCGCGGATCACGATCTTCGACGCGCCCGGTTGTGAACGCGAAATTATTGCATTTTCGGTACGGGGTCAAACTACGGCAGAAATCGCAGTTTCCGTGATAATACGAAGCACGCTAGACCTCAAATAAGCGAGGGTTTTGTGGTTTTTGCGGTCACGCGCGGGCGTACCGCGAGCCGTCCGCGAGGCAGTGGGGTGTGAGATTTAGACCGCGTGTTGATTTGTCTTGTTTCACTTTCGCCCGTGAGGGCCGTTGAGTTGTGAGTTGTGCTTGGCGCCACAGTCCAACACTGCGGC
>JBJXGA010000261.1:0-49297 GCA_046152955.1 Planctomycetales bacterium | reverse complement strand
ATCCTCCGTGGTTTCCGGGAATGAGATATTGCCTACCTCATTAAACACCTGGAATACGCGGGGGATTTCAAGTTCTTTGGAAGATTCTCGCGAATTCTCACAAATGGGTCGCTTGAATGGGGCCTAGTCTGGCAGGTGCGCCGGCCCGGTCGTAGATCACACCCGCAGCGACGCACGCTGGCCCCAATCCGCTGGCATCCAGGTCGACCAACGGGAACCGATAATTGCTGATGTCGTAAATGCGACGACCGCCGTTGTACGGAACAAAGATCTCCGCGAGCCGCGAGTCACCCAGAATCTTCAATTCCGGTTCGGCTGGCGAACGCTGAAACCACGCCTCCTTGATGACGAGAACCTCGGAACCTCCCGCATGATTTGTGATATCCCAAACGATCCGCCAGCCCGTCTGCTTGGCGGCCACGGGTTTGTCCGCCGGAAAATGCTGCGCAATCGTGCCCCCGCCTAGCGCGATTCCCGCCTGGAGGCAATTCGCAGTCAGTGCTAGCGCCCAAATGATTCTCAGCCTGGGACATCGCCGATTCATCGCGGACCTCATTTCTTCTCTGGTGACGAACTGCCGGGCACAACGATGAGTTTGCTGTCCGTCAGGTCGACTTCGACAGACACGGTTTCGACCGCGTCTGGGTTGGCTCGAAACATCAACTTCGCGATCCGGTGGCCGAACCGTGGGCTGTTCTTATCGGCGATGATCGGCACCAATAGTTCCGTGAGCACTGACTCGTTGTCCTCGCCAAAAAGAGTTTCGACGCGGTGGTCGTTCTGACGAGCCACTTCGATCGCAACGGTCAATTCCTGCGCCGCAAGCGGCGTCGGATAGGCTTGCAATTTCTCGACTTTGACGACCTTGTGCGCGTTGAGGTCGTAAGTCGTGCGAATCGTTTCGCCGCCTTCGTATTTGAAATGCAGCACCTCGGCCATTCGTCGCGGCGGTTTTGCCCGACGCATTTCATACGCCCACAAGTCGACCACATAGATCCGCTTATCTGCGTCGATGACTGCGGCCTGTCGATAAGACTTCGCTGCTTCAACCCGACGAACTACTTCCTGTTGTTCCTTAAAGCTCAGCGGAATATTGTCTTGGCCGTCGGCTTGAATGGCAAACACGATTGCCGGCAAAGAGGCGACTACGGCAAGGAATCGGTTGACTGGCATGACGCACCATGATCGCGGACGGTTAAAATGAACGGAGATCTCTTTCTGAAAGAATTGCAGCGCAAAGGTCTATTGCATCCCATCGGATCCCAAAGGCGGGGCCTTTCTGGCTCCCGTTGTGCGAAGTCAGGCACATTGTTTTGCAGGCTGCAGCCTCACATCGATTTCATACAGCAACGCCTCATTCAATGAGCCAATCGTGCTTGCGTACATGAAGCGCAACATTTGTTGCATCGTGCACGTAATGTCCGGTGGGCTCCTCGCTTTGAATCGGTACTCGTCGACGGCGTTCGTGTCACCAGGGCCGGATGAAGTCTCTGTGTGGGACGACCCATTGAATTCGATGAACTCGCTTGGCCAAATCAGAAAGGTCCACTCCAGTGGCCGGGGCGGAAACGATTCCAGCAAGACACGCAACTCGTCGCCGTTTTCGAGCGACACGCTGTTGGAAATCCGTTTGATGGTGATCGTCGTATCCGGCAGTGACTGAAAATCGGCTACGCTGGCTCGCTTCTGTGTCAGTCTCGATCGAATCGATGTCATGCTCCGATGTCCCCTGGCTTGACCGCCGAATGGTCTGGCGTGAATGCTACGGTAGTGAGTCATATTGATAGATCGCACCGACGTCGAGAACTGCGCGGGGCGTGGCAGTCGTCCCGGAAAACGGGGATAGGATCGGGTCATCGATGCGGTGGCCGCGCAAAGTAGCAGGTGCCGTCATGTCCGGCAGGTAATGGCGGCCATGACGGGTCATCCAGCCCTCCCAAATGCGATCGATATTGCAATGATTGAGGTAAAAGGCCGGGTCGTTGGGCGATGTCGAGGGAGACATATCACCTCCGATCCAGACGTGAACGCGATTGTGCAAGCCCGGCGGAGAGAGCGCCGACTCAGTCTGCCAGCCCTCGACCCGATTGCGGAATCCTCCGGCAGACGTATCCCAGTTGGCCTGGTCATAGGGAGTCAAACCGAGCGAACCCGAGACGGAAGTAGTCTTCGGCAGCGTGGTGACCCCTGACGGCGGCGGTGCAGCGAGCCGACGACGTAGGCCCCGGTTGACGGCCTGGAGCGAACCTGCCATACCTGCCTGGATACGGATGCGCCAACTGACGGGATCCGAAGGGTTGAACGCGAACGGTCCCGTCGTGACGGGATCACCACTGCCGCCCATGCAATTCGCAGCCCAGATCGGCGAGTTCGGCTGCTGCGCCGTTGGTTTATCGCCGTCGGCCGCCCAATCCCAATAGGGAAGCCCGAACGACAGATCGGTCAGCACCCGCTGCAGGTTCTGTTCGAGGATGAGCAACATCACGCGATGCCAAGCCAGAAACACGGGGCCGCGGTGTGCGGCATTGCGGCCCGCCGAGTTTCCGGGGGGGGTCAACTGGTTCATCGTCAGGTGATGCCAGACGACGAACAGGTCGTAGGTGCTGACCGGCCGGGCCGCACCCGGAATCCCGAAATCAGCCGTGGTCGTGCCGGAATCCTCGGCCTTCAGCAGCTTGAGGCCCCGAATAAAGGCATCTCGCGCCGCCGCGTCGGCGAGGATATTCTTTCGAGTTACCGCCATAACTACTTTCTCCGTTTCGGGACCGCACGATGGTGTTTTGCGGCAGCGGGCTTGCCCTTGTCCTTTGTACGGCCGGCTTTGGGCATATCGTCAGGAAAGAGATCGATCAAGACCTTCACAAGGTCGAGTGCCGATCCAAACTGGTAGTTGGGAAGGGAATGACAATGAACCTGGCCGTCATCGCCGACCATGAGCGGCACGTCAATTGGCTTGCCATCGATGGTGATGCGATACGAAGTCTCCACCATGATCTCATGCCCGTGATGGGTCGTCTTTCGGGTTGAGCTCATCGCATGGGGGTCATGGTGCACATGAGCCGCCGCCAGTTTCACGAGATACCCGCCCAACGCCTTGGGCGCCGACGCCTTGGTCAACTTCTTCGCGTCCATAATTCTCAACCCCGAATAAGCGGCAGTGCCAGCTTAAAGTGGTCACCAGCCTTGTCCTCGTAATGCGAGTCGCGCCCTGATTACAAGCACGTCACATGAACTTAAGACTAGCATCGATATCCGGGACGCCGTCGGCAATCCACTGCTCGATAAACGCGATATCGGCGCCGTTCATGTAAGGCCCGCCTGGCGGCATTGGATCAAAGGCCCCATTAAACGGGGGATCCCCCTTCAGAGATTTGATCAACGCCGAATTTCCGGGAACAACGACGACGATGACTTGTTGCCCGTAGACGACGGCATTGACAAAGTCATTGCGAGGAAGATCCCAGAAGCGACGCAATAACATCTGGGATGCACCGCCGATCGTCCCCGGATGCCTCGGGCTCCGAGTTCCGATCAGGTTGTTCAATAGACTGCGCACGATCGCGAGACGCGCTTCTGGCACTGCCATTGTCAGCTCCTAACGTGTCAAAGGGTTGTGCTACTTGCCAACGGACAAAAGCTCCGGCACACACTATCCATTGACGTCCACCGCTGCCCAAACCTTCCCAAGAGAATTCTTGTAAGGATTCATGGAACTCAACTCCCGAACGAACTCTCGTCCAATCATCCGCCGGAACCCGCGCGTTGCTTTTTCCGGAAATGAACCGCTTCAGGAACCGCCAGCAATTGCAACCAGAGTCGGCACCGCCTGTGTAATTTGCTCGGCAATAAACGATCTCCGACCGTCGTCGAAATCTTCGATGGGTTTAAGAACCGGATCGTCGGGATCCGACCCGGAAGGTGTGTTCCGGATCGCATCGATCAAATGATCAGAGGCCACGAGCAAGTCGCGGTGGAGCCGCCAGCGGTCTGCCTCCGATAGTGGCATGGCCAAGGTGTAGGGCAATTCGAATGGGGCGCCGGCGACTGCAAAATCGCCACGCGAATCATCGGCATGTTGACGAAGGGTCGTCAACCGCAACGCGAGGGGCTTGATCCCGATCAACATTTCGACGAAGGCGTACTCGTTGAGTTTGGAACGCGCATCGACACAATCAAGGCTGCTTAATCGCAGGTAGTGTACGAGGTCGGCCAGCAGCATGCGGTATCGCACGTTGAAGAGCTGTGCCCAGAGGAGCGTCGTCGAATTCGTGATGCGGCCCGGCACCAGGATCCTTTCCTGCTGCGGATCGGGATCACTCGCTTCCGAGGTGTTGGGGTTCGTCGGCACCGGCCGCGCAGCGAACCACGACACCGGTTCGTCCCGTTCGTCGGGAAAATCCGAGTCCAAATAGATGCTCAGGAATCGCTCGAAATGAGATTCTGGTTGCGCGGCAGTGGCCATCGTCCCTTCGCCTTGGCGTGCAATGACCGTTAGCGCATCGACCACCGACGATTTCGTCGCCAGTATGAGCTTAACTCCATTGAAGGGATTCAAATCGCCACTGGCACCCCAACTGTCCGCATCCGCTTCGTATGACAGCTTGAGCCGCGACTCGTCGTGGTTTGCGTCGTCCAGGACGAAATCCTCTTCGGGAAGCATCCGCACAAGCTCGATCAGGGTTTGGTAGAGCGCTCCGACGCGGTTGATGGGAAGTCCATTCGTGCCAAGCTCAGCCCGTTGCAGAATGGTCCTTCGCTGATATTCGCTCATCACCTGTGGATCGGGGTGCTCGGGCATCTCGGCAGCAATGTATTTTGCCAACGATGTTTTCGTCAACGGCTCCAGAATGAAGTGAAACGGATAGAATTGAGAGCGAAACGGAAAAACCTCACGCTCAAAGTTGAGTGGGCCGCCAAGCAATCGAAGCACGTTTTGGAGCGTCATCAAGTGGCCCATTTCCTCCTGGGCCGTCTTAGCGATCTTTTCTTGCCATCCGGCCGCCTTGCCCGTCAATCGCACTGCTTGCGTCAGGTCGGGGCCGACGAATCTTGCCGGATCCGTTTCCAGGGAATACGCGGCATAGAGGTACTGGACGAGCAGGGAATGCTCGACCTCGGTGGCCGCGGTCAACAAAAAGATGATTTGATCGCGCAGCGCCAGAGGCGCGGCGTGGCCGATTTCCTCCATCATCGCGGCGTCCGCGATCGCACGCTCCACGTGCGGCGCGACGCCCACGCGGTCCGGCGGCGTTTGCAGCGCCGGACGTGGCCGAAAACGCAGATCTCGATATCGCATCGTCGCCTCCCGAATACAGGCCGCATGGTTTCGGCACAGCCAAGCCACGTCGCTGCTAGCTCACCGGGACAATCGCACCGAGCATCGGCTGCTTCGTCGGGTCGGTCCCGGTGGAATGCGGATCGCAAGCGAACAGAATACTGCTCCCATGCGTCAGATTGATGATCTTGATTTCGATCAAGACGCCTCCGTTTCCCTTTTTCGGGGTCTTCTGCGCAATGGTCCGATCAAAGTTCCTAAAATCCACGGGGAGATCGCCCAGCTCCCCCGAGCCCGGGACCACCTGCCATACTCCCGCACGCGTCTCCTCTTTTGCCCTTTCAAATATGACGGCATGCTGCGGTACGCTGGCCACTCTGAATCTTACAATGTCGCCGTTGTTGACTCTGATCATCAGACGATTTTCGGGCCTGCCAATCGTCGCTTCCTGCGGCGATGCTGCCCCGTTCTGATCCTCCCAACGATGACCTGGTCCGCCGCTCTTGGCGATCACCTCGACAACCGTCTCGGCGAGTTCATGATGTCCGGCACGCGCATGCTCAGCAGAAAACGCCGACATGTCGCTGCCGGGAAGAACGACGACGATGTGTCCGCGCATGAACGACGCGTGTGGGGCGCAGAAATACTCGAACCCAGCCATATCGCTTGCCTGACTGAAAGTGATCGGGTTCGATTCCTCTCCGGGAGCGAGCAGATTGGTCGCAAACATGGGAGTGAGCTCGCGCCGCGCGTCGTGCCGCGCAGATCCGCGATTCACCCATTTGATGCTGTCACCCACCTCAATGGCAATCGTTTCCGGGACGAATCGGAAATTCTGCATTTCGACACGTTTCTCAGCCATTGCAATCTCCTTGCAAATCTGGGTCTGGGCCTGAAATCGGACCAAACGAGTGCTCTTGTTTAGACGTAGCCGCTTGACGCGCCCGCAACATTCAGGATCTTGGGCCAACAGGCGATTTGACCATTCCACTGGCGTAAATGTCTTCAGCGATATTCAGACCCAGTGGAACGCCCCCAACGTTTCTAGAGAAATCGGGTTCGCCATTCGAGTCGACTGCAAACGCATCGAAACTCCAATGGACTCCGAGAAAAATGCGACTCCATCCGTTTTCGACAATCATGTGCCATAGTCCGCGCGGAAAATTGCGAAGATGGTGCGGGCGCACTGTACCGCCGTTGTCTTGATTTGTTCCGTTGAACTCGTCGGAAACAAAATCGAGTCCGTTGAACAAAGAATCGTCATTCCGGTGCCCTGGTGCGATATTGAAGAACAGCCGTGTGATGTGAAACGCCGCGGCGCCGAAAGTAGCGTGTCCCGAAGGATAGGCCGGGAAATTCGGAGTAAAGTTCTTCTTCGTTGAATTCGTCGACGGTGCACCCAGCGGCAACCAGTTCGGATCGGAATCGTCCGAAATGCTGTTGCCGGGCATCGTCGTGGCCGGTCCCATTGAGGGATCATGCTCGCGGACGCCGATCACAGGGCGCCAGAAGTCGTATATGTACTTCTGGTCCCAGGCCAGGATTCCCGCATCCGCCATGGCGGCGTTGACGAGCGCAAACAGGCGAGCGTTATCAGGCTCGGTCGTTCCACGGTCGATTGCCAACCGACGAACAATCTGGTTGTAAAGCCGCGGCGGCGTCCCCAGTCCGAACGCACCATCATAGCCCCAGTACAGGCCGATAAGACACTGCTCTGGTGTCCGCCGGGAACTGCTTCCGGGAAGTGTGCCCGCCAAATCTGGCGCGATTCCGAGACGTCGCACCTGCCTCAACGCGGTGAGGTACTCGGAATCATCGAGTGGCGGGCGGTCCAGGGTATGGCGCGTCGTGACGGCAAATCCCTTTGACTTGGCTCCGTAAAAAGGGGCGTGGAAGCCTTGCGTTGGATTGTCGGGGTCGGCCCGATGGCGGCCGCGGGCGGGTGACGGAAAATAGCCGGCATCGCCAGCGAGCGGATCCAGCGCGCGATCTTGAAGGATGATTCGGGCGACCGCGACGCCAAAGTCGTGTCCAGCGTCTAATACAGAACCCGCCTGGCCCAGCTTGATGTCGAAAAAACTCTGCTGGCTGGGAAACATGGCGGATAAGGCGGTGTATGCGGCACCTGCTACGGCTGCATTTGCGCTCGCGGTGCCTGGAGCCGTTGGAAGCCCTGGAAAGTACGGGGGTAAACCGGCAGCCGTGTTGACCGCTGCATATGCGTCGTACATTGCCAAGTGAACGATGGCCAGTGCTCTCGCACTGAGCGGTGGGCCGGTCTGTTCCCCCTTACCGTTGGTATGGCTTACGCGGTTGGCTTCCAGCGCGACTTCGTTCCACAGCAAAATCGGATCTGACACGACAACTCCCCTTTCGAATAGACCAGTGGTGTGCCTCGTTCATGCGTGCGTCATTTCACTAGACGAAATCAAGCCGCAATACCGGACGCTTAAAATAGACCATCTTGCAGGTTTCTAAGCTATCGTTGCTGATCGAGCAGCCAGACGATTTGTCGGAATCTGCACTGTTCTTTGGTGTGGCACGAAGTCCGATCCGCATCGCAGCCAGTGAAGTGTAGGTGGAAGACACGCATGGCAGCATTCGTTGCCCGTGAACGGCATTCTTGTAACGATACCCATAATCCCGGAGAACGCTACCGTCGCCTGCGCGTCGCTCGTGCGTCGCCCGTGTGTCGAGCCGCCGTCAATGAATCGGGCCGAGCAATCGCCACCGAATCGATTGGCCATTCCCGTTAATGAAGAAGTGGATGCCGGGCGTGCCTTGAGCGCGGTTGAGGTTTTGGATCGTGTAGTGCAGTCGCCGCTTCGGGTCCTGCTTGAACTGGCCAGGCAATGGATCGTCGATCGCCGGTGGCCAGCCTTCTTCCTGAAAGACCGTTAATATCAACTCTTGCGAAGGTGCGGGGTGGCTGAATCGCTTGACCAGCGAGTCACCGACACGCAATTCGTGCAATGTTGAGTCCCACGTTGGGGTGCAATCGGCCTGGGGGGTCTGCCCCTGACGGCTCACGCAGTTTTCGCCCGCCGTTTCCTGGATGACAGACTCACATGATTTGAGGCTTGCCAGTGCGATGATCTTTGGAGTGCCGATCGGGCGATCAGCGCTTTCGCAGGCATATTGATATCCATCGTCGGTCAAGACGAAGCAGGCATGGTCAGTGACTGCCAGAGATTTGACTTCGCGAAAGCGCCGGCGGCGGTCGTTGGGACGGGTCAGCTCATGCCCCTCGCGCAATAATCCCTGGCTGAGAAGCCAGCGGACATCGTTTTGGGACACTCCCGCAGACCGCAGGACGTCGATTTCGACGGCGCATTGCCAGGGATCCTGTTGCAGTTTGTGAGCAAGATCCCAGGCTTCTTGCAAAATCTCAAGCCCTGGTTTCAAGCGCGGGCTCACGGATCGGCGGCTGTTGGTTTCTGCCATCATGACGGTGATCTCGGAAAAAGCTGGCCCGAACCGCCAAGTACACGAAAGAAATTCGTGCGCCGAAGCGTCTGGTCCGAAAAACCCCGTGATGGCCCGCACCGCATGATCCCTTGACACTGGCACATCACAAATCACAGGACGCCCATCATGAGCGCCGCGTAGACCTCTGCATTTTGTTCCTCTAGTCGAGAAAATGCAATGGAGTGGGGCTGATTTGGAAATCAGAACTAGTTTCGTTCGTCTGGACGGAGGCATTCAGGGTTACGGAGAGTCCGTTACGATGATGAGCGTATACCTCGGCCGAGGTCGCCACGCATGCATTTTTCGTGAAGCGTTTGAAATTCTCAGAATGTGGCGTGAGGTACCGACCAGGGCTTCGCGGTTGGGCGATGAACGAGCTTCACGAAGGCCGTGGCCGTCGGCTGGTCCATCGCCAAAATGGTCGGCACAGTGTGCTGGCGCTCCTGGACTTGGCGACGTGTTCAGGATGCTTCGCTCGATTCTCCCCGCCGCGATATCCACCATCTGTAACGCTCACGTATCCATTTCCGCCGCCGAGATCCCCGCCTTCCGCTGGACGTGGAACCGATGCGTTCCAGGTCGCGGAACTTCGCCCACCCTCATTGCGGAGCCAAATGTCTGTCCCACGGGGGCTCGCTACTGCCGTGTCCCTGACGTGCCCCTGCTGTCAGCGTCGGCTCTCAGGCTCGACTGGCGGGACGGGACTGAGGGCGACACGGAGGCCATGAGAGCAGCTCCGGTAGTCGGGGCCGATCGCGCTACGCCACATGGACTAGCACACCGCCGCGCCGCCGACCCAGCTTCCGCTCCGGAGCACCCAATTCGAGCCCTCGTTCACTTCCGGGACACGTCCCGCCGGCAGTTTGTCCGCGAACGGATCTCGACACGATTCCCACACGTTCGCGTGCATGTCGTGCAGGCCCCATTTCAAACCTCCCCGGTGGGCACCAGACGAACTTCATTTTCAATCCATTGTCGTCGCGCTCCTGCCCCCCATCTCGGCGAGCATCGCATCCGGAATTTGCTTAGATTTTTCCGGTTCGTCGGCTTGACAGAGATAGAACGAAAGAATGACGAGTATCGCGGCAATTGCCTTCAAGGCACGAAGACCAACCGTCACGGCAGTACCTCGGGCAGTTCGAAATTGGACGGAATAGGGCACGTGGATGATATCACGAATCGAATCCCGAGGAGGCGCCGGTTTCCGGGGCGCGCGTCGAGCGGTTCGCCAAGGAACAGTCCCATCCCAACGTCCCAACTTGGTGGCCCGAATCTCAGGTGCGTTCGGCCACGCAACAGTGTATACTGATGTGTGCGGTTCCTCCTGGATTCGACCATGCCCCGCTGTTCCCCCCTTTTTTGCACGCCGGTGCCGATTTCCTTGCCATGATTGTCGGTTCGCATCGATGGCGGATAGGACTTTCACTGTGGCTGCCAGTGCTGCTCGGCATATTGATGCCGGTCAGTCCGCTCTGGGGGGCTGATCCTCCGCCGCCGGTGGTTCAGACAGTATTTCCCTGCGGCGCGGCAGTCGGAACGACGGTGGAGGTCACGGTGGCTGGCGCCCACCTGGTGGGACTGAAATCGCTCGTCTGTTCCGCCCCTGGAGTCGAATGCACGCCGCTGGCGGCGGACCGGTTCCGGCTCACGATTCCGCGACAGACCCCGGCGGGAAGTTATGATCTCTATGCGGTCGGCCAGCATGGGCTCAGTCCGCCCCGGCAATTCGTGATCGGGACGCTGGATGAACTGCTCGAGCAGGAGCCGAATGACTCGCTGGCGGCCGCTCAATCGGTTCTGTTGGGAACTGCGGTCAATGGGCGTCTTGGCCAGGAAGGAGACAGCGACTGGTATCGGTTCGAAGCAGCTCAGGGACAGCGGGTCGTCATCGACGGCTGGTGCGAACGGATTGATTCCCGAATGCGCGGGGTGATCGAGGTCTTTGATTCTCAGGGTAGGCGACTGGCGGTCAATCGGGGATACCATGGGAGCGATCCGTTCGTCGATTTGTCGGTTCCCCGCGACGGCGTCTATTTTGTGAGGATCCAGGATTTGATCGCGGCCGGAGGGGCGGAGCATTACTACCGTCTGGAGCTGGACGCCGGGCCTCGCGCGGCGTTCACCATTCCGGCCGTCGTCGAACAGGACCATGCGGCGAGAGTCACGCTCTATGGCTGGAATCTTCCAGGGACAACTCCCGCGGCGGGGAGCGTCTCAGGGGGGGCACAATCCTCCGAACCGGCGCTCGATCGTCTGGATTTGGAACTCCCCGCCACGCAGACGTACCCCGCCTGGCCCCTTCCGTTGCGGTTGCAGCCGGCGCAGGGGGTGATCGACGGATTCGCCTATCACCACCCAGGGACCGCGCATCCCATTCTGATCGGAGTGACCGACGGGCCGGTCGCGGTTGACAATGGGGACAATCACTCGGCGACGACGGCGCAACAGATCGCGATTCCCGGCCACGTGGGGGGACAGCTTGCCGCGCGCGAGGAACGAGACTGGTACGCCGCCGAAGCGCAGCGCGGCGAGGTGCTGTATCTGGAAGCGTATGGCGAACGGATGGGCGCCCCGGTGGACCTGGAGATTTCGGTCCTGGACTCAACGGGAACCAAGGAACTTGCCCGGTTCGGCGACGAAGTTCAGAACCTCGGAGGAAAGAGACTCCCCACGACACATCTGGATCCGTGCGGGAGATGGGTCGCGCCGGCCAAAGGACGCTTTCTGATTGTGGTCCGCAACCTGATTGGTGGCCCGCATGACGATCCCCGCAGGCGTTATCACCTGAGCGTGTGCCGGGCGGAACCGGAGTTTCACCTCGTCGTGATTCCGCACCGCACAGACCCGTTCGGACTCAATCTGGCACGTGGAGGACGGGAGTTGCTCGACGTGGTGGCGATCGGGCGACGAGGACTGGACGGGGGGATTCGGGTGGCGGCGTCGTCGCTTCCCGAAGGGGTGGAGTGCCCCGACGTGTGGCTGGGACCGGGAGTCGATCGGGGGACGCTGGTCGTGTCCGCGGCGCGCTCGGCGCCGGCGGCGATGACGGCGCTGACGCTGCACGGCACGGCGGAAGGGGCCGCTGCCCGATTGGTCCGCGGAGGGACGGTCGTCCGCGCGGGAACCCCCAACGGCTGGAGTCGGCTGACATCGACGATTCCAGTGGGTGTCTCCGGCGAAGCGCCCCTTTCGATCGAGGCGGATGCGCACAAAGTCCTGGAACACCATCTGTATGGCGCGTTGCGCGTGCGGCACTCCCCCGGCGGAATCGTCGACGTGGCAGTGCAGATCGATCGCCGTCATCCGGAACACCAGGCGCCGGTCAAACTCATCGGCATCGGACTGCCCGACGCCATTCGCAACGAAACAGCGATCATCCCCGCCGGGTCGGATCGGGGATACGTCAGTTTTTACCTTCCGCCGCAGCTTCCCCTCGGAAAGTATTCGTTCGCGATTCGTGCGGAGACGACGGTGCTCGTACCCCCGGACAACAAGGTCGAGGGGGTGACGGTGTGCAGCAATCCGGTCACGATCGATGTCCAGCCGGCGGCATTTCTCCTGGAGGCCGATCGCTTTGCCCCCGCACGAGCGCGGCGCGGCGAGACGTTCGTCGTGCGCTATGCCGCGGAACGGCGGAATGGGTTCATCGGCAAAATCCATACGGAACTGGCGGCCCCCGGCCACATCACCAACGTCCCTGGGCTGCGCGGTCGTGGCGAGACGTTTGTGGGACAAACCGACACGGGTTCGCTGCAGATCATCGTCAACGATGACGCGCCCCTGGGACATCAGCCCTTTGTGCGTCTGCTGGCCGTGGGTGTCGTGGAAGATACCCCGGTATTTCAAGGAAGTAGTTTTCTCCCGCTGGAAATCGTCGAGTAACCACCGATGCCGCGCGCGATTCGTTGCCACCGATGCTCGTCCTGGATCGCTCCCTGGGGGGCAGCACTGCTGTTGCTGTCGCTGGGCCGAGCGGGTATTGCCGCGGACGACCGTCCAGTCGCCGACCAGGTGCGGTTTGCCACCGACGTCGTGCCGCTGCTGACGCGGCTGGGCTGCAACAGCGGCGGGTGTCATGGCAAAGCGACGGGACAGAATGGTTTCTCGTTGTCGCTCCTCGGGTTCGAACCGGCGTTTGACTTCCATACGCTTGTCCAGGAGTCGCGCGGCCGGAGGATTTCCGTATCCGACCCCGATGACAGTCTGCTGCTCCGAAAGGGAACCGCGAGAACGCCGCATGGCGGGGGGCGGCGTCTGGAAACCAACAGTGACGATTACCGCCTCCTCCGCGATTGGATTGCCGACGGCGCCCCGCCGCCCCGCGACGACGATCCGCGGCTGGAGCGCATTGAACTCTCTCCCTCCACTCGAATTCTCCAGACCGGATCCCGTCTGCAGCTTCTGGTGACGGCGTATTACTCCAACGGAACCACGCGCGACGTCACGCGGCAGGCAGTCTATCAATCCAACGAGCCCCAGATTGCCAGCCCCGACGCCGATGGACTGGTTCAGACCGGCACGCGTCCGGGATTGTGTGCCGTCATGGCGCGGTTCGGCGACCAGATCGACACATTTCACGTGGCGGTTCCCTTCACTTCCGATCCATCGACGGCAGCCGCCATTTCCGCGCGGCTGGATGCCCTGGAGCCCCGGCTGGCGAATTCGCTCATCGACCACAGGCTGTTGCAGCAATGGCGCCGGCTGTCGATCGCTCCCGCGGCCCCCGTCTCGGACGAGGCGTTCCTCCGCCGCGCGTCGCTGGACATCTGCGGAACGCTTCCCACCCCCGACGAAATCCAGCAGTATCGCGACGACCGCCGTCCCGACAAGCGCGCGCGGCTGATCGATCGGCTCCTGGAGCGTCCGGAATATGCCAGCTACTTCGCGCTCAAATGGGCCGACATCCTGCAAAATCGGGGCGCTGGTTATTCGACCAGCAAACAACGGGCGGGAACGACGCTGTTCGCCGGATGGATTCGTGATTCGATCGCTGCCAACAAGCCCTACGACCAGTTCGTCACCGAGATTCTGACCGCCACCGGCAGCCAGAGCGAAAACCCGCCAACGATCTGGTACCGCACGGTCCGAAAACCGCAAGAGTACGTCGAATCGGTGGCGCAGGCGTTTCTGGGAGTCCGCATTCAATGCGCCCAGTGCCACCACCATCCCTCGGAGCGCTGGAGCCAGGCGGACTATTTCGGACTGGCCGCGGTGTTCGCCCGCGTGGGGCGCAAAGGGGGCTTTGCCGACGCCGAAGTTCCGACCGACGAGGTCATTTTCCTCAAGGAAGCGGGAGAGATCGCGCATCCGCGCACAGGAGAACCGATATCTCCCCGCGCGCTGGGGGAAGCGCCGTTTTCGTTGGGGCGGTTTGACGATCCGCGGCGAAGCTTGGCGGACTGGATGACCGCTCCGGAAAATCCGTCCCTCTCCCGGACGATGGTCAACCGGATGTGGGCTCATTTCTTCGGCCGCGGGATCATTCATCCCATCGATGACGCCCGCAGCACCAATCCCCCTTCGCATCCCGAATTACTGGACGAGCTGGCCCGCGATTTCGTCGCCCACGGCTTCGACGTCAAGCACCTGGTCCGCACGATTTGCAACAGCGACGCCTACAGTCTGGACTCGACGCCCAACGCGTGGAACGCGGGGGATACACAGACCTTTGCGCGGTATTACCCGCGGCGACTCTCTGCCGAAGTGCTGCTGGATGGCATCAGCCAGGTACTCGAATCGCCGACCCCGTTTTCCGGTGGCCCAGGCAAGCTCCCTTTGGGAACCCGCGCGATTGATTTGCCGGATGAAAACGTCGCGGCCCACTTTTTGGATGTCTTCGGCCGACCGGCGCGAATGTCCGCCTGCGAATGCGAACGGGTCGACGCTCCGTCGCTGTCGCAAGCGCTGGAACTGGTCAACTCGACTGAGGTGCATCGCAAACTGACTGATGAAACGGGCTACGCCCGGCGCATTGCCGCCAGCGCGCGGCCCCTCGCCGAGCGGGTGGAAGCGGCGTTTGTCCGCGTCCTGGCGCGCGGGCCCAGCGCCGAGGAATTGCGAATCGCCGTCGATTTTCTGCAATCGGAACCGGACCAGTCGGAAGCGCTTCGGTCGCTGATCTGGTCACTGCTGGCCACCAATGAGTTCCTCTTCAACCACTGACCGATTGTTCGGAGAAGTCATCATGCTTTCTATGTGCGGCGAAGGTTTTCGACGATGCGACGGGGTCAGTCGTCGACAACTACTGCAGATCGGCGCTCCCGTACTGGGACTGGGGCTGGCTGATCTGTTGCGCCTGGAGGCGCGGGGAGAAGCCGCCCCGGCGACCGGCCAGAAGTCGCTGATCGTGTTCTGGACCGACGGGGGCCTAAGTCAGCAGGATACGTATGATCTGAAACCTGACGCGCCGGCGGAATACCGCGGCGCGTATCAGCCGATCGCTTCCACCGCTCCCGGCATTCTCCTGGGAGAACGGTTGCCGTGCCAGGCGCGCGTCATGGATCGGCTGTCGCTGGTCCGGTCGGTCCATCATGAGAACGGCATCCACGCCCCCTTGGCGCATTGGATGCAGACGGGTTACTTCGGACCGACGCTCGCCCGCAACGCGGCACAAAAGCCGTCGCTGGGTTCGGTGATCGCCTGCGCCCAGGGAGCCCGCGCCCCGCAGATGCCGGCCTACGTGTCGATCCCCAAGGCGGAAGCGTTCGGCTACCAGGGAGCGGTCTATCTGGGCAAGGCGTACAATCCATTCGAAGTGGGGGCCGACCCCAACGCCGCCGACTTCAAAGTTCCCAACCTGTCCCTTCCCGCTGGCTTGACGGTGCAAAATGTCGGTTCGCGGCGGCGGCTCTTGGGGGCTTTCGATACGCTCCGCCGCGATCTGGACGACAGCGGCGTCATGCAGGGATTGGACACCTTCAAGAGCCAGGCGCTCGAGATGGTCACCGGCGATCGGGTCCGCGACGCGTTTGACATCAGCCGCGAGGATCCCCGCCTCCGCGACCAATACGGTCGGCACCGCTACGGTCAAAGCGCGCTATTGGCGCGGCGACTGATCGAGGCGGGGGCCCGGTGCGTGAACATCAACACCGGCAACTGGGACCATCACAACGACATCGTCAAAGGACTCGACGAACACCTCCCCCCGCTCGATCGGGCGATCGCCGCGCTCGTGGAAGACCTCGACGCGCGGGGCCTCTTGGGGGACGTACTCGTTTACTGCGTCGGAGAATTCGGTCGCACGCCACGAATCAATGGCCACGCCGGACGGGACCATTGGTCCGATTGCTTTTCAGTGATGCTGGCCGGGGGGGGACTGGCCGGGGGGCGCGTGGTGGGGGCCAGCGAAAAACAGGGCGGAGGAGTCCGCGAGCGACTCGTGACCCCGCTCGACCTGTTGGCGACGATCTACCACACGCTGGGCATCCCGCTCGACACCCACTACGACGATTCTTCAGGCCGCCCGACGAGCATCGTCGGCGGGGGAAAGCCGATTCAGGAGCTGGGCTGAACTGCGCTACTGGGGCTTGGATGATTTTGCCGTCGGGCTCGAACGAAGACGGGCCAACTCGGCTTCGAGTTCTCGGTTCCGCATTTCAGCCGCTTCCTGTGCTGCTTCGGCCGCTTTGCAGCGCGTCAACAGTTCCACTCCGGATGGGCCGTCGCGCAGAACCAATTGGCCATCCTCGACTCGCAGCCGGAGGTCCAGTTGTTCGCAGGCCAGTTCCCCTGCCGCGTTCCCTTTCAGAGGACGATAGACGCCGCCGTTCAGCCGATACCCGCGCAGCGGCGGTTCCAGGTATTCTCCCGTGGGGTCGTACAGAAAATACTCCTCGACTCCCAAACTCTGGTAAAGCTGGTGCTTCGACTTCAAGTCTTCCTGTCGCGTTCCCAGCGAAGTGACCTCGAACACCACCTGCGGCGTGACTCCTTCTTCCCAGATTTTGAATACCCGCCGCTCGCTCGGATCGCACTCTTTCACCACGAACACATCGGGCGAGACAAATCGCTTAGCATTGCCCCGTTCGTAGTACAGCAGCAGATTGCCGGTGACGTAGACCCGCTGGTTCCGATAGCGATATTGCAGGATGTCGATGACGCGATACATCCAGCCGCGATGCACGTCGGTTTCACCCATCGGTTGGCCATCCGATTCAGGATACTCGATTTCCGGCAGTTCCAACTGCGAACTCATCCGACGCGCTCCACTGAATTGAGACGATCTGCACTTTTGATCATATCGTCCATACTCCGCATTGTACCCTTCGGGAACGCGTGGGATCAATTCTCCGCTGGACCTGCTGGCGACGATCTACCACACGCTGGGCATCCCGCTCGACACCCACTACGACGATTTCTCAGGCCGCCCGAGGAGCATCGTCGGCGAGGGGCCGACCGATTCAGGAGTTGAGTTGAGGGGCGATGCTCCAGTTGCCAGTGAAAATGTTGCTTGAAGACGCTCCGATGAAAACGTCCCGTTCGCCACGGCTCAACCTGAGGCGTCATTTGTTGAAGCCCGCAGTTGCTCCCGCAGCCGCGCCAACTCGGCTTCGAGTTCTCGGTTCCGCGCTTCGGCAGCCAATCGTGTCGTCTGCTCCTCCAGGCGTCTTGACTCTTCCTCCACGCGCGCCGCTTCAGCCGCCAAGCGCGCTGCCTCAGCTTCCAGACGCGCCGCATCCGTCGCCAAGCGTGCTGATGCCTCCGATTTGAGCGCCGCCTCGGCCTTGGTTCTCGCTTGTTGTTCGGCAAGCCGGGCTTCGTGTTCCACTTGGCGAGCCGCCTCGGCGGCCAGTCTCACCCCCTCGGCCACCTCCCGTGCCGCTTCCGCGGCTTCGTAGCGCGTCAACAGCTCCGCTCCGGTCTGGCCGTCGCGCAGGACCAATTGGCCATCCTCGACCCGCAGCCGGATGTCCAGTTGTTCGCAGGCCAGTTCCCCTGCCGCGTCCCCTTTCAGAGGACGATAGACTCCGCCGTTCAGTCGATACCCGCGCAGCGGGGGTTTCAGGTATTCTCCCGTGGGGTCGTACAGAAAATACTCCTCGACTCCCAAACTCTGGTAAAGCTGGTGCTTCGACTTCAAGTCTTCCTGTCGCGTTCCCAGCGAAGTGACCTCGAATACCACCTGCGGCGTGACTCCTTCTTCCCAGATCTTGAATACCCGCCGCTCGCTCGGATCGCACTCTTTCACCACGAACACATCGGGCGAGACAAATCGCTTGGCATTGCCCCGTTCGTAGTACAGCAGTAGATTGCCGGTGACGTAGACCCGCTGTTTTTGATAGCGATACTTCAGGAGGTCGATGACGCGGTTCATCCAGCCGCGATGCACGTCGGTCTCACCCATCGGTTTGCCATCCGATTCAGGATACTCGATTTCCGGCAGTTCCAACTGCGAACTCATCCGACGCGCTCCACTGGAGTGAGACGATCTGCACTGTTGATCAAATCGCCCTTGCTCGGCATTGTACCGTGCGGAAACGAATGGGTTCAATGTGCAAATTCGGAGACTTCACGCAAGAATTTCCCGGATCACCTGGCCGTGGTCAATCTCCAGCCGTTTGCGGCCGGGAATCTCCAGACGGCGGGGATCCAATCCCAACAGGTGCAGCAGCGTGGCGTGGATGTCGGTGACGTAGTGCGGGTGCTCCACCGCGTGAAATCCCAGTTCGTCGGTGGCGCCATGCACGAAGCCCCGCTTCAACCCCGCCCCGGCAAACCACACCGTGAAACCGTGCGGATGATGGTCCCGGCCGGTTCCGGGGGCGTTGAACATCCCTCCCGCTTCCACCGCCGGCGTCCGTCCGAACTCGGTACAGCACACCACGACCACGTCTTCCATCAGGCCACGGCGACCCAGATCGCGGATTAGCCCCGCCAGCGGCTTATCGACCCGCTCACACGAACGGGCATGATTCTCCTTGAGCTTCTGGTGCGAATCCCATTCTCCGTAGTCGCTGAGATAGACCAGGGAATACCGCACTCCCCGTTCCGCCAGGCGGCGCGCCGCCAAGAGTCTCCGCCCATACACAGCGGTGGTGGGATTGTCGATGCCGTACAACTGCTGCGTTTCCTGGGTCTCCTCTTCCAGACGGAGCGCCTCGGGAACCGAAGTCTGCATGCGATAGGCCAGTTCGTAGGTTTGGATGCGCGCCCGCAGTTGATCGTCTTCCGGATAGCGGAGGGCCGCCAGCCGATTCAACTGACCGACCAGATCAAACTCATTCTGCTGTTCGCGCGCCGAAACGTCTTTGCTCCGCACTCCGTAGGGGAGGGGCGCCTGGGGGTCGAGCGAAAGTTGAATCCCACCATGTGCCGGACCCAGGTAATAGGGGTCAAAATTCTGCCGCACCCGTGTGTCCTTGAATTCTCCCAGGAACACGAATTTGGGAAGGCTTTCGTTTTGCGAGGCCAGACCGTAGTGAACCCAGGAACCAATCACCGGCTGTCGCTCGTCCAGGGCGTGTCGTCCGGTGTGCATCTGGAACTCGGCCGCATGGTCGTTGTCGGTCGTCCACATCGAGCGCACGATGCACAGCTCGTCCACGCAGGCCGCCAGGTGCGGATGCCAGTCGCTGACTTCGATCCCCGCGGCGCCATGCTTGCCGAAACCCACCTGCATCGGCCAGATCTTTTTGTGAACCTGGCGATCGTCCCCCACCACCGAACGGGATCGCGCCAGGTAGAACGGCGATTGAAACGGATTCGGATAGCCGGACTCGTCAAACGTCTTCCCCGCGTGCTGATTCAGCGCCGGCTTGGGGTCGAACGTCTCCATGTGGCTGACACCGCCGGAGAGGAACACCCAGATCACCGACTTGGCCCGCGGGGTCGCATGCGCCTGCCCCGTGGGGGGAGACCAGTTCTGCTCCGGGTCCGCCGCGCGCCCGATGCCATCCTGGAGCAGCAGGTTTCCCAGCGCCAAACCGGCACATCCCAAGCCCAGGTCGGCCAGGAATCCGCGGCGATCGGCCGCCGGGCCGCATCCACACCCGGTCTGAGCAGCAGTCATGAATCGTCTCCGGTCATACCAATCGGTATCGTCTGCGTCCGGCCATTGGCCGGACCACATTAGGTCAGGTTGTTATCGAATCGTCAGGAAGTCGTTGTGATTGAGGAGCGCCTGAATTAGGCTTTCGCGACTGCGATCGACCGGGGCAGGGGGGGCGGCCTCGGGTGCTGCGGCGGTCGGCCCCGCCGTTCCCGCCCCCTCGGCGTACAAGGCCCGTTGCCGCGAGAGGAATTCCAGCGAAGCAGTCAGCTCCATCGGGTCCGGGGGGCGAGACAACACCTGCTCGAAAGCGGCGACCACGAACCATCGATCGGCCTGGAGGTTATCGAACTGGGCCGGCTGTTCCTGCGTCAATTTCGACGCCAGGCGGCGCGCCTGCAGTCGTGTCAGCTCGCTGTTGGAAAGCGCCAGCGCCTGTTGCGGCAGGATCGAAGCGGTTCGCTGATAGCAATCCAGCGTGCTTGGAGCATCGAACAGTTCCAAAAACTGCATTCCCGCTTCGCCGTGATGTGCGAAGTACAGGCTGCGACGCCGCGAGGTCAAGCCCAGCGCCTGGTCCAGCTCGGCCCCCCCTGGCGTCGGATCCAATTCCCCCGCCACGTAGAGAACCGTGTCGCGGACCATCTCGGCTTCGAGCCGTTTGAGATGCGCCCGCCACAACAGGCGATTGTCGGGATCCTTCTGAAATCCAGGATGGCCGGTCGGTGCGTGGGACGATTGCCGATACACGTCGCTATTGAGGATCAGCCGATGCAAGTGCTTTTGGCTCCAGCCCTGCTCCATGAATTCGACCGCCAGCCAATCGAGCAATTCCGGATGGGTGGGGGGCTTTCCATTGCGTCCGAAATTGGAGACCGTTTCCACGAGGGGCCGTCCCAGATGCCAGTTCCACAGGTGATTGACGGCGACCCGCGCCGCCAGCGGATTTTGGCGCGCGACGATCCATTGCGCCAGCGCCGTGCGACGCCCCGTGCTCTCGCGCGGGTAGGTCGGTCCGAGCGGTGAAAACGTGGCGTCGGTCTTCTGCAGCGCGGCTTCCGCAGCGCTGGCCGCCATCCGCGCCGCTGCATCTCCCGCGGCGGCTTTGTCGATCATCTCGCCGCGTTTCGCATCACTGATCGGAAGCGCTTCGGCCTGAGCCAGCCCCCAGGCGCTCTGCGCCGAGGCAGCCACTGCCGCCAGATGGGTCGCCCGGCGTTCGGCGGCCGCCGCGGCCTGCGCCAGACCCTCGGCATCGGAGGATTGCGTTACGTGCCGCGACAGTTCGGCGGCCAGTCGCGCCTCGAACGCATCCAACTCACCCTGCGCGGCTTGCTGCTTCGCCTGCGCGGCATGGACCGCCAGCAGACTGGCCTCCAGAGCGCGCTGCGCGAGGAGCGTCTCCTGTTCCGCACCGCGCGCCGCGGCGGAAGCGGGGACAGACCGGACGACGCGCGATGTCGCGGGGGGGAGGCTCGACCCCTGAACCGACCAACCCTGAACTCCGGCCACGTCGCGACCGAGAGGATACTTCTCCGGTTCCAGGTCGATGGCCAGCCAGGGCTCGCCTGTCGGGGGCTGGAACCGCAAGGCATCGATCAGCGCCACGGTTCCCGGACGCGCGTCGATCCACAACCCCTGTTTGCCGTCGCGCCGGCCCCGCCAGCCGTTGAGCGCCGCGGGCAACTGATCGACCAGCTTCAACGGCATGGCGGACTGTTCCACGGTCAGCAGGCATTGGTCCTGCGCGACGTCGAGCCGCAGCGTGACGTGCAGCGTGACTGGCCCCTTCGACAAATCGTACGTCCCGGCGCGAACCTGCTCAAATCCGCCTGGCTTGTAGGTGAGGATCTGGCCCGCTTCAAAACCAACCCAGCCCCCCGTCGCCCCAGTCGTGACGTCCAGCGCCAGTTGCACGTTGAAGTGCGCATCGCTGAACAATCGGACCGTGAAACTCAGCTCCGCCTCGCCGGTGATCTCCGGCACACCGGGGAGCGCGTTGACCAAGACTCGTCGCCCCGTCGCGGCATCCAAGAGCAGCGACTGCGTTCCATCCAGAGGAGCGCTCAGTGAGCCGGCGGCGGTCTCGGCGGCGATTGCCGCAGCAAGGTTCGCCTCCGCTTTGGTCACGGCCTCCTGCAGAACCGGGAGCTTCTCCTGGTGCAACGTCTTGGCGGCCGCCAATACCGTTTCGGCCGCGGCGCAAGCCGAGCGGCGTTTTTCCCGTTCTTCTTTTTGTGCGCTGGGACGCAGGCCGGGATACCAGGTTTCCAGCGGGAGCGGAGTCCGGTGAATCTCCAGCGGCTGCTGAGAGAGAAAATGGGGGACACCGGGGGGCATCAGCGGGAGTCCCTCAATGATGTTTCGCTGGTCGCCGCCGCGATAGACGCGCGTCTGGGCCTGGGGCTTCTCGTCGAAGACCCGGACCAGACCGGTCGTGATCGGACCGTACGACTGGCCATAGATGTATTTCTTGAATGGTCCGGGGTCAGCTTCAGTGTCGATCCGATCGTGCCGCAACTCCAGAGGCTCGAATACCGCCCGGAACTGGAAGTACTCGTGCTGCGAGATCGGATCGTATTTGTGATCGTGGCACAAACTGCACTGCAGCCACAGACCCAGAAACGCCTTGCCGGTGTGTTCGACCTGATCCCGCATCCAGGTGTCGTAGTTCCATTTGAACCAGTTGCGGACGATGAAACCGGTTGCCACGACTGTCTCCGGATCCTGCGGAGCGATTTCGTCACCGGCGAGCATCTCCACCACCATCTGATCGTACCCCTTGTCGGCGTTCAGCGAGCGGACGATCCAGTCGCGCCAGCGCCACACCAGGGGATAGCTGTTCATCACGTCGGGAACGATCCGCCGCCCGTACCAGTCGCTGTACCGCCACACATCCATCCAGTGCCGACCCCACCGCTCGCCATACTGCGGCGACTCCAGCAGCCGATCGACAAGCCGCGCGTAGGCGTCGGGGGAGTCGTCCGCCAGAAAGGCGTGCAGTTCGTCGCGAGCCGGGGGCAATCCGATGAGGTCGAAGTAGACCCGCCGTAGCAGCTCCTGCTTTTCCGCCGGGGGCTGTCCGCCCAACCTGGCGCGCGACTGCTCCTGCGCGATGAAGGCATCGATCGGGTTGCGCGACGTGCTGTCAGCGGTTTGGGGAACTGGCGGTCGAACCGGAGGCTGAAACGCCCAATGCCGCCGCGGATCCGGCTCGGGTTGTTCGTCCTCCGGGGAGGTCGCACCCTGGGAAATCCAGGCTTTGAGCTGTTCGATCTGTTCCGGTTTCAGCGGCTCCCCTTCCGGCGGCATCCGCTCAGAAGCCCCTTCCGCCGCGACTCGTTCGAGCAGCAGACTCTCGTCCGGTTTGCCGGGGACGACCACCGCCCCGCTGTCTCCCCCCTGGCGAATCAGCGTTCCCGCATCCAGCCGCAACCCCGATTGCTGCTTGAGCGCCCCGTGGCAGGCAAAGCACCGCGCCTTGAGAATCGGTTTGATCTCGCGCAGATAGTCGACCGGCTCGGCGGCGGCGGCGACACGGCACAACAGCAGCAGTCCGAGAAGCGCGGCAGCGATAGCGCGGAGAGGAATCGACCGATCATTGTCGCGACCAGTCGTCGTGCGCGGGTATCCGCCCATCGCGGCAGAGTGGGACAATCCCCTGGCGGATGCCACCGGATCGTCATTCTCTGCCAGGACGTTGACTACCTGGGCCTGGGAATAATCGTCAGTCATGTCAATCGGTCGCCACGTCGGCTGCTGCAATACACTCGAGGATTATAGCACATGACATCAACGAAATTCGATGGATTCCGACCGTTCACGGTTTGCGCGGTTTCCGCTTCCTGGCTTTGGCCTTCCGGTCCGCCGCATCCTGCGCTTCGAGTTGCTCGAAGTTGGGAAATTCCAGGATGGGGGATTCGAGCGGCTTGCCGAAAGCGTCTTCGTCATTCAAGGCCAACGAGTAACTGATCGTTAGTCCCATGCTCGGATTCCTTGAGGGTGAGAAAAAGGAGACACATTGGAGGGTTTGGCTGGTTGGTGATCAACGCAGATCGGAAGGTGCTCGCGGAATTCCTTGGTGTTGACCGGCAGGGATGCCTGTCGCACGAGTATTGTTAGTCAGTCTCCGGGCTGTCCCCAATGGCGATGATGGCGGATTCTCCTTCGTGTTGGAGATTCTGGCTCGTAAGGAGGAACAGCCGCTTTCCGTCCGTGGCCAGTTGGCTATGGGTTCGAGAGTGTTCGGAGGGTTGCAACTTCCAGCGGACCTCGCCGGATGCGATGTCGACCGCGTACACTTGCCCGTTACCAATGCTAAAGTAGACCGTTCGACCGGAAAGAAGCGGGCCGCCGCCGTGCAGGGAGTCACGGGCGAGGTCGTCGTTCATTTGAAAGGTATTGAGCGGCATACCAGTTTCATCATCCAGCAGATACAGGCGACCACGGTGGTGGATCATAAAGACTGTCCCCTCCCGCACGGCCACCCTGGACTGGAACCATCCGGGGGATTGAAACTTCCAAATGAGCGTCCCGGTCTGCCGGTCGAGGCAATACATGTGCCCGTCCTGGCTGGAAACATACAGGCGATCGCCGACAATCGTAGGAGCGGCGGACATCCAGCCGGCAGCCTGAAACGTCCAGCGCCTTTCCCCGGTCGCACAATCGAGGGCGATCACCCGGCACTGATCGAACACCGACTGATAGAACAGTTGACCATCACAGGCGGACCCGCCCGGCCGGGCCGCGATGGTCTGGAAGCGCGCCTGCTTGCCCACGAAGCCGGGCGGATCGTCAGGAGCGTCGCCGGAAAAATCATGCGTCCAAAGGATCATTCCCGTCCGGCGGTCGAGGGCGTACGTCCGCCCGTCGTATCCGGAAGCGAAAACTCGCCCGTCCACGGCGATCGGCGCCGCTTCGTCGGCCCCCTGCGGGATTTCAGTCTTCCACATTGGACGCCCGTGTTCGCGATGCAGGGCGGTGACCCCTTCCGCAGATCCAAAGTAGAGCTGGTCCTGATCCAGCGTCGGGGCGACGGCGATTCGCTTCCCGTGATCGTGTCTCCAGACCTCCCCCCCGTCTGCCGAGCGCAATGCAAACACGCGCCCCAGGTCGTCAGCAAAATATACCACTCCACCCTCGGTGACGGGACCGGTCACCCCGATCATCTCTTTGGTGCCGTCCCCCTTCTGGATTGAGGCGGAGACGTACTTCCAGAGGATTTCCGGTTGAAGTGTTGGAAGATTCGGACCATCCGCATCGACTTGGCTAGCGCGCCCGCCTGTGATGGCGAGCATCAATACCGTCCATCGGATGCTGTGGCTGAAAGTCACGATGCGTCTCCAATCAGGTTTCGTCATTGACCGCGTGGCAATCGTCGATACGATCATATCCTGGACCTCGGCGTCTGGGGAACGGTCGTTCATTAAAAAATCCCTGATCAGTCAGGGAGGGGCCGTCAGGGAGGGGCCGACCGTCGTCCGGAAGCAAGTTGGCCGAAGCGTGGCCATTTCCAGTGTCTCCATCCGGTGCAGGTACTTTTCAATGCGAATGCAGCGGCGCAGCTTTCTGGGACTGGGGATGCTGGGAGCAGCCTCCGGGCTGGCCGGTCGCTTGTCGGCGGCGCCCCAGTCGACTCTCCCCCGCGCTGGCCGCGCGAAGCAGGTGCTGGTCGTTCTGGAGCAGGGGGGCGTGTCGCACGTCGATACGTTGGACCCCAAACCGGAAACAGCGGCCGAGCACCGTAGTCCGTTTCGACCAATCGACACCAACGTGCCGGGAATCCAGTTCACCGAATTGCTGTCTCACACCGCGCGGCATGCCGACAAGCTGGCGATCGTGCGCTCGATGACGCACACCATCGGCGGGCATCCCGAGGGAACCGCCTACTTGCTTCAGGGAGTCAAGCCGGGAGGGGTGCTGGAAATGCCCGACTTGGGGACCGCCGTGTCGCACTTGATCGGCACGGAATGTTCCTTTCTGCCCCCGTACATCATGATTCCCGGCAATGGCGAACAGTCGTACAACACGAAGTACGGCTTTCTGTCACCGGGACTGAAGGTCTTCAAGACCGGCGGACGCGATTTGTCGGACGCGCAGTGGAAGGTAAATGACCTGCGGTTGCTGGATGGCGTTCCCGCGGAGCGCTTTCGCGACCGCCGGGATTTGTTGAGCAACCTCGACGTCGGCTGGCAGCCTGCAACCCCGGTCGGCTCAACCAGGGCCATGTCAAATTTTTTCGACAGCGCGTTTCAGATGCTGGACAACCCGCGGACGCAGCAGGCGTTCGACCTGTCGCGCGAACCAGCGGGCCTTCGTGAGCAATATGGTCCGGGGCACCGGGGACAGTGTTATCTGCTCGGGCGGCGGCTGATCGAGGCCGGGGTGCGGAGCGTCGTGCTGGATGTCCGTGAGCCGGAGACGAAGCAGACACCTGGGGGGTTCAACATGAACTGGGACCACCACGACTTTATCTACGCCAACGGATCGTGCGGGACAATTCGGGACAAGGCGGGAGGGGAAGGGCGGTACGGCATCGCCACCTGGGTGATGATGGGAAGCACCGACCGCGCCCTGGGCGCCTTGCTGGGGGACATGCACGAGCGGGGACTGCTCGACGAGACGCTGGTCTGCTTCGTCACCGAATTTGGCAGGACACCCCGGCTCAACAAGTTCGAAGGACGCGATCACTGGCCGTATGCCTATTCGATCGCCTTCGCCGGCGCTGGGGTACGCGGCGGCCAGGTGATCGGCAAAACCGATCGGGACGGCGGTTACGTCCTCGATCAGGCGTACACCCCCGACGACTACGCGGCCACCCTCTACGACGCGCTGGGAATCGACCTGGCGCAGCCGGTCTACACGCGGGAAAACCGGCCCGTGTTTCTGGCCCCCGAAGGACGCCCGATCGCGCGGTTGTATTGACGGTCCGAAGCGTCGGCGTCAGTCTTCCATTTCGATTCTGACAATTCTGTCGTCAGTCGAGGGATCGATGATGGGATTGTCTTCCAACACGGGGACCAGGTAGTGATATCCGTCCGGTCCCTGACGCGACTTCAACGCGGCCATGATCTGGCGACAACGTTCCGGACCGTCATTGGGGCCGGCGATAAACAGCGGCTTGCCGTCTTTGCCGTATTCGAACGTCTCGGGACACAACGCGCCGTCGATGCTTCCCAGGATCGCTTTCGCCACCGAGTAATCTTCGTGCGGCGGGAGTCCCAGATTGTGAGCGTATTCAATGGCGCCTTCCACCAGTTTCCGCGCGCACTCCGGCTTGACCCGAAGCAGCTTGTGCCCCGTGGCCAGGCGCTCTGACATGTCATCCACTTGGCTGTGCGGGCGGATGCCGTAAATGACGTTCTTCACTCCCAGGCAATACATGTCCACAAGAAATACGGCGAAAGCGACCTGCCCGACGCCGCATTCGCGACTGAGCAGCACGTTGCCAATTCCTTCGGAAAGGACGGAACTGCTCGCTGAGGAATGCACCAGCGGCCCGGAGCAACTCCGTTGAAAGCGCTCGCGCACATCGGTGGGATTTCGCTGGGAAAAGGCCCGGAGTTGTTCCTTCCGTTTGGCCGCCTTGCGCTCCAGTTTTTTTTGCCGCCTCCGCGGATCGACAACCATGCTGACGCTCCTTCTCTAGTAAGAATCAATCGCTCAATTTTCTGTTCCGACTTCCTGGCCGCGCGGGGTGATCAGTCGGGCCACGACGCGAATGTCGGTGCTGGCGGAGAGGAATTTGGCGTGGCCGTCGGCAAACAGCGCGTTGGCGACGCCGGTGTGAAAACTATAAAACTCGCCGTCGTTATGGCAGTTGATGGCGCACGGACCCGGTGGAGTGGCCAGCGTATCCTGGCGCGCGCCGTGCATGAAAAAATCCTGCTCGTCGTCGGCCCAGCCCGCTCCCGGAGGAACCAGGCCGGTTCCCGCCGTTTGGCCGCGAATGTACCAGACGGGCCGCCCGGCGTCTTCGGCGATGAGCAGCGTCGTCGTGGCGCCGTCCAGGATGTCAGCCATGCGCGAATGGGTGAAATTCACCTGCAGCGCGCCGGGGCTTCCCTCCGACTGCGGATCCACCAGTCCCGTCCCAGTGAGCAGCGAGCCGACCCCCTCAATGGGGGCATAATCGGCACACGCTCGAGGACCGGAAAAAGCCACGCCTGGGACGGTGATGGAGCTCGTATCGAGCCGATTGGTGCTGGGCGTTGAAGGACATTGATAAACGACCAGCGGCGTCGGAATCACCGCTGGATTGGGGGGATCGTACCAATGCACTCGAAACTCATACTGCTGCGAGAGGTTCCCCTGGTCCAAAAACGGAAGCAGCCGCGACAGCGACGAGACGCGCTTCTGTTCGGGTTGCACGGGAACCGGACGGCTGGAGGTGGGGAACATCCGCCACTGCCCTTCGTAGCTGTGCAGAGCCAATCCAATCTGTCTGAGATGATGGGAACATTGCGCCCGGCGGGCTGCTTCCCGCGCTTGTTGCACGGCAGGCAGCAACAGCGCCAACAGAATGCCGGTGATGGCGATCACCACCAGCACTTCCATCAACGTGAATCCCTTCCGTCGGCGCGGGAGTGTGCGTGTTCTCATTAGGGACGATCCAGGAAACCTTTCAGGCGGGGGCGCCGACAGCAAAATCCAATCTATCCGTGGCAAGACTCGAACCGCGAGCCCCGCGGCGGGGAGCTGTAGGAAAACCGGAGTTCGCCGCGGGCCTTCCCTTTACGCTGCCTGGAGCCCCGTCAACATCCGTCTGAACCATTTCTGCGTCAGCGTGTCGCATTTTCGTAGTCCGGGATGGAATTGTCAACTTTGATGTGTCAGACTGGACCTGAATGACGGGCCGCAGGGCGGATGCGTCCTGGTGAAGCATTCCGCCGTTTTCCCTCTTCCTTGAGTGATTCGCGATCACATTCTGCAGACTCCCAGACACCATGAATTGTTCTCGCTGCTGGTTGACACTCGGCGCTCTGCTGGCGGGGTTGGCGGTCGCCACGGGCGCGTTTGCGGCGCACGGACTCGACCGCTATTTCCATCAAAAGTACAGTGGCCAGCAGTTCGAGAAGAAACTCCTCGTTGACGGGAACGAGCAGGTCGTCTCCACCCTCCCCCTGGCCGAGAAATACCTCGCCGATTTCAAAACCGCCGCGATGTATCAGATGTACCACGGCCTGGCACTGCTGGTCGTGGGTCTTCTGGTGCGTCAGCGTCCCTGCCGCTGGCTCAATGTGGCAGGGGTCTGTTTCGTCGTCGGCTGCCTGGGCTTCTCCGGCGGCCTGACTGTCTACACGTTGACCGGCGCCAAATGGATCGGAATGACAATCGTCCCCCTGGGAGGCGTCCTGTTCCTTGCCGGCTGGAGTACCCTGGCGATCGCCGTGATGCTCCAGGGGAGAAGTCCTGAGACCTGAGACTTGATCCCCTCCAATTTCGAACTGCCGGAGGCGCAGCCGTAACGGTTGGTCTTCGTGCCTTGAAGGCGATTGCCGCGGCACTCGCCATTCTGTCGTTCGATCTCTGTCCTGCCGACGAAGGGAAGAACTCGATCAAACGACTGTCGTTGCCGCTCGGAATTCGACTCACAATCTGACGTCTTTGCGGGTCGGTTTGCCGCCGTTGTCGGCTGGCGGAACCGGATTCCATCCGGCGGGAGAGTAGAAGCGCTTGAGTGAAGTCCACCGCTCGTCTCCGTCGTACCGAATGCCGGCCGCTGGCCAGCCGAGCGCGGCAGCCCCGAATACACCTCGCTCAGATAGTGGTCGTTTTCCACCGACTGAATGCCGCGGAGCAGCGCCAGATTGTGCAGATCGCTCGCCTGATGCGGCAGCAATTCCGAAAACTGCACGCCGGGAAGGCTCGTGGAAATCGTCCGCAGCGGCCCCCGATACTCGCTCGGCGCGGCCGGCTTGGGATCGTACATGTCGATGTGACTGGGACCGCCGGCCAGAACGATGTAGATCACCGACTTCTGACGGGCACGGCGGCCTGGATCGGCACTCGCTTCCGATCGCAGGAGATCTGCCAGCGTCAATCCCCCCAGAGCCAGCGTCCCCGCCTGAAGAAACGATCGACGGCCAACAGGACCGGGACAGGAACGCGCAGATCCGACAAACCGCAGCATGCGAATCTCCAAGTCGCCATATCGAGATCGGGAACCAGCCTGTGGAGTTTATCATCGGCAACGAACAGTCCACAAGATGTCCGCACTCCAAGGACTTACCCTACGTCGAGCCAGGGGTCTTGTCCCATCCGTTCCAGCATGGTTCGCCGCTGGTGCGCCTGGTGCATCAGCAGTCGGCGGTCGCTGCGATGGCGGTGTTCGACTGCGCGTTGCGCTCGATAGAATTGGGGGGCCAGGTGATTCAGGTCTGACAGGGCCAACCCCCGCTGGACGATCCTTTCGGCGCGCGCCGCGCCCAACCCCGCCGCGAGAATCTCGTCCTCTAGTGACAGGAACTGGCGATAACTTCCGGAGTCCCCCTGGCGGGCGCATCGTCCGAACAGTTGCCGATCGATCCGCGAAGCGTCGTGCAACTCCGTTCCGATCACATGCAGCCCTCCCGCCTCTGCGACCTGTGGTCCCAGCCGGATGTCGGTCCCCCGGCCGGCCATGTTGGTGGCCACCGTCACACAACCCGGCTCCCCCGCCTGCGCCACGATTTGCGCCTCGGCGGCCAGATGGCGGGCATGCAGCACGCGGTGAGCGATCCCCGCGCTGGTGAGAACTTGGGACAACTCCTCCGACCGATCGATCGATCGGGTTCCGATCAGCACCGGTCGGCCGCGTTCACGCTGTTCTCGGGTTTCGTTGGCAATCGCCTGCCACTTTGCATTCGTATCGCGGAAGACACGGTCCGGCCAGCGTTCGCGACGCTCGGGGCGATGGGTGGGAATCGCTACGGTCGCCAGGCCGAAGGCCGATTGAAACTCTCCCGCCGAAGCCGTTCCCGTCATTCCGGCCAATCCCTCATACTGCGAAAACAGCTCTTGGACAGTGATCTGCGCCGCGGAACCGGTCCAGGGAGTCACCGTGAGCCCCTCTTTGGCTTCGACTGCCTGATGCAGGCCGTCGCGCCATTGCCTCCCTTCCGCCGGACGCCCCGTGAACTCATCCACTATCACCACCCGACCACGCTCGACGACGTACTGTCGATCGCGGACAAAATACCTCTGAGCGGCGACCGCACGTTCTACCCCGTCGAACAGCTCCGGGAGACCAACTGCCGCCAGGCTGGCGGGTCGCGCGGCATCGCGCACCGCGGCGCGGCCGGGCGCCGTGAGCTCAATGCGCCGGCGCGACGAGTCATCGGTGAAATGCTCATCAACCTGAAGTGTCGCTGCGAGTTCGGAACACCATCGGAACATCGTCGCCGCCGTGGTTCGATCCTCCGGCGCCGCGCTGATCACCAGGGGGACGCGGGCTTCGTCAATCAACAGGCTGTCGGCCTCATCAATGAGCGCCCAGTGCAAACCGCGCTGTACCGTGTGCGGGACAGCAGGCTCCGGAGCGCCCCGCGCGGCGGCGAACAGCGGGCTGGCCCCCTCCGCGGCCTGCCGGAGCCGGAGGCGATCGCGCAGAAAATCGAAACCGAATTCGCGGGCCGTGCCGTAGGTCACATCGCAGGCATACGCAGTGCGATGGTCTGTCGAAGACCCATCCGACACGACCACCCCCACCGTCATCCCCAAGGCGGCAAACACCGGCCGCATCCAGTCCGCATCGCGCTGCGCCAGATAGTCGTTGGCGGTCGCCAGGTGCGCTCCCTTTCCCGACAGGGCGTGGAGGTACAAGGGGAGCGTCGCGGCGAGCGTTTTTCCTTCCCCCGTCTGCATTTCCGCGATCGTTGGCCGTTGGAGCACAAGGCCTGCCAGCAACTGGACCGGATAGGGGGTCAGTCCAATCGACCGCCGGGCCGTCTCGCGGACCAGGGCGTATCCCTCCGGCGCCAGACGCTCCAGCACCTCTCCACATTGGGCGCGGTAGCGCAGCGCCAGGCTTTGTTCCAGCAGTGCGGAATCGCTCGCAGCCGCCATCCGGTCCGCCAGATCGAGGATCCGCCCGACGACGGCGTGAGCTCGGTTCAGCCGCAGCCGCGCCGCGGCCAGTCGCCAGGAATCGAGCAAGCGTAACACGACGGGGAGACTCCGACCGGTTCGGTCACCCTGGCGACCGATGCGCGCCGCATCTCATGCTGACAGGCGTCGGGCGGTCCGAATCCCAGGTCATGCGCCCGCCACGACGACGGCGCTGGCTTGCCCCATGCGGGTGACGTTGATTTTGAGAAACGTCCGATTTTTCGTTTCCTGAGCGCGCCCCGCGACCACCTGCACCGGGCAATTGGGATCGGGGGTTTCGTAATTCAGCGTCGGAAGAATCACACCGTGTCGCAGTCCCACTAGGGACGCCGCCAGTTCCAGCGAACCACAGCCGGCCGCGGCATTGCCCAGGTAGCTCTTGAGTGCCGTGACCGGCACGGGGTGATCGCCGAAGACATCGCGGATCGCCAGCGCTTCCTGTTCGTCCGCTTCCGAGGCAGCCAGCCCGTGCGCATTCACGTGACCGATCTGGTGGGGGGCCAATCCGGCGTCGTTGAGCGCGTTGTTCATCGCCAGCGCCAGCGCGCGGCGGGTGTCTCCCCGGGCGCCCGGCTTGCGCACGCAACTGGAACCGGCGCCAAGAATTCGGCCGTAGACCCGCGCGCCGCGACGTTCCGCGTGCGTGGCGTCCTCCAGAATCAACACGCCGCTCCCCTCGCCCACGACCTGCCCGGTGCGGTGCTTGTCAAACGGGCGGCAGGATTGGGCCGGGGAGACGTCGGCATTGGCCAATTGGTCCCACATCTTCGCGTGAATCGACTTGACCTCATGCACGCGGCTTCCCGTGGAGCCGGTGATCATCACATCGGCATGACCGCGGGCGATCACCCGCAAGGCTTCTCCAATGACCAGGTTCGAAGACGCCTCGTCGAGTGTGATCGAGTTGTTCGGGCCGCGAGCGTCGGCGGCAATCCCGATATGGCAGGCGGGCATGTTGGGCAGGTACTTGAGCAGCCACAGGGGGAACATTTTGGGAAGTCCCGATTCCCCCCATCGCTCGTAGCGGAACTGGCCGCTCCCTTCGTCCCTGGCGGCAGCACACGCCTCCACCAGATCGTCCGGAGGACTGAGCATCAGATTGGCCCCAAATTCAACCCCCAAACGGTCGGGGGCCACCCCCCCTTCGCCAATCCCCGCGTCGTCCAGGGCCAGGGTGGCGGCGGCAAATCCGATCTGGATCTCGCGGCACATCACCCGGATCGCCTTTTTCTGTTCTCGCGTGCGGGTGAATTGCGACGGATTGAAATCCAGCACCTCGCCAGCGATCCCACCCGGGACGGGGGAGTAGGGCAATTGCTGGATCTTGCGGATGCCGCTTGTCCCAGCCTGTAGGCTGGTCCAAAAGTCGCCGACTCCGATTCCAATCGGACTGACGACTCCAATTCCAGTGATGACAACCTGTCGTTCTGGGGCGTGCTGGACGGACATAATCAAAGATGATGACTCGGATACCGAAACCGACATGCCGCCCAGAGGATTGCGTCGCAGCGCCTGGTTCCCGAACGGGTTCCGGCGGGCTCACCCCCCTCGTGGGCGTGTGGACTCGATATGGTAGCGACCCGGAACCCCTACAGGAAGTCTTCAGGAGAGACCGACCGCGACCGACGCCCCAGGAAGCCTATACAAAAATACACAATTCCAGTCGCCTGCGACTAGTACGTGGCCGACTGCATCGTCTCGATCACCTGATCGCTGACCCCGTATTTTTGCAGGTAAACGATCGCCTGAGGCGAGGTGTCGAACCGTCCCCCCCGATTCTTGATCGTGTTGACGATGATATGGTCGGAGGAACCTCCGGCGACCATATCGAGGACATCGCGATTGGACATGGCCCGTTGTTCGCGTGTCCGCAGACTGCGTTCATAGGCGGCCTGGCGGGCATAATTGTCCCGTTTGTCCGCTTCATCCTTGGCGTTCCCGACCAAAGCCCCGGTGGCGGTCCCCGCGATCGCGCCAATCGCCGCTCCCGCCCCGGTATTTCCAAGCTGTTTGCCGACGATCGCTCCCAGACCAGCCCCGCCGGCGGCGCCCAGTCCAGCCCCTTTTTGGGTGTTGTTCATGTTGGAGCAGCCGATTCCCGCGGCTGCGATGAGACCACCGGCGAGGAGCCGGCTCCACAGGCTATGGGTGAGTGACATGGCGTGAGCCCTGGTGTAGGGTTAGGGGGTGGGAGTTAGGGGCTAGGGGTTAGGCGCTCGGGGACGTGGGGTGAGGAACTCTATTTTGCACTTTGCATCTCGCAGTTCTCACTTTGCATTCGCGGATCTCAAATTTCAAATCTCAGAACGTCGATCTGCGGGCACATGTCCTCCCACAGGACTGGTTGTAACAAATTATCCGATATGGCGTTGTGGACGAATCCCTGGCGCAGAGCTCGACGATTTGTGCCGTCGAACGGGTCGCGCGGGGGCGGGTCGGCGGGGACGCATTACCGTTACAATCGGCACAATCGCGCACGGTTCTTGAGTGCGAGCGGCGGAAAACGGCTGGCGGTGGCTGCGACCTGAGAGTTGAGTCCTGAGAATTGACTCTGCCGGGGCCGCCGTTTGGACGGTGTCTCAATGTTGTTGCGTCCGAACCGAAAATGCACACATCGGTCCGATCCGACCGATGTGTCCGATTCGCTCCGTCCGATTCGCTCCGTCCCCCCCCCGCGCGTCAGGGGGCTGGTCCTAGAATCAGGCAGGCGTTGTGGCCGCCGAATCCGAAGCTGTTGGAAAGGACAGTCCGCAGCTTGCGCGACCGGGCTTCATGGGGGACGTAATCCAAATCACATTGCGGATCGGGATTGTCCAAATTGATCGTGGGGGGCATCACTTGATTCTGAAGCGCCAGAACCGAAACGACGAACTCGACTCCCCCCGATGCTCCCAGCAGGTGCCCCAATTGGCTCTTGGTGCTGGAGACAGACAGTTGTTTGGCGTGCGAATGGAACACCGTCTTGATGGCAGTCGTCTCCGCCACGTCTCCCAGCGGGGTGCTGGTGCCGTGCGCGTTGATGTAGTCGATGTCCGAAGGATTGCAGCCAGCGTCGCGGAGGGCAAACTCGATGGCCCGCGCCGCTCCGCGCCCTTCCGGATCTGGAGCGGTCATGTGGTTGCCGTCGGCGCTCATCCCGTATCCCAGGACTTCCGCCAGGATGTTCGCCCCGCGGCGGCGGGCAAATTCGTATTCTTCCAGAACCACCATCCCGGCACCCTCGGCCATGACGAAACCATCGCGGTCGCGGTCGAAGGGGCGGCTGGCGCGTGGGGGATCGTCGTTGCGGGTGGACAGCGCCCCCATGCGGGCAAACCCGGACAGTCCCATGGGAGTGATGGCCGATTCACTGCCGCCGGTGACAATCACATCAGCCCGGTCGTGCTGGATCAGTTTGAACGCGTCGCCGATGGCGTTGGAGGCCGAGGCGCAGGCGGTGGCCACGGCGCTGTTGGGCCCGCGGAGCCCCCAAAATACCGAGATATTCCCGCTGGCGGCATTGACCATCAGCTTGGGAATCATGAAAGGGGAGACGCGGTTGGGGCCTCGATCGAACAAGACGCAATGCTGCTCTTCGATTTCATGCAGCCCACCGATGCCGCTGCCGGTGATCACCCCGTAGCGGAAGGAATCCCCCTGGGTGAAATCGATCCCGGACTGCTGGATCGCCTTGAACGCCCCATACATTGCGAACTGGACGAAACGGTCGAGTCGTTTGACTTCGCGAGCCGGGAGACAGTCGGTCGGATCAAAGTCCTTGAGTTCGCCGCCAAATCGCACTTTGAACTCGGAGCAATCAAACCGCTCCAGCAGACTGACGCCGCTTTTGCCAGCGCACAACCTGTCCCAGAACTCGGTCGTTTCGCAACCCAACGCCGTGACGACCGAAACCCCGGTGACGACAACGCGCCTGGCCATGCGTTACTGCTTCTCCGAGATGTACTTGACGGCGTCGCCGACCGTCTTGATTTTTTCGTAGTCTTCGTCCGGGATGGTGATCTTGAAGGCGTCTTCAAACTCCATCACCAACTCGACGACGTCGAGCGAATCGGCCTTGAGATCGTCGACGAACGACTTCTCCGCCGACACTTCCTCCTTGGGGATTTGCAGTTGTTCACTGACAATCCCAATCACTTTTTCTTCAACGGACACGCCAATCTCCTCCGGTTTTTCAATGACGAAAGCACCCTGCCGGGCATCGGCCAAGGTATATCGGGTTTCCGCGCCGGTGTAAACCGCAAGTCGGCCCTCCCGGACGCTTTCCAGTTCCACCTACGAATCATTGATCGATTCGCATTCGACCTTGCGATCGACCCGTTTCAGCAATCCTTTGAGCACCTTTCCCGGCCCAATCTCGTAGAATCGCGACGCCCCTGCCGCCAGCATGTTCCGCAGCGTGTCTTCCCACAACACCGGGGAGAGCACCTGCCGCACCAGCAACCCGGAAATCTCCCCCGGATCGGCGTGCGGCGACGCATCGACATTGGAATAGACCGGCAGCCGGGGAGCCTGCAACTGGACTGCCGCCAGTGCTTCCTTCACGCGGTCATCGGCCGGCTGCATGAGGTTCGTGTGAAACGCCCCGGCGACGGCGAGCGAGACGGTCTTCCCCCCGGCGGCTTCGGCCAACTCAGCCGCCTTGGCACAGGCCGGACGCGTTCCCGACAGGACAATGTTTCCAGGACACAGGTAGTTGGCGACTTGCAACGTCCCCACTGCCGCCGCTTCGGCGCAGATTGCCGCCACTTTGTCCCGATCGAGCATCAGCAGGCTCACCATCCCGGAGGGATTCGCCTCGGCCGCCTGTTGCATCGCCTCTCCGCGGCGCTGCACGACGCGCAAAGCGTCCTCAAACGACATGACCCCGGCAAACACCAGCGCCGTGTATTCTCCCAGGCTCAACCCCGCCGCCATGCCGCATTCGGCGATCGTCGCGGGAGCCTGCTCCCGGAGCATCTCCAGCGCCGCCAGGCTCGTAACAAAAATCGCCGGCTGGCTGATATTGGTCTTGTCGAGTTCCGCCGCCGGCCCTTCAAAGCAAAGCCGCGACAGGTCGTACCCCAAAATCTCGGACGCTTTGGCATAGAGGTCGCTGGCCGCTGGGACCGTCTCGGCGATTCGCCGTCCCATCCCCACGTGCTGCGCTCCCTGACCGGGAAATAGAAAGGCCGCTGTTCCCATGCGATTCACCCGGAAATGGTCTGGCGCTGTCGAGCCGTCAATGCCGTCAAGTTATCAATTGGAAGGGGGCGTGTCCGATAACGCCGCCACGATTTGCGGATTGATCTTCCGATCCTGGAAAGCGACCGCGCCCCGCAAGGCGTTGAAGATCGAATGCGAATTGCTCGATCCGTGGCAAATCATGCAGATGCCGTCCACCCCCAACAGCGGTGCCCCCCCCGACTCATGGTGCGAATAGCGCTTTCCGATCGATTGAAACGCGGCGCCAGCCAACTGCCGTTCATGATTCAGTTCGGCCAGCACGTCCTGCGACACCTTGCGCGAGAGCATTTCGGCCATTCCCTCGCTCGCCTTGAGGACGACGTTGCCGACGAACCCTTCGCACACCAGTACGTCCGCTTCGCCCTGGTACAAGCCGCGCCCCTCGACGTTCCCCAAGTATTGCTCGCGAACCGGACCCTTGACGAGGAGCGCATGCGTTTCGCGAACCAGTTCATTTCCCTTGCCATCTTCGCTGCCGATGTTCATCAACCCAATTCGCGGATTGACCGTCCCCAACACCTCGCGGGCGTAAATCGAGCCCATCAGGGCGTATTGATGCAGGTGTTCCGGTCGCGCCGCCGGATTGGCCCCCACGTCCAGCAACACCGACTGTCCCGTGAGCGTGGGGAGCGTGACGGCAATTCCCGGACGTTTGACCCCTTTAAGAAACAGCCGGGTCCGCAGTCCAGCCGCCACGACGGCGCCGGTGCTCCCGGCGCTGACCACGGCCTCCACCTCCCGATTGGCCATCAGCTTCCAGCAGACGGCGATCGAGCAATTGGGCTTCTTGAGCAGCGCTTCGGTCGGCTTTTCGTCCATGCCGGCCACGCCGTCGGAACCGAGCACCTGCAACGCGGTCCCGGAATATCCCGCGGCCGCCAGCCCCTGCTCCAGGAGCGGCTTGTCACCCACCAGCACGATTTGCAGGTTGGAATTCTCGGTGACGGCAGCAATCGCCCCTTCCAGATTGGGACCGGGGGCGAAGTCCCCACCCATCGCATCCAAGGCAATCCGCATGGCCAATCACTTCCCGGTCTCGACGACCGTCCTTCCCATGTACTGGCCGCAGGTCGGACAGATCACGTGGCTGGGGGTTGCCGTCCCGCATTGGGGGCAATAGACCAATTGCATCGGTTTGATCGCGTTGTGACTGCGCCGTTTGGCCGAACGCGAGTGAGATTGTTTTCGCTTGGGAACCGCCATGATACCTGCCGCTGATGTAAAGACTTTGGGGGGTTGAACTTATCGATGAAATCCGCGCGCAATGCGCAGAGTATGAGCCGTTACCGGATAACGGGGCGAAGGGGCAATATTACGTCACCCGCGTCGCACCTGTCAAGGAAGGCGAGTTCCGTTTGAAGATATCACTCCCCCACTTCCGGAATCTTCAATTCACAGGAACTTGGTCTCCCCGAAACTCGCCCGACCACGATAAGATTCCCCCATCATGATTTCACGAATTTCCATCATCCTGCTGGCGCTGTGGGGCAGCGGATGGACCTGCATTGGCTGCGGCACACAGGTGGACCGCTCGGCTGGAGGGGGGCCAGTCGGTTCGGGGGCAGAGTCCCCGCCGCATCGTCCCGACGGCCGGCTGATTCCGCCGCTCCCCGGTCCGGCCGATCGGCTCTTCGCCCGGCAGGCGGTTCTGGACCTGACCATCGAACTTTCGCGGGGGGAGTTGCAGCGGTTGCTGGACGACAATCGCCGGTTCGTCCGTTGCACCGTCCGAGAGGCTGGCGGGCCGACCTGGACCGAGGTTGGGATCAAGCTCAAAGGAGCAGCCGGGAGCTTTCGGGATTTTGACGACAAGCCAGCCCTGACCCTGCGCTTCGGCAAATATGAGGAATGCCAGTCGTTTTATGGGCTCGACAAATTGCATCTCAACAACTCGGTGCAGGACGAAACCTGGCTGAACGAACTGCTCTGCAGCGAGCTGTTTCTTGCCGCAGGGATCCCCGCCCCCCGCGTCACCCACGCCCGCGTGCGTCTGGGAGAGCGCGACGTGGGGCTGTACGTTTTGAAAGAAGGGTTCGACCACCGGTTCCTGGCCAGACACTTTGCGCGCCCGAATGGCAATCTGTATGACGGGGGATTCTGTCAGGAGATCGACGCCCCGTTGGAACGGGATGCCGGCGAGGGAGTTTCGGACCGGCAAGACCTGGTGGCGCTGTGCGCCGCGTGCAGTGAGCCGGACGACGCGCGGCGCTGGGAATTGCTCGGCAATCTCCTGGAGGTCGAGGCGTTTCTGACGTTCTGCGCCATGGAGCTGATGACGGCCCATTGGGATGGGTATTGCCAGTCGCGCAACAATTTTCGCGTCTATTTCGAAACGACCAGCGGCCGCGCGGTGTTCTTTCCCCACGGCATGGACCAGATGTTCGGCGAACCGCACGCCTCGATCCTGGAGCCCCCCGGTGCGATGGTGGCTGCGGCCGTCATGCAGAATCCACGGTGGCGCGCCCGCTATCGGCAGCGACTGCGCGAACTGTTGCCCCTCTTTTCTTCCGATCGACTGTTAATTCAGGTCGATGCCGTCACCCCGCGGCTGCAAGCCGTCTTGCAGTCGATCGACCCGGAAGCGGCGCGAGTCCACGCGGAGCGTGTTGCCGAATTGAAAGAGCGAATCATCGCTCGGGCGGAGCAACTGGCCAGCCAGGTGGAACAGCCCGAGCCGGAACCCTCCGGGCCGCCGGCGCTCTTGGCGTTTGATGAATCGGGCATCATGAATCTGGCCGACTGGCAGCCCGCCTCGGAAACCGACGACGCCCACCACGAACTGGTCGATACCGAATCGGGAGCGCGGGCCTACCGCATCGTCGCCGGACCAGGCGGAAGATGCATCGCCTCGTGGCGGTGCGGAGTGCGGCTCCCGCGCGGATCGTACCGCCTCGTGGGCCGCGCTCGAACCGAATCAGTCGCCCCGATCCACGACGACAAAGGACACGGGGCAGGGCTGAGAATCTCCGGAGCGTCGCGCACCGTCGGATTGGACGGCAGCTCCGACTGGCAGACGGTCGAATACACGTTCGACGTGGCCGAGGAGGAGCAGGAAGTGGTGCTCGTGGCGGAACTCCGAACGACCGCCGGAGAAGTCTGGTTCGACGGCGAATCGCTGCGGCTGGAGCGTGTAGAGGGTGAGTAACAGTGCCCGGCGAGCGGGGGACGTAAGTCCCCTGTTTCTCATCTCAAACGGAGCCCCCTCAACGCGATGAGCCAACGCGGGCACGCTCTTTGACGGCACCCTCGGAATCGCCCCCCCTTCGGAGTGCGGGAACATTATTCCCGCTTTTCGTTGTCCCCAGTCACCGCGCGTCCGGGAAGCCAACCCCTTTCAGGCAAGCAACCTATAATTCTTCGCATTGTTCGCCGCCTCGTTCCTCCGCGTCCCCATTGTCGTCGCACTGTGGACTGGCCTATCATGCAACATCTGGCCGTCGAACGTCCATTCAGCTCTGCGAGGTTTCCATGTCGATCAGTCGCCGGAGATTCCTGGCAAAAACGTCCCTTGGCGCCGCGGGAGTGGCGCTCGCGCTTCCCGTCACATCGAGCCTGTTCGCCGACGAACGGCCTCTCGATATCGGCCGCGAGACGCAGTTGTTCATCGACGATTTCCTGGTGCGTCAACAAGCCGGGCTGAAACGGACGCTGCATCAGCCGAAAAAACGGGGACTCATCAAGGAAGCCGACGGACGCGATTGGGAACGGGGCGCCGTCTACGTCGGCAAGATTGTCTGCCAGGACAATGCCGGCAAGTTTCACATGACGTACCGCTACTATTGGTGGGACGCCGAACTGCAAAAGTTGCCGCGGATTGGCATCGACAAGGCCCACTGGTTTCACGAAGTCGTCGGTTACGCGACGAGCGACGACGGCATTCATTGGACGAAGCCCATCTTGAACCGAGCCGAGGCGCCGACGAAGCTGGTTCCCAGTAAAACATTTCCCTTTGAGACGCCTGAGGGGCTCTCGAAACAGAACAATTTTGGGTATCCGATTTTCTTCGCGTATGACCTGCACGCGAATGGCAACATGTCTGACCCGGACAAGCGGTTTTTACTGCAAGTCGTGGAAAACTGGATCGGCGACGACCCGTTCGCGAAGCCCGTTGATCCCCAGTTGTATTTCGCTCCCGATTGGCCCGATGTGATGCAACCGGGGTGGAAGGAAAAGCTCACCCCCGTATCGAGTGGTGGCCTGTCGCCGCGCGGCATCGGGTTCCCGATGATTAGTGGTTATGACCATCAAGCGCGGGAATGGTTCATGACGTGCCAGGACGTGATCGGGAATTGGGTGAAGCGGGGAGGTCGCGACATCGCGCGGTACTCAACCCCCGATCTGGTGTCGTGGAACGGTCCGCAGCTTGTAGTTCCTGTCGCGGCCGATGAATCGCGCGATCCGAAGGATTGGGTCGAGTACATGGATCTGTGGGGCCAGCGCGTGGGGGGACAACAGACCGGGGCCTGGCTTGGTCAGTTGTGGATTTTTCATGCGGATCGATCGAGCCCCGAATATCAGACGCCGCATATCAAGGATGTCTGGCGCAAAGGGACGACGGAAGTGCGGCTGGTCTTGAGCCGCGACGCGGGTCGCACCTGGCAGCGCGTCTGCGACCGCGACGTGTGGCTGCCGCATCATGAAGCCGACGACGGCTACGACCGGCTGCCGTGCTGTGGTTGCCCGATCCGCGTCGGGGACGAACTGCGGTACTATTATGCCTGCTGGAACGGCGACCATCTGGCGTTTTACCGCGACGGAACCCCCTACTATCCAAACCGCATGCGAAATAGCAGCACGGCCTGGGCGACGCTCCGTCTGGACGGCCACGTCAGCCTCGATGCCGGCAACCCACCCGGTCACCTGCAGACGAAGCTTTTGCGCTGGGGAAGGGATTCGCTGTCGGTCAACGCGGCTCTGTCGCGCGGGGGGTTGCGAGTGGAAGTGCAGGAGGAATCGGGGGAGCCGGTCGCCGGGTTTGCCGCAGCGGATTGTGTACCGATCACCGGCGATGGCGTCGCTCAGCCGGTCCGCTGGAAGAACGATCGCGATACCGCGGCTCTGGCCGGTCGTGCAGTTCGGTTACGATTTGAATTGACGGACGGGGAATTGTTTTCGTTTCGATTCGCGTGAGTATTGGTCGTTTTGCTCTGGCACTCTTGAGTAACATGGATTGGACGGCCGGCCCGCGCAAACGAGTCTCGGTTTCAACTGAAACCGTGGCTTGGTCATCCGCGAATTCTGTTCCAGCCCGCCCCCAACGGACTCGTGCCGCTGGAGCGAAAGATTCGGAGGCGAGAACGGAGCCCGATCGAGAATGACCCCAGGTGGAGAACCACTGCCCCCCTCCGGTCGCAATCCACGCTGGTGCGCGCGAAAACGCTTTGCCGCGGCGGGGAGGGGGGGCAGTGGTTCATGAGCGCGGGAAACCAGGTGTCTGGCGCGTATGTAGCTGCCAGGCCTGCCTCCGTTGGCACAAGGCCAGCAGGGGGGCTGCCGGTTCAGGAAGTGATGCCTTTTCGTCCTTCCAGCGGAACAACTCCGGGGTCCATTCACCTCCATTCCGGACGCTTGCGCAAGCCAAGGGGGGTACCACGAAGTGAAGGAGCGGGAAGGAGCAGTCGCGGCTTGGCTTCTATCTATTTCATAAAGCCAATATGGGTAATGAGTTGTGTTGTGATTCATCAGCCCGACTGAGCATGACGAACCAGGTGACGAACCAGGTGAGGAACCAGGTGAGGAACCAGGTGAGGAAGCGCGGGTGAGGAAGCGCGGGTGAGGAAGCGCGGGTGACGGAGTGGGTGACGGAGCTGAGTGCGGCTGGGGGCTGTGCGTTCTCGGATTTCTGAAAAATCCGGCCTCGGGGCGGAAATCTGGATACCGGAGGGCGTTCCATTGATGCCCCGATCGCTTGCATTCCAGACGGGGTGTCTCTATCATCGCACATCGCACCAAATAGCCTCAGTGAAGTTCGAAGCTCTTGGATCATGGCGCGCACTCCCAAAGACGTTACCGACGCGGAACTGGCGATCCTGCAGGTTTTGTGGGATTCCGGCAGCCAGACCATTCGGCAGTTGACGGACCAGATCTACCCCAACGGCACCGGCGTCCATTACGCGACGGTCCAAAAGCTGCTGGAGCGGCTCGACTGGAAGAAATTCGTCAAACGCAATCGTACCGATTGGCCGCACAGTTTTGTGGCCATTGTCGATCGCAACGACCTGATCAATCGCCGCCTGCGGATGACCGCTGATACGTTGTGCTCGGGATCATTGACCCCACTGTTGTCGAATCTGGTCCGGGCCAGTCAGCTCACCGCAGAGGAGCGTCAGTCCCTCCGCGCGCTGCTCGATGAGCTCGACGGGGAAAAGCAACCGCGAACCCCTCCCGATTCCGACGGAACCTGACATCTCACTGGTCTTCTGGGTACGAGCGTGGCGACGCTGCTGCAGTTCGGACTTGTGAACGCCGCGGTCGTCGCGGGATTGGCCGCGCTGGTCGTCTGTCTGGAGTTTCGCCTCCGCCGACCGGCCCTGGTCCATGCCCTGTGGATTCTCGTGTTGGCCAAGCTGGCAGTCCCTCCGCTGGTGCAGATTCCCTTCACGCTTCCGGCGGCGCAAACCGTCGCGCTTCAGGCCGGCGCCACCCAATCTGGCGACCAAACCGCTGCCACCGAGTCGGCGAATCCGCAGTCCGCATCCGATCCCAGGGCCGCGCCCCTGCTTGCGAATTCGTCCTCCGGCGCGGCACGCGACGGAGCGTCGGAGTCGGCGGCGTTTTGGGAGAGGATCACATCGAGGAGTGGCTGGAACGCCTGGTGGGGAGCGCGCCTGGATGCCGCCACCCTCGCTTGGCGCCGTCATGATGCGTGGCTCCCAGCGGTGTTGTGCGGACTGTGGGGGGGCGGAGCTCTCCTCTGGTTCTCCCGGCAGGCGTTTCGCATCCACCGTTTTCAGAGACGGCTCGCGACCGCCGTTCCGGCCCCGCCGGAAATCCAGGCGCAGGCCGACCAGCTCGCCCGCCGCTTGGGGTTGCGCTACGCTCCGGAAGTGCTCGTGGCGGCCGAAACGATCTCTCCCATGCTGTGCGGGGTGGGAAGTCGCCTGCGGCTGGTTTTTCCAGAAGCGCTCTTGGAAAGGTTGGACGACGAGGCCCGTGATTCGCTCCTGGCACACGAGCTGGCGCATTTTGGGAGGGGGGACCATTGGGTCCGCTTGCTGGAACTGGTGATCACCGGTCTCTACTGGTGGCATCCCGTCGTCTGGTGGGCCCGGCGTCGCCTGGAGGCGACCGAGGAGGAGTGTTGCGACGCCTGGGTCATCAACCGTTTGGGATCCCCCCCGCGCGTCTATGCCGAGGCGCTGCTGAACACTGTGGATTTTCTCGCCGAGTCTCCGCTCCCGCTGCCCCCAGGGGCGACCGGCGCAGGACAGGCGCAATTCCTGCGATCGCGGCTGGTGCAGATCATGCGCGGCGTGTCGCCGCAGGCTCTTTCGCGCCGCGGTCGATGGGGGGTGGTGGTGTTGGCGCTGGCGGTCCTGCCGCTGCACCTGGAGTTCACTCGAGCGGCGCCAACCGATTCAGAAGCACAGGATTTCGCCGCCGCGCCGCAACAACAAACCTCGAAGAAACGCCGGAAGTTGTCCCCTCCGGAGGTGGCTTCGCGCACGGGATCGATGCCGTCGCGGTTCCGCAACGGCATGGGGGGCTCTCGCGGCGGTCTGCTGCCGCCGCGCGAACTCTCTTCGGCGGAATCCGCGGAGGTTTCCGGTGAGGCCGACGCGGACTGGTCGGTGGCCACCTCGGCTGACGGTCGGTTCAGCGTGATGCGGCAGGGAAAACGGCGCGTTGTCTTGTACGACTCGCAGCGGGATCTGACGACCGACCTGTCGGCAGCCCGGATTCGGACGGTGGAATTCTCCCCGGAGGGGAGGCAGTTTGCGACGGGGGGCGCCGACGCCGTGGTGCGGATCTGGGATGCGTCCACGGGGCGGCAATCGGCCCAATTGGAACTGCATCAGGAGGCCGTGCAATCGGTGGCCTATTGCTCGGGGGGGGCGCAACTTGTATCGGCCACGAAGCAGGGGGAAATCGTGGTATGGAACCTGGCCGCGCGCCAGCCCCGCAGCCGCTGGCGTTCCAAGCGAATTCCCATCCAGGGGATCGCTGTGGCCCCGGATGGTCAAACGCTGGCGGTCGCCTCGGGACAGGGAACAGCCCTCGATCCGGGGGGAGTCACCCTGACCGACCTGTCAACCCTCGAGGTCCGCCAGTTCTTCCCTGCCAGTTCGCTGGTTGGGGGGGTGGCGTTTCATGACGACGGTCGGAGTCTGGTGGCGGGGGAGTGGAGCGGCAAAGTGACGGTCTGGGATTTGGAAACGCTGCAAATGACAGCCGTGGGCTACATCCCTCGCGAATTGATCGGCGATGCCCGATTCTCTCGCGATACCCAGGCGCTCTCGCAGTTGGATTTGCAGTCGCTGCTCCCCGCCAGTCCCGCGCCGACGGCAGAGGGGCAGGGGGCTCCCTACGGACTGTTCGGCGGATTGCCGGAACCTCCAGCGCCCGGGGACTTTCCGGCGGTCGAGCCGCAAAGCGTGCAATGAGAGATCACGGCGGAACCCAGGGGGGGGAGTTGGGGTGGATGCGTTCGCTGCTGGCGAGGGGGACGGCTGGAGCCCGTGGAGTCGCGAGAAACGGCAGAGAACTGCCGATCCATTATTGAATGTTCGGCAAAGGACGTTACAATACGGGGCTCCGCGATGGTGCGGAACCCGCGGTGCGGGCGCATAGCTCAGTTGGTTAGAGCGCAGCCCTGATAAGGCTGAGGTCCTTGGTTCGAATCCAAGTGCGCCCATTGGCAGAGGCCAGGGAGGGAAAGACGGACGCCGTTTTTGGCGTTTTTCCCACAAACTGGCGGTTGATACCCCGTTTTCGGGGACGTAGCTCATCTGGGAGAGCGCCGCTTTTGCAAGGCGGAGGTAGCCGGTTCGATCCCGGTCGTCTCCACTGACTTTTCGTACAGTGGTGCGGAAATCTTTCAAAATCCGAGGAAAGTTGCTTGACGGTCAGGAGCGGGAACCGTAAGATAACCTTCCCGCCGACAAAAACGTGTTCCCCGACCATCCGGTCGGAGCGGTAGACGGAAAATTGGCGCCACATGGTGGTTTGAAGCGGGTTCGATTCCCAGAGGAAGTATGGGGACCGGTTCCGCTTCAGCCCACTGGGGTTGGCGCCGCAAGATGGGAGCCAAGTGGCTCGTTGTTTTGCGGCTTTGTTCTTTGGCAATTTGGTAGCGGCAAGAGTGGCATCTTTTTTCGATGCGCATTGAGCTGCGATGCGTCGGTGCGAAAGCACCGGCGTGGAAGCAGCGCCAACGCGTGTCAGATAAAAAACTCTTAGAAGCAAGGCGAGTTACAAAGACCCCTGCGGAACGAGACGGGCGAAAGCCCAATGTTCTTCAGGGATGTAGCCAGGGCGAAGCCCGTTGCGACGGTGGCAAGCAATTGCGACCGGCGTGGCGGCGTGGAGCCTGCGATCAATGTGGATCAAGCTACTAAGGGCGTGTGGGGGATGTCTAGGCGCTAGAAGGCGATGAAGGGCGTGGAAGGCTGCGATATGCTCGGGGGAGCCGTCAAACAGGCATTGATCCCGGGATTCCCGAATTATCATGCACCCAATCAAATAAGTGCATGAGGCAAACGCGGTCAACTGAAACATCTAAGTAGCCGCAGGAAAGGAAAGAAACATTCGACTTCCCCAGTAGCGGCGAGCGAAAAGGAAGATAGCCCAAACCGTCGGGCTTCGGTTCGGCGGGGTTGTGGGGCGTATCATTGTGAAGTTACAAATCGACTGGCCAGCAGAACTTGATGGAAAGCGAGACCATAGCGGGTGACAGTCCCGTATGCAAACGCGAGTCGACTTCCGATACGTACCCGAGTAGAACCAGTCACGTGGAACCTGGTTCGAATCAGGGAGGCCCATCTCCCAAGGCTAAGTACTCTCTAGCGACCGATAGTGAACTAGTAGCGCGAGCGAAAGATGGGAAGAACCCCTGTTAGGGGAGGATACTGAACCTGAAACCACACGCTTACAAGCGGTCGGAGCCCTATGTAGCAATACAGGGTGACGGCGTGCCTTTTGCATAATGATCCGACGACTTAGCTTCATTGGCACGGTTAAGACCTTACGGGTCGGAGCCATAGGGAAACCGAGTCTGAATAGGGCGACAAAGTCACTGGGGCTAGACGCGAAACCCGGTGATCTACTCATGGGCAGGTTGAAGCGCGGGTAAGACTGCGTGGAGGACCGAACACACTAGTATTGAAAAACTAGGTGATGACCTGTGAGGAGGAGTAAAAGTCTCATCAAACGTGGGGATAGCTCGTTCTCTCCGAAATAACTTTAGGGTTAGCCTTGAGCCACTCCGCAGTGGGGGTAGAGAGACTGAATTGGCATGGGGGGCTACCCGCCTGCCCAGCCTAACCAAACTCCGAATACCATTGCGATTATCTCAGGAGTTAGTCCGTGAGGGATAAGCTTCACGGTCGAGAGGGAAACAACCCAGATCGCCGGCTAAGGCCCCAAAAATCTGCTCAGTCACAAAGGACATTAGAATACGGTGACAGCCGGGATGTTGGCTTAGAAGCAGCCACCATTTAAAAAGTGCGTAATAGCTTACCGGTCGAGTGTTCTAGTGCCGAAAATGATCGGGAGTAAGCAGATTGCCGAAGCCGCGGAATCGAAAGATTGGTAGGAGAGCGTTCCTCATCAGATACGAGCCGTACCGGAAGGAGCGGTGTTGGGGTGAGGAAGTGCTTATGCTGGCATGAGTAACGATAAAACAGGTGAGAATCCTGTTCGCCGTAAGCCTAAGGTTTCCTGGGCAAGGTAAATCCGCCCAGGGTCAGCCGGTCCCTTAGGTCAGGCCGAAAGGCGTAGCCGATGGAAAGCTGGTTAACATTCCAGCGCCGCGCTGCCAACGAAAGGGACGCTCTACGAATCGAAGTCGGGCTGTTAGATTAGCCCGTGCCGCAAGGCCGAGTCCCTGGATGATGAAGCTTCCTGCAGTAGAGCCAAGAAAAGCGAGGCAGACGACCGTACTAAAACTGACACAGGTAGGCGAGGCGAGTAGCCTCAGGCGCTCGGGAGAACGCTGGTTAAGGAACTCTGCAAATTGGCCCCGTAACTTCGGGAGAAGGGGTGCCTCCGCAAGGAGGTCTCAGCAAAGCGGCTCTAGCGACTGTTTACTAAAAACACAGGTCTCTGCGAACTCGTAAGAGGATGTATAGAGACTGACGCTTGCTCGGTGCCGGTAGGTTAAGGAAGAGGGTCAAGCGCAAGCTGAAGCTCGCAACCGAAGCCCCGGTAAACGGCGGCCGTAACTATGACGGTCCTAAGGTAGCGAAATTCCTTGTCGGGTAAGTTCCGACCTGCATGAATAGCGTAACGACTGGAGCACTGTCTCAACCAGCGACCCGGTGAAATTGCAGTTGTGGTGAGGATACCACGTTCCCGCAGATAGACGGAAAGACCCCATGAACCTTTACTGCAGGCTGATATTGGCTCTTGGTAGTTCTTGTGTAGGATAGGTGGGAGGCTATGAAGTCGGTACGCCAGTACCGATGGAGCCGTCGTTGAAATACCACCCTGGCCCTACTAGGAGTCTAACCCCGTGTAGTGAATCCTACCGGTGGACAGTGTCAGTTGGGCAGTTTGACTGGGGCGGTCTCCTCCTAAAGTGTAACGGAGGAGCTCAAAGGTACCCTCAGCCTGGTTGGCAATCAGGCGTAGAGCGTAAAGGTAGAAGGGTGCTTGACTGCGAGACGTATAGGTCGAGCAGAGACGAAAGTCGGACTTAGTGATCCGGCGGTTCCGAATGGAAGGGCCGTCGCTCAACAGATAAAAGGTACTCTGGGGATAACAGGCTGATCCCGCCCGAGCGTCCATAGCGGCGGCGGGGTTTGGCACCTCGATGTCGGCTCATCACATCCTGGGGGTGAAGAAGCTCCCAAGGGTTCGGCTGTTCGCCGATTAAAGCGGTACGTGAGCTGGGTTCAGAACGTCGCGAGACAGTTCGGTCCATATCCGGCGTGGGCGTTAGAGTATTGAGAGTGACTTTTCTCTAGTACGAGAGGACCGAGAAAAACATACCGCTAGTGTACCAGTTATCGTGCCATCGGTAAACGCTGGGTAGCTATGTATGGTTAGGATAACCGCTGAAAGCATCTAAGTGGGAAGCCGTCCTCAAGATGAGTACT
>JBJXGA010000248.1:0-25136 GCA_046152955.1 Planctomycetales bacterium | reverse complement strand
CCGGCCCCCTCCCCGCCGAAAAAATATTAAACCAAATGGTTTACAAACGGCAGCGGGCCGATCTATACTTAGAATCCCTAACACAACCCCGAAACGCCTCGAATTTCCCAATCAATCGATGGTTGTGTTAGGGGTTCTAAACCACATGGTTTCAGATCACGCAGCCCCGCTCGATCGTGTTTTTTATGCCCTGGCGCATCCGGCACGCAGGTCCATCATTCGTCGTCTGGCGACGGGTGAACGGAACCTGAGCGAATTGGCGTCGCCGCTAAAGATGTCGTTTCCCGCAGCCTCCAAGCATGTCCGCGTGTTGGAGCGGGCCAAGCTCGTTCGACGCCGCGTCTCCGGTCGGCAGCACATTTGTCGGCTGGAGGGAGCGCGGCTTGAGCAAGTCGCGCTTTGGACACAGGAGATTCGCGAGTTGTGGGAAGCGCGGTTTCAGGCCCTGGATTCGCTCCTTGAGGACCTGAAGTCCCAGGCGGGGGCGAACTCTGAAACCCCCTGATGGTTCGACTGGATAACTCTCAACCCCTATTCACAGGAGTCGCGCATGAGCGCCAACGGCTTGCAGGTTTCCACACCCTCCGACACGACCATCGTTTTTACCCGGAAGTTCCAGGCGCCGCGGCAGTTCGTCTGGAAGGCGATGACTCAACCCGAGTTGCTCCAGCGCTGGATGTTCAGTCCGCCGGGATGGTCCTGGGCGGCTTGCGAAATGGATGTGCGCGTCGGCGGAAAATACCACTGGTCCTGGAACGGTCCTGACGGAACGTTGGCGATGACGATCTCGGGAGAACACCGTGAAGTCGATCCTCCCCGGCGCATCGTGCATACGGAGCGGATGGTCATGGAGCCGGGCTCCGGAGCCACCTGCGGTCCCGATGGAGAGTCATCCGACGTGTGGGAGCTTTTGGCGGCCATCGAATTGACGGAAGAACAGGGAGTTACCCGGATGACGATGACGTTGTCGTTCCCGACGAAAGAGGGACGCGACGCCGCTCTAGCATCCGGCATGGAGCGCGGAATGGAGGCCGGATATCAGGTGCTGGAAACATTGTTTCAGGAATCTCGCGGAAGTTGAAGCGCGGTGACAGCCAAGATGTCTACGGCGCTACGGGGGTGAGTGGAAAAATCTCCACGTCGACGCCGTCGCTGAAAAGGGTGTGGCAGTAGTTGGTGGTGGGGGGGAGGCCGGCGCTGGTTAGGAGCGTTTCTTCCAGGTGCTCGATCTGCACGGTGCGCAGGGGATAGGGGCGATGATGCACGCGACCGCTCAGGAGAGATGTTCCATCCCGGCTGGCGTAGAGGATGTAGCGTTCGATCAGGAAATGCTCCAGCGTTCCCGGAATGGCGACGCCCCGCGGGGGGACGTCTGCCGGTTCGATGGGGGAGCGGAATGGGTCGCCGATCGCCGCTTTGATTTGGCAGCCGGCGCCCGGCGTTCCCGGCCACAGTCGGTGGCTGGTGTATTGGACGTGATTTCCCTGACGGATCAGCGACATCTGAGCGCGGTGATATGGAAGACTCCAGAGCCAGCGGGCAACCCGGACTGCCAGGGAATTGGCCGCCTCAAGGCTGAAGAACCACACCCCCGGATCGCGACCGCGGTAATGGACGTAGGTCCGGACATTGGTTTCCTGAAAGTAGGAGATTCCAGGAATCGGCGGAGACCACCAGGGGCGGACATGCGCCATGTAAAACGGAACCAGGCCGATCCAGGCCTCTCCTTCCCAGGTGTCGAGCGACAGGTCCGGCGGAAGCAGCCCTTGCACGAGCGCCGCCGGAAATCGCCAATGTACAAACAGCAGATTGGACCAGGTGTGATAGCCGATCGCCTGCGCCCGCGGGCGGCAGGTTGGCGACAATCGGTCGATGGGGAGGGCAGGGAGCGGCATGGAGGCGATCATGATTCTCACCAGATCGGAGGGGGTAGGACAAGTCACCGCAGCCGGGAACCGGAATTAACCGCCGACTCGAAGCGTCCGCCGTGCAGCGGCGGTTGCACCTCCCTCCCCACTGCTTTCCGCGAATCTCCCCGATTGCAGGGGAAGCGGCTGACTGATAAAATTACTTTTCGCCGACGGAGTTTTCGGCATCGAATCGCGTGGCGGGAATCATTCCAGCGAAAGTGATTCCGCGGGGTTGTGCATGACCAATCGTCAAAATCCCCTGTTCTGGTCGTTTGGGCTCGGCTCATGGCTGGGGGTCCGCCTGCGCGTCAGTTGGCTGATGCTCCTGCTGCTGGCGTATTTTCTGCACGAATTCGGCTGGCAAATGGGATGTGCGCTGTTTGGCGCGCTGTTCATCAGCATCCTGTTGCATGAAGCGGGGCACATCGTTGCCGCGCGGGTCGTGGAAGGGAGCGGGGACGAAATCCTGATCTGGCCTCTGGGTGGGCTGGCGTTCGTGGACCATTCGCAGACGCCGCGGACGCAGTTCATCACGGCAGCCGGGGGGCCGGCCGTCAATCTGGTTTTATGCCTGCTGTTGCTGCCGGCCGTCTGGTCCGGGGAGATGCTGGGGCGGGCGTTCAATCCACTGGAGTTGCCGTTTGGCCGGGAGGGGTTCGGCGAGCGCGGCCTGCTGATTGATATTCAGGTTTTGCTGTTTTCGGTCAACTGGATGCTGCTGGCAGTGAATCTAATTCCGGCCTATCCGCTCGACGGGGGGCAAATGGCGCGGAGTTGGTTCGTCTCGCGGTTCCGAGGGCAGTTGGGAACAGAGATGGCGGTGCGCGCGGCTTTCGCGGTGGGGATCGTCCTGGCGGTGGTGGCGGTGGTGGTCTTCAAGCACATGGTTCTGTTGTCGATCGCGTTCATGATCGTGCTCCTGGCGATGCAGGAGTCATTTCAGTTGCAGGTGGCGGAAGGCTACGATGATTCGTTTATGGGGTACGACTTCTCAGAAGGGTATACCAGTCTGGAGAAATCGGAACGGGCGCGCCGCGAGACGCGTCCGGGGTTGGTGGCCCGCTGGCTGGAAGCGCGGCGGGCGGAGAAACTGCGGAAGCTGGAACAACAGGATCAGCAAGTGGATGTGCAGCTTGACGAGATTCTGGCCAAGGTCCACGAGCGCGGGATGGAGGCGCTGACCGCTTCTGAACGGCGGATCCTGAAGCGCGCCAGCGACCGCTTTCGCAGTAAAGGACAGGATGCGAAGTAACGTCCGGCACGCGGCTTTGGTGACGGCATGACGCACGCTCCCGCCACGAGCATCGACGACCAGCGGCTGCGGGAGTTGGCGGCTCAGCCCTCTCTGCCGTTGTTTCCCGTCCTGCAACACGCCGAGGCGATGGCTCCCCTGGTGATCGTGTTGGCATTTTTGCCGACGCTCTATGCGGTAGCCTATCGCACGCTGACCGAGGCGGGCGCCCGTCAGGGTTTGCTGAGCCTGCAATGTCTGGGGGCGCAGTCCCTGGGCGAGTTTGTCGATCCCGTCTCCGCCGGGGCCGCCGTGCCATTGGCTTACCAGCCCCCTCTGATCAACTGGTTGACCGCGGCGGCGCTGCGACTGTTTGGGGTAGGGCACGCCACCGGTCACGTGGCTGCTGCCTATCTCTGCACGGCGGGGCTGATCCTGGCAGCCTATCAGCTCGCGCGGCGGCTGGGAGGGGCGCGTCTGGGCCTGTTCACGGCGCTGCTGCTGGCATTCAATCCGCACGTGCTCAAACTGGCCCAGGAGCCGGTCCCACAGTCGGCGGCGCTGTTGTTCGCACTCCTGGCCATCACCGGAGTCGTCGCCCATTGGCAGAAATCGGCTGCGAGCGCCTCGATGCAGTTGCTGTTTGGGGGAATCTGTCTGGGCTTGTGTCTGCTGGCGGGGGGACCCGTCGCGACGATGGTGGTGGCAATTCTGTTCGTCTATGTGGTGTGCGGCAAAGTGGCGGGGATGCGCCGGGGGGAGGCGGCAACCTCGTGGGACAGTCAAGAGGCGTTTCGAAACCACGCAGCGATGACGGTGTTGATTCTGGCCGCGACGGGGTTTGCCGTTGCCGGTTGGCGTCCGATGTTGATGGGTTCGCGGCACGGCCTGGAGTTTTGGCAGGCGTGGTTGGGACTGGAGGCGATCCCCGCCTCCAGAGACGCAGTGTCCGGCGCCCGTTGGCTGGCGCTGGCCGAACGCTGGAATCTGCTGGTGCTGCCGCTGACGATCCTGGCGCTGGCGGGACTCGCGACGATCGTCAACGAACTGATCGAACGGCGCGACGAATCGCGGCGCCGCCATCGCGGATTGCTGCTCGTCTGGCTGGTGCTGGCGGGGGGAGTATGGAGTTGGGGAGGCTGGAACGCGGCCCCTGGCGAGACCGTCCCCGAATCGTGGAAACTGATGCTGGTCGTCTGCTTGAATCTGCTGGCGGCGGTGGGGCTCTCAGCGCTCATCGATCGCCGGATTCCAATGGGGGTCGCCCTGGGAATGGGATTGGTGACGTGCCTGGACCTGGTGTTGATCGCCAGTCGCCGCGAGACTCCACCGGCGCTGCAGGAGTTGCTGGCGGATCGCACCGCGTTGTGGTTACTGCTGCCGGGAGTGGCCCCGCTCTTGGTTCTTGCGGCGGTGCGGTTCGGCCAGGCGGTTCCGTCGACGGAAACGTGGAGACGCGGTGCGCTGACGGGACTGGCGCTGGGGCTGGTGGGGGCCAATTGCCTGTGGGGGGCGGTGGCGGTCCGCCGATCGAATTCGGGGGATCGGGAGTTGGACGACCTGCGGGCCGGATTCTCCCGAATCACTGGTGTCCGGGTGTGGATGTTCGTGACCCCGCCGGTCGCCGACTACGAGTCAGGCGCGCCTCCGGCGCAACTGGAGTATACACTGCGAAGTCTGTGGCCCGAGGCAACGATGCAGCGGCTGTATTCGTTCGAATCGCTGGCAGCCCGCATGGCCGACCAGACAGGGCCGGGCGCCACGGGAGAGCCACTCGTCGTGACCTGGTCCCCGCAGCAACACGTGCGCGTGACCGTTCCGGCGGGGCTATTGAAGTCCGCGGCGCACGCCACCGTGTACCGCGGACATGAAGTCGGGGCGTATTATCTGGATGATTCCCCGGCGGAGCGCTGACGTGCGATCGGTGTTGTCCAAGTGGGAATCGGCCAACGGCTGCCAGGTCGGACCATTCGGCAAGTGCGCTGGACTTTCGATCGCAACGGAACCGGAGCGTTCCTTTCCCCAACCGGTGGTCTTTCCATGACGAAACCAGAACCGCTGGGCTGGCTGCGAGAGGAAATGCAGACGCTGCGCTCCCTGGGACTGGCGCGCCACCCCCGCGAGACGACTGGGGAGGCGGATGGCTGGCGGGTGGTCGATGGACGCCGCTTGCGGGATTTCGCCTCCAACGACTACCTCAACCTGGCGAGTGATCCGCGGGTGGTGGCGGCAGCCAGCGCCGTTCTCAAGGAAAGCGGCGCGGGGGCCGGCGCCAGTCCGCTGGTCTGCGGGAGAACCGAGTGGCATGCGCGGCTCGAAGAACGTCTGGCGGCCTGGGAACGGCAACCGGCTGCGATCCTGTTTCCTTCCGGATTTGCCGCCAATGTCGGAACGATTGGCGCCCTCGTGGGAGAGGGGGACACCGTGTGGTGCGACCGGCATAACCACGCCAGTCTGGTGGACGGATGCCGGTTGAGCGGCGCGCGGCTGCGCGTGTATCGGCATGTGGACCTGGATCGACTGGAACGGGACATGCGGAACTGCCCCGCACCTGGGAAGCGACTCGTTGTGACCGACAGCGTCTTCAGCATGGAGGGAGACGTAGCCCCGCTCCCGCAGTTGTGTTCCCTGGCCGAGCGCTACGGCGCGATGTTGCTGGTGGATGAAGCCCACGCCACGGGAGTTTTTGGCGCGGCCGGCCGGGGGGTCGCCGAGTGGCAAGGGGTGGAGGAGCGCGTTTCCCTGCGCGTGGGAACACTCAGCAAAGCGCTCGGAGCGCTGGGAGGGTTCGTGACCGGTCCTCGCGATCTGGTTGACTGGTTATGGAATCGGGCTCGAACGCAGGTCTTTTCCACGGCGCTCCCGGCGGCGATGTGCGCTGCGGCGCTGGCGGCCCTGGAAATTGTCGAACAGGAGCCGCAACGGCGGGAGCGGCTGCACCAGCGCGCGGAGCAGCTCCGCAGCGCGCTGGCATCGCATCCAGGGATCAACGTTCCCGCGGGGGTCGGGCCGATCGTCCCGGTGGTGTTGCAGACGCCGCAGCGCGCGATGCAGGTGGCCGCCGCGCTGGAGGAGCGCGGCTATCTCGTGGGAGCGATCCGCCCTCCGAGCGTTCCGCAGGGGACATCGCGGCTGCGGATCACAATCTCCGCGGCGCATGGCGAAGAGGAGATCGCGCGACTGGCGGAGACTCTGGCGGAGTTGGTGACGGTCGATTCCGCGTGAAAGGCGGCTGGTTGGGAACCTCGCCCTCGCGGTGCGCTCAGCGGGAGCGCATGGACGGCTCAGCGCTTTTTCTTTCGTTTCTTGGCGGCGGCGCTCGCGGCATTCCCCTTTTTGGCGGCTTTGGTCGTGCGTTTCGGTTTGCCGCCCTTCGATGCTCCGAAAATGTTGTCCCACCCGGTGGAGAACTGAACAGTCGAACCTGTGTGGACGGTGTAGCCTGTCATGCGGTGCGTGCTCCTTGGACTGTAAATAAAAAGATTCTTGTTGGCTCAACTTGCTGGCCCGATCGAAGCTGCGCGATGTTTCCCCGCCACTCGGCGTTTGTAGCGATCGGCTGTGACGGATGCTTTGGAAACCGGTCTTCGGCCGGTTGACTCTGCGACGTTCGATCGAGCACACGGCATTGTGTACACAATCCCCGCTGCGCGCCAAGATATGGACAAATGCACATGCCACTGGTAAAACAGCCCTGCGCTGTCCCCGCGCTTGTCCGGGACCGGCGATTGCTCAAGGAAGGCTGTCGATGTCCGAACGTCAAATGCCAGCAAACAAGGGGCGGGGGTCGTCGCTGACGCCTCCGAATCGCTTTCTGGATGTGCGGGCCGAGTTCGATGCCGAGCACTTTGAATTCGATCCCGACGAAGCCCTGGCACAGGGGCGGCCACAAACCACGGTGACGCCCGACCTGGCCCGGAGCGTCGTCAGCGAAAACAACAGCCCCGATCTCCCCTTCCGATTCAGCCTCAACCCGTACCGGGGCTGTGAACATGGCTGCGCCTATTGTTACGCCCGGCCAACGCACGAGTATCTGGGGCTCAACGCCGGAATCGATTTTGAGTCGCGGCTGTTCGTCAAGGAGCAGGCCCCCGCGTTGTTCCGCAAATTCCTGGCAAGCGACCGTTGGCAGCCGCAGCGGATCATGCTCTCGGGAGTCACCGATTGTTATCAGCCGATCGAACGGGAATATCGGCTGACGCGCGGCTGCCTGGAGGTGGCGCTCGAAGCGCGGCAGCCGATTTCGCTGATCACCAAGAACGCCCTGATCGTGCGGGATCTCGACCTGCTGGAGCAACTCGCGTCGCGGCGGCACGTGCAGGTCGCCATCAGTCTCACCACGCTCGACGAACAGCTCGCGCGGACGATGGAGCCTCGGACCAGCCGACCAGTCGCCCGACTCCGCGCGATCGGCGCGTTGCGCTCTGTCGGGGTCCCCGTGCGCGGAATGCTGGCGCCGATCATTCCAGGGCTCAACGACCATGAACTTCCGGCATTATTGGCAGCGGTCGCTGAGGCAGGGGCCACATCGGTCGGATACACGCTGTTGCGGCTGCCGCTGACGGTTGCGCCGGTTTTCATGGACTGGCTGACACGGACGCATCCCGCACACGCGGCGCGGATTGAGGGTCTGATCCGCGGGGCCAGGGGTGGGGACCTCAGTTCATCAACGTTCGGTGAACGGATGCGGGGGACCGGTCCCCTGGCACAACAGATCGAACAGACGTTTCGCGTATTTTCGCGCCGATACGGGCTGGACCTGCCGGAGCCGGAGTTGGACTTTTCTCAATTTCGCGCTCCCACCGGACGAGCGGGGCAAAAACGACTGTTTTGAAGCGACTGATCTGCCCCGAACGGGTCTCCAAATGCTAAGATCGGTGAGGGGAACGATTCGAACACAGGCGCCGTTTCATGCTGGAATGGGTACACGGGCTGAACGATCAATTCTTCCGGTTTGTGACCCGCGGGCCGGTTTGGGGGCACGTGGCGGCGTACTTGCCGCTGGGGTGCCTGGTCGGAGCATTCCTGGCCTGGTGGTCGCAGCGGCTGGTGAACCGGGAGAGCGCCGGGACCAGACGGTTGACGCGCGGAGCGCTGGCGATGATCGTCGTCGGTACGGCGCTCCTCTTTCCGGCGTTTGTCCTGGCAGTGATCCACGGCAATTGCCAGTCGCTGGTCGAGGGGGGCTCGATCGACTGGGCACAATGGCGGATTCTATATCAGCAGACGCTCTTGGCACTGTTGGTCGTCGCCACCGTTGTGGATTTTGACCAATACCTGATTCCCGATCAGATCACCGTCAGCGGAATGGCCATTGGTCTGGTGGCGGCGACCGCCCTGGGTAACCTGCACCTCATGCCGGTTTGGGTGGACTGGAACCACGCCGACCCCATTGCTGGGCCCTATATCCCTGAGTGGATCAAGCAATCGCCGCATGGACATGGTTTGGTATTTAGCCTGGCCGGGCTGTTGACCGGAGGGGGGCTGACCTGGCTGGTGCGGTCGATCTCGCAGGCGATTCTGGGGGTTGAAGCGCTGGGATTTGGGGATGTGACGCTGATGGCGATGATTGGGAGCTTTGTCGGTTGGCAGCCGATGCTGTTCGTGATCTTCATTGCTCCAATGTGCGGCGTATTGATGGGCGTCTCGGGGCGGCTGCTGTATGGACGACGGGCGATCCCGTTTGGACCGTATCTGAGCGCGGCGACGCTGGTCGTGCTGTTGACTTGGCGGTGGCTCTGGCCCCCCACCCGTGACCTGTTTGGCCACGCGCCGACTCTGGCTGCGCTGGGAGTTCTCATGGCGTGCGGGCTGGCAGTGCTGCTTTGGTTATTGCGGCTGTATCGCTCGATCCCCGTGGCCCGGCGGGAGGAATGAAGGGGCGAAAATCGCTCTGGACCAGAACTGGGGCGATTGGTACATTCCGCGCACATCTCCCGAAATTCACACCCTGTCCGATCCCCTCGGAGGCACTGCTGGCGGATCGCCAGCCGCGTGCAAGGTGCGTTTTGCTGCCCCTCTTCAGAATGGAGTCTGTCGTGCGGAGCCCTGCGATGATCGCTCGCTCATGGTCCCTGTGGCGTTGCCTGGCGCTGACGCTGGCGATGTGGATGGTGCTTTCCGGCAGTGCTTCGGCGGCGATCGAAGCCGTCAAGGGGAAGCGCTACAAATTGGCCCCCAATCACGGACCGTGGATGATCATGGTCACCAGTCTGTCGGGGGAGACGAAAGAACAGGAAGAACGGGCCACTAAGGCGGCGGACGAACTGGTGTTTCAATTGCGCAAGAAAGGGATTCCGGCATACGTTTACAGCACCGAGGACAAGTATGAGGAAGTCCATGGCATCGATCGGATGGGCCGCCCGAAAAAACGCAAGTATGTCGCTCAGCATGGAATGATCGGGATCGTCGCCGGCAACTATCCCAGCCTGGAAGACAAGGCGGCGCAGCAAACCCTGAAATTCATTAAGCGGTTTGAGCCCAAGGTATCGGTCGAGGGAAAGGACAGGAAGGTCCAGGAATTTCCGTTGCCGCTCAACAAGGCGTATCTGGTTCGCAATCCGCTGCTGCCTGCCGAACAACTGGCGCGCAAGGTGAAGGATCCGCTCCTGTTGCAGTTGAACAACGGGATGGAAAATTCGCTGTTCGAAAACAAAGGGAAGTACAGCCTGATCGTGGCGTCGTTTTACGGCAATTCGCAGATCAAGCCGGTGGAATTCGCCAAGTTTGACAAGCAGCTCAAGAACAACACGAACATCAGCCTGGAGAACGCCGGACGCGAAAGCTGGCAGCTTTGCAAGGCAATGCGGAGCCAGGGAATTGAGGCCTATGTCTACCACGAAAAATTTCGTTCGATCGTGACAGTTGGTTCGTTCAAGACCAAGGATGACCCGGAAATCGAGCGCAAGATCAAGATGTTCGAAGCCAAGTACAAGCGCGACGAATCCACCGGCAAGGACGTCCTGGTAGCCGAATCGATCCAGATTTCGGGAATGCGGAAGGGAGACGCTCCGTCCCTCGCCTGGACGATGGACCCACAGCCCAAGCTGATCGAAGTCCCGCGGCGCTAGGCGTGTCGGCTGCGCTTGACACGTGCAGGTCTCCAAAGGACGATGCGCCGCATGTCGTCACATGCCGCACTGGTGCTGGGGAGTCGCAATCGCAAGAAGAGCCGCGAGATCGCCGAGATTCTCGCGCCGCACGGTCTGGCGGTGCAATCGATTGCCGAATTTCCAGAAGCTCCCGAGGTGGTGGAAGATGGCGCCACGTTCGCCGAGAACGCGGCCAAAAAAGCGGTGCAGCCCGCACTGCTCCTGGGGCGGTGGGTGATTGGCGAGGACAGCGGGTTGATGGTTGATGCGCTGGGGGGGGCCCCCGGCGTGTATTCGGCCCGCTACAGCGGCGAGGGGGCAACCGACGAGTCCAACAACCGCAAGTTGCAAGAGGCGCTCCGCGACATTCCTGCCGAGCGCCGCACCGCAGCATACGTGTGTACGATCGCGCTGTCCGACCCGACCGGCGTCGTCCGGGCGACGGCGGAGGGATACTGTCGGGGAGTGATCATCAATGAGCCGCGCGGCGCGAATGGGTTTGGATACGATCCCTATTTTCTGATTCGCGAGTATCATCAGACGTTTGGGGAACTCAGCGCGCGGGTCAAGCACCAGATCAGCCATCGGGCGCGCGCGTTCGCCCTGTTGATTCCCCAATTGCTGAAGCTATTTCCGAGCGCGTCCCCCTGACAGGAGCGGCCTGGCCCGCCAAACCGAAATGCGCATTGCTGACTGGAAGTTGTTCGTCGTCGGATTCGTCTGGGTTCTGCTCGGAGCTGTGGTGGGAGTCGCCGGCGCCGCGGACAAGTTGCAGTTCAATCGCGACATTCGGCCGATCCTGTCGGAACATTGCTTCGCCTGTCACGGACCGGACCGGAATGCCCGCCAGGGGAATTTGCGACTCGACCAGCGGGAGAGCGCCCTGGCGATGGGAGAGTCCGGCGAGCCAGCGATCGTGGTCGGCGCGCTGGACCGCAGCGAACTGGTGCGGCGCATCGACGCCGAAGAACCTGGGGAAATCATGCCCCCCCCGAAGGCCAACAAGCCCCTTTCGTCCGCCCAACGGGAGTTGCTCAAACGCTGGGTGTTGGAGGGAGCGGAGTACCAGGGGCACTGGGCGTTTCTCCCCCCTGTGCGGCATGCGCCCCCGGAGGTGAACGATGGCGGCTGGCATCGCAACCCCATCGATCGATTCCTGCTGGCCCGCCTGGAACGCGAAGGGTGGGACCCCAGCCCGGAAGCCCCGAGCGCTACGCTCCTCCGGAGACTGGCGCTCGATCTGACCGGTCTGCCTCCCGCTCCCGCAGACGTGGCAAGGTTTGAACAGGCGCTGGAGAACGCGCGGGCGAATGATCTGGCCGTTCAAAACGAGCAGCCTCCGGGGACTCCGATGCCCACGGGGGCTGCGGACGCTGTTTATGAGCAATGGGTCGACCGATATCTCGCCTCCCCCCATTTCGGCGAACGGATGGCCACCGACTGGCTGGATGCGGCGCGGTACGCCGACACCAATGGCTACCAGGTTGATCGCGACCGCGAAATGTACGCCTGGCGCGACTGGGTGATTGCCGCCTTCAACGAGAATCTCCCGTTCGATCAGTTCACCATCCAGCAACTGGCTGGCGACTTGCTTCCGAATCCTACCTTGGCGCAGCGGATCGCGACCGGATTTCATCGCAATCATCTGCTCAATGAAGAAGGGGGGGTGATCCCGGAAGAGTTTTTAGCGGAGTATTGCGCCGATCGGGTGGAGACGACCGCTGCGATCTGGCTGGGGCAGACGTTGATGTGCGCCCGTTGTCACGATCACAAATACGACCCGTTCACACAACGGGATTACTATGGCCTGTTTGCGTTTTTCCACAACGTCAACGAAAAGGGGTTGGGGAACTATGGCGCCAACATTCGCCGCAACGCGCCACCGATTCTCAAACTTCCCGCCCCGGAATTGGAGTCGCGAATGGCCATCGCCCGGCAGGAATTGGCCCAACGCCAACAGCAGCTTGCCGAAGTGGAAATGAAATTGGCGGAGGGGGACGGGGCTTGGATCGAACAACTGCGAGCGAGCGCTCCCGAATGGCGTCCGGTATCGTTGCTCAGCGCGCGGATGGCTGATGGCGACCTGCCGCTCGATGCCGATGGGGCGTTCGTGAGAATTCCTCCGCAAGAGCCGGGGCGACACAGGTTCGTCCTGACGGGACGCTTCCCTCCAGGATCGCAGAGCGCTGGGCGGCTGGAGTTTCGATTGGCCAAGACCGATGCTCCGTCAACGGGTGACGCTTCGGTCCAGTTCCAACTGGGACAGGTGAGCGTGTTGATTGGTCCGCTTACCAGCGAGAGCGCCGCAGGAGACGCCGCGGCGAAGGGAGTCCGAACGCTGGTCGATCGGGACGCGGCCTCGAAGATTGACCTCCAATCCGATCGTCCGGCCGCCGCGCTGGTCGAATTGGAGCCTTCTCTGGCTCCGGACGCCGATCGGTCGGTTCGAATCGAAGTCGAACTGGAGTTCAAAGACAAACGGGGGGCCTGGGAAGTGGGAATTTCCGCGGCGAACATTCCCCAGGAACTGCTGGCCTCCGACCGGATCGTTTCCCTGGCGCGGCAGGAAAGCCTCGACGACGCACTGCGAAAGCAGTTGGAGGTGTTTCGCAGGGGGCGAAATCCGGAGTATCGGCGCTTGACCGAGCAGGTTGGCCAACTGACGAAGAGCATGGACGAGATCGATTTGCAAATCCCCACAACGCTCGTCATGGAGGAGCTTGCCACGCCGCGGGTCACGCGGATCATGATCCGCGGCGCCTATGACAAGCTGGGGGATGAAGTTTCCCCCGCGACACCATCGGCTTTGCCGCCGCTCCCACCCGACTTTCCCCGCAACCGCCTGGGTTTGGCGCGGTGGCTGGTCAGTTCGGAGAATCCGCTCACGGCGCGGGTGACGGTGGCGCGCTTCTGGCAGGCGCTGTTGGGTGTGGGACTGGTGCGAACCGTCGAGGATTTTGGATCGCAGGGGGAACTCCCGTCGCATCCGGAATTGCTCGACTGGCTGGCGACGGAATTCGTGCGGTCGGGCTGGGACGTCAAACACACCCTGCGGTTGATTGTGACGAGTTCGGCCTACCGTCAATCCTCCGGACTGGCCCCCGCGCATGTGCTCCGCGATCCGGACAATCGCTGGCTGGGCCGAGGACCGCGATTTCGGCTCCAGGCGGAGTTCCTCCGCGATCAGGCGCTGGCGGCCAGTGGTCTGTTGGTCGAGACAATCGGCGGCCCTTCCGTCCGTCCCTACCATCCGCCAGGGTTGTATGAACAGGTCGTGGCCGGTTCGAGCGCCGATCGTTATGTCACGGGGCAGGGGGCCGACCTTTACCGCCGCTCGCTCTATACGTATTGGAAACGTTCCGTCCCCAATCCTGCCCTGCTGACGTTTGACATGCCGTTTCGCGAAGCGTGCGCGCTCCGTCGGCCCCGGACGAATACTCCTTTGCAGGCGCTCAACCTCTTGAACGACCCCACGTTCGTTGAAGCAGCCCGCTGCCTCGCGGAACGGATGCTCGCGGAGGGAGGGACTCCCGATGAGCAGTTGGCGTGGGGGTTTCGCCGCGTACTTGTCCGCCAGCCTCGCCCGGAGGAACTGGCGATTTTAGTGGCGGCTCAGGCCCGGGCCACACGGAGTTTCCAGGAGAATCCTGCTGCGGCTGCCGAACTGATCGGCGTGGGAGCGACGCCAGTCGATTCAAAACTCGACCCGGTTCAAGTAGCGGCCCTGATGACGGTCGCCAGCACCTTGCTGAACCTGGATGAAGCGGTTACCAAGGAATGAACGCTCCGGAGGCAAACGCCGAAGCACGCGATGGCAATGGCACACGACAGACTTGGGACGGACGGAAACATGTGGCGAGTAAGTCTTGATCATTCGGCCCCGGCGCCCGATCCGGTGGGAATACGAACGGACCTCATCCGCCGGCAATTCCTGGGTGGCTCGTCGGCCGCCGTCGGGGGAGCCGCGCTCGCCTCGCTGCTTCAGAGGAGCGCCTGGGGGGCCGACCGATCGGCCGGACTGCCGCACGTTCCCCCCAAAGCACGGCGGGTGATTTACCTGGCGCAGGCCGGCGCCCCCTCGCAGCTTGATTTGTTCGATGACAAGCCGGGACTCAAGGAGCTGTACGACACGGACCTGCCGCCGTCGGTCCGACTGGGGCAGCGGTTGACCGGAATGACCTCGGGCCAGGCACGCTTTCCGATCGCGCCGTCGCTGTTCCAGTTTCAACAGCATGGACAAGCGGGGATGTGGCTCAGCGAACTGTTGCCGAACATGGGCCGAATCGCCGACAAAATGTGTCTGATTCGCACGATGCATACCGAAGCGATCAACCACGATCCGGCGATGACGCTGCTCCAGACCGGGCATCAGATCGCCGGACGCCCTTCGCTGGGAGCGTGGCTGGCGTATGGACTGGGGTCGGCCAACGACAATCTCCCCTCCTACGTGGTGATGATTTCGCGCCCTAGCGGACCTGGGAACGCGCAGCCGTTGCATGAGCGGATGTGGGGGGCCGGATTTTTGCCGACTCGATTTCAAGGCGTGCGGTTCAGTCCGGGAAAAGACCCGGTTCTGTTCCTGTCCAATCCGCCGGGGATGACCGCAACGCGGCGCCGCGAGATGCTCGACGACCTGGCCGCTCTCAATCGGCTCAAGTTCGACGAGTCCCATGATCCGGAAATCCAAACGCGAATGGAACAGTACGAACTGGCCTTTCGGATGCAAACGGCGGTTCCCGAATTGGCCGACCTCTCGCAAGAAACGCAGGGGACGTTTGAACGGTATGGTCCCGAGTCGCGGAAGCCGGGGACGTTCGCCGCGAATTGCCTGCTCGCCCGCCGACTGGCCGAGCGCGGCGTGCAGTTCATCCAACTGTTCCATCGGGGATGGGACCAGCACAACAATCTGCCCAACGACATCAAGAGCCAGTGCTACGACGTCGACCAACCCTCGGCGGCGCTGGTCGAGGACTTGGAGCAACGGGGGTTGCTGGAAGAGACGCTGGTCGTCTGGGGAGGTGAGTTTGGCCGGACCGTCTACTCACAAGGAACGCTCACCCCCAGCAACTACGGTCGTGACCATCACCCCCGATGCTACGCGGTGTGGCTGGCCGGGGCGGGAATCCGGGGGGGCACCACCTGGGGAGAGACGGACGAGTTTTCGTACAACATCGCCCGCGATCCGGTCCCGATCCACGACCTGAACGCCACAATCCTGCACCTCCTGGGAATCGACCACACCCGCCTGACGTATCGCCATCAGGGACGCGATTACCGGCTGACGGACGTTTATTGTGAGGTCGTCCGAGGTGTACTGGCGTAGCTAGCCAGGTAGCTTCGGAACCCCCCAGTGACCCTCATGGTATTGGCGGCCGACCAGTGCGTTGGCTTGGTCGTCTCCGATAATCTGGAACGTCTTCGGGTCGAATTGCAGGACGCGGCCCACGCGGGCGCCGATGTTGGCCAGGTGGACCAGGCCCGCCGATAGCGTCCCGGCGTTCACGTCGGCGTTGAGGTGCTTCTGTGTCCCGCGGATGCAGTCGAGGAAATTCGTGTGGTGCGCCTCCAGGTCCGCCGAGCCGGTTCGCTCGGCGATCAATGTGTTTTTCGGCCCGTACAGTTTCCAGCCGACTGTGTGGCCGATGATCAGCACCCCTTTGGTGCCGTAGAACGCCGCTCCGTTTTCATACCCTTCCTGCACATACGGGGACCAGATCCGCTGCTCGAAGATCAACTGCTTTTTGACGCCTGACGGCCCAGACGCCGGGTATTCGAAAACGGCGTATTGCGTGTCGGGGAATTGCTGATCATCGTCAAAGAAGTATTTGCCCCCCAGGCAGGCGATCGTGGAGGGGTGCGTGTTGACCCCCAACCCCCAGCACGCGACGTCGATGTCGTGTACGCCGTCGTTGCCAGTATCGCCGCAGCCGAAGTCGTGCCACCAGCGCCATACGCCGTGCAACAGATTCGTGCGGTACGGGACGCGCGGGGCGGGACCGGTCCAGGTGTCAAAGTCGAGATGCTTTGGTGGAGACGAGGGCTGCGTCTTGCCGATCGAGCGGCGGAGTTGGCTGTTCCACGCCTTCGAGACGAGAATGTCGCCAATCTCTCCTCCGAGGATGCGGTCCATCGCCTCGCGAACGACCTCGGTGCTGCGGCTTTGCGTTCCGACTTGCAGCAACTTCCCGGAGCGCTGCACCGCTTGCGCCATCAGCGCCCCTTCGCGAAGATTGTGGCAGCACGGTTTCTCGACGTAGACGTGCTTCCCGGCATTGAGGGCGAGGATCGCCGCGGGAGCATGCCAGTGATCGGGAGTGGCGATGAACACCGCATCGACGCTGCGATCGTCCAAAACCTGCCGCATGTCGCCAGTCGTTCGCGGCGCCCTTTGGTTCCACGGTTCCACTGTTTTGGCCGCGGTCGCGAGTCGTTCGGAATCGACATCGCATACCCAGGCGATCCGCACATCCTGCCGCATGCAGAGGGTTCGGACATGGTTCATTCCCATCCCCCCCGGACCAATGACTCCCAGCGTGATTCGATTCGATGCATCGGAGGGGGTATTTTGCGGACTGAGCTCCGCGCGGGCCGCTGTTTCATAGGCGGCGCCGCAAGCGGTGAGGGCGCCCCCCGCGGCGAGCGCTTGTCCCGTCTGACCCAGAAACTCACGACGCGTGCTAAGTTGCGACATAGTCTTTCTCCCAATCCTCGGGGCCTGTGGCGTGCGCTGACAAACCGGCGTTCGACAGCGGAACCGGAGACGAATCGATAGCCGTGTTATGCCATACCGGCCCACATGATGCCAGCGTGCGACGGAAACTGTACAATCCATGCCCCCCCAACTGACGCACGGCCTCATCCCGGTTGCGCGGCGCAGTGAACGCATCCGGGACTCGACGACTCTTCCGACCATGTTCCACGAGAATACGGACACCAATTTCTTCGACGAAGACCCGCCACGGCGAAACCTGGTTCCGCTGTGGGTGGCTCTGGGGGTGGCCGGTATCGTGGGGCTGGTGATTCTGGGAGTGATCTCGGAGATCAATCAGCCGCGCCGTGGAAAACCGGGAACAGCCGCCGTGGCGGGACTTCAGCCGGGGGCACCGCTGCCGGAGCTTGTGGTGACTGGCTGGCTGAATGGCCCCACTCCCAGTGCGGCGACGCTTGCCGACCGGGTCGTTGTTCTGGAAACCTGGGCCAGTTGGTGCGGTCCGTGCAATGACGATGCCCCGCGGCTGCGTGAGACCCAGGCGCGATTTTCCGATCAGGGGGTGTTGTTCATCGGCCTGACGAACGAAGGGTCTCAGGATCTCGACAAAGTTCGCCAGTTCCTGAAAGAACACCGGATCACCTGGGTCAACGGCTATGGCGCGGCGGAGACCATGAAAGCCCTCAAAGCCAGCGGCATTCCCTCGCTGTTCGTGTTTGGCGCCGATGGGGCGCTGGTCTGGAGCTCGCAGCAGCCGGGCACGCTGGAGGGGGCGATTCAATCGGCCCTGTCGGCCGCCGACCGCTGACGCGCGATGGATGCGTAAGGCGGTGCCGGATTCTCCAAGATCCATTGTTCGAGCCGAGACCGAATCGCGTACGGCCCGGAAAGCAGCCAGTTGCTGCGCGCGGTCCCCTTCCACCGCCGCGGGATCCGGGAGCGGCCAGAACAACCGCTGTGTCATTCCCTGCCAAATGGTCGGAAACTCCCGATCGGCGCTGTCGCAGACCACGATCGTCAATCGCACGGGCGCTCAACCAAGGAACTCGGTGACCGGTTTGGAACGGAGCGGCTTGGTTTCAATACCGGCTTCTTGCAGAACTTCGATCGTCAGCGGATGCACTCCCTTGGGGTGCGTTCCGGCGCTGATTACGTCGTCGTGCGAGCCCGCCGGATGGCGGAGAATGGCTTCCCCATCTGACTCCGGGCCGAATTGCCGGGACACAGGAACAAGACGCCGGGTTTTCCCAGAATCGGCTCGCGGATGTGGTCTGGTGAGGTTGATTGCAATCGCCCGACCCAATCGGTGGAGCCGCGATTGGCTTTGGCTTTCGCGTAGTCCGCGGCGCGCGCCGCACTGGAAGGGGCAGCGACGCGCCGCTCAGCGATGTCCCGGCGCGAGTTTCCTTTGGGATGTCCGATCTGGACAAACGCTTCCGCCACCGCTCGTCGGACGCGAAGCGCCGGATTGGCCATCAGCCGTTCCAATGCAACCAGCGCCTGTCGATCTCCCGGATTTCCCGGGGCGGTGACTACCTGGCAGAGGGTGTCTTCGTCGGTGGTGGAGAAAGCGGGGATGGTTCGGGGCCGCTTGCATTCTCCGCACCCGGCTCTGGCGGAGTCAATTCAGCAGCCACGCCGGAGTCTTCCAACAGGTAACGCAGTGCGACTTTCGTCCCGAACAGTTCACGTTGCAGGCTGCGTTTGCTGCCGCGTGAGTTTGGATGCAGTCGGCGGCGCTCGAGTTGCGGGGGGCCCTCGTCGGTAACGACGACTTGCGGGCCTCCCACGCGAAGGCCAATGATGGGAATCTCGATCTCGGCCCCAGGGGTCACGATCGTCCGTTGTTCGACTCCAGCGTTACGATCAATGGACGAGCGATCGCCATTACCCCATTTCGTGACGGTCTTCTCTAGCTGTGAAAAGAGGTCGTTCATCTCGGTCATTCGCAACGTGAGGACTTCGGTTTCGATCGGACCAGCGCGCAGGGCGTCGCGCAATTCTCCGGACCGCGACCAGATTTCCTTAGCCTGCCGATACGCCTGCCGATATTCAGGTTGTTGCTGGTGGTAGCGGTGCATTTCCCAGCACAGTGAATTCGACGTCAGAAGAAGCTGTGCCGCCCGTTCGTCAATCTGCATTGGGTCGTCAATGATATCTACCGCGGCCGCAGGCGCGACCAGCATCAATACCGTGAGCAGGCTTTCGATCCATCTGGCCACTCGCAGTTCGTCTCGTTTCCTTTGCATGGAATTCTCCCTGGTAAGCATTCGGTCATGTTGGGCCTCGCGTCCTAGGACACGATGACAACCCTACCGCTTCGTCGAATTGGCGGCGTCGCGCAACAAAAAAGCCGGCGTGATTGAAAACCTTACGGTCCTCAGTCACGCCGGCTTACTCGGTATCGCGCCCACCGACTCGTGGTTTGCGCCTTATTGAGTCTTCCGACGACATCTGCCGGGTCACGCATGGCGATCTCCCGACAGGTCTTGAGTGTAACGCCTTGGGACGCAAACGCAAGCGGTCCTTCTGCGGGCAGTCAGGTCGCTCACCACGATGGACTCGGCGTCCGAACGGTTCGTCGCGCGATCGTCGAATGCGACAATGCCCTCGCACGTCCTTGACTTCTGCGAATTGTTTGGTAGTATCTGGTCAGTGGGGGAAAGGTGCCTGGCCGATGCCTGGAACCGAGCCCCTTCCAAGTTGTGCTGGATTGGTTGCGTTTGCGGTAGTCGTCGGACGACTGAATCAACAGCAACCCGGTTGGTCTCAATGAGACGGCGGCCGGGGGGCTGGTTTATGGGTAAGCCGACGTGGCGGAACACTTCATTGTGTTCTGCCACGTCGGCTTTTTTTTTGGCCTGGCCGCGCCCTGATATGTGCCAGTCGTCCACTCGGGACACCGACGATGCACTCACGAATCCACACTGATCGAAGAGGAGCGGATGGTCCGCGAAACGTGCTGAAATCTTATTTCCACCCAAGCCAAGGAGAAGAACGCCATGCGTCGATTGTTGTCTGTTTTCTGTCGCCTCAACCCCCTTTCTGGAGCTCTTATGAACCACGTCACTTTCAAGCGTACCGCCTGCCTCGCGGCATTGGTTGGCGTCTGCGCCCTCTCACAGGCCATCGCCAAGGATCCGGTCGAGCCTGAAGCCCGTCCATCGAACAAGATCAAATCCGCGCCGGCGACGGCCGCGGCGGAGGACGGCGCCCTGCCAGCGTGCCTCGACAAGCTGAAGCTGACAGCGCCGCAACAGGCCCAGGCCAAAGACATCGTCCAAAAGTACGACGTGACACAGGCTGCCGTCTGGAAGCAGTTCAGTGAAAAGTATCTGGAGACGGTGCGAACCGAGGTGGCCCTGCTGGCCGCTATCGAAGACAACCTGACCGAGTCGCAGCGGACCCAGGTGCGCGACCAGCGTCGCAAGGTGGCTCATGCCGAAAAGGCGCTCGAAGGGACGACTTCCAAGCCCAATAAGGCCACTGCCAAGCCCGTCGATGCGACGGAGCAGGCCGCCGGCGATGGAATCGCCTTGACCGACGAGCAGGAAGCGGCTGCCGACGCGATTCAGCACAAATACTCCACCCACCTGCGTTCGTTGAACCGCGATATCCAGGGACTGCACACGCGGCTGGTCTCCCTGGAAGCCGACAAGTTGGTGGAGCTCGAAAAGATGCTGACGAAAGAGCAACTCGCGCAACTGCGTGAAGGCCGTCTGAGTGTCCAAGGCGCGCCGAAAATCACATCCGCTGACAAAGCGGCCACCAAGACTGAGTAGTCGTATCGTGACCATCCCGCGTGGCGGGACGCCGGCCTGGCGTCCCGCCCGCAGCGGGCCGTCCGATTTCCATCCCATTGCAAGTTCGTCCAAAGGGGACACATTTTGAAACGCATTCTCAGACTCTCGACTCTCGCCGGTGTGTTTGTTGTGGCGATTTCGCTGGCGCACCTCGCGCCGCGTGAGGCCAGCGCCGGCCCACTGTTCCGGTTCTACAACGGCAACTCCTATTACAACGGTGGATATTCATCGAGCTACCGCAGCTACTCCGGGTACGGTTACCGCCCGTATGGGAACGGCGGGTACAGCTACGTCGCGCCGCGCGGATATGTCTACCCCGCCGATCGTTCGTACGACTATGGATACGGCGCTGGAAACTCCAGAATGTATCGCGGCTACATCAACAACCCTTACCGCGGTTCGGGCTTCTACGTTCAACCCTACCGTTCGCCGTACAATCCTTACGGAAATGGCGGCTACGGCCCCTACGGATTCAGCGGAGACATTGAATTCGGGTTCTAAAGATCGCTGAACAGCCTCTCACCAGCGGCCTGACCGCCGCTGGGGCAGGACGATTTCTCGGGCGCGTCTGGACGCGCCCTCAAATTGGTGCTTTGAAAACTGCCGCATCGTGCCTTGTGTCGGCACGTGGTGCTCGGTCGGCTTCCATGTGGAGGCCGATGCACCGATTCCATGGACCCTCATCGGGAGCTATTGACTATGAAACGAATGCTTGCCTCTGCACTGTGTCTCAGCCTGGTCTCGATCGGCATTGTCGGTTGTGCCGAGAAGTCGTCGTCGAAGACGGAGACCAAGATTACAACTCCGACCGGGACCAAGACCGTAACACACGAAACGGAAGTCAAGGAAACCGGAAAGGTCGACCCGAGTAAGACTCCTTGAACATCCAATTTCTAGACGGGACAGCCCGGTGTGCCTGGCGATTTGAATCGAATTCGCCACCCGCCGGGCGATCGTCCCAGCCCCTGTGGATGCGTCGCGAGGAACATGACCATGCGAATATTCCGTCTCCCGCTGGTCGGTCAAAACGGACAGGCTTCGACATCGTCTGCGTCGCCACGATCGACCGCAGCATCGGCACCATCAGTCGATCTCGAAGGCCGTAAACTGAACGAACGGCCGCCGTCGTCCGAAACCGATCGGCCCCGAGGGAGTTGGCATGATCGTCCGTGATCAACCCGGCAAGGCGATGTGGACGCTGGCGTCGATCGCCATCATCGTGGCCGCTTTGTATCTGGCCAAGGGGGTTCTGGTTCCGCTGACGCTGGCGGTGCTGCTGAGCTTCCTGCTCAGTCCGGTCTGCGATTGGTTCGAGCGCCGCGGTCTGGGCCGGATTGCGGCGGTATTCGTGACAGTCGTCCTGGGCTTCGCGGTATTGGGGGGAGCGACCTGGACGGCAGTCGTGCAGGTCACCGGCCTGGCCCCCAAAATCCCTGAATACCAAAGGAACGTCGAGGAGAAGCTGCGCACGGTCAACGTCAACCTCATCGCTGCGCTGAGCAGAATCAACCGAACGGCAGAAGTGATGGGGCAGAATCCTCCTCAGGGAGTTCCCACCGACGGACCCGAACTCCACGCCGACGAATCCTATGCCGTCCATCTGGTCCCCTCTCCGTCGAGCCCACTCCAACTCCTGAGCGGAACCTTTGGGACAATTCTTGAGGTTCTGGGGGCCATTGGCGTGGTCATTCTGCTGGTGGTGTTCTTCCTGGTCCGCCGCGAGGATCTGCGCGATCGATTTGTGCGTCTCACCGGCCGAGGGCATTTGACCGTAACCACCCAGGCGCTGGAGGATGCCGCCTCGCGAGTGAGTCGCTACCTGGTCACGCAATTGGTGCTCAATCTGAGTTTTGGCGTACCCGTGGCGATCGGACTGTATTTCATTGGCGTCCCCAGTCCCCTCCTGTGGGGCATTCTGGCCACCGCCTTGCGATTCATTCCGTACGTCGGTTCGATGATAGCCGCCGCGATGCCGATCGGTCTGGCCATGGCGATTTCGACAAACTGGATCCCCCCCCTCCTGACCCTGGGGCTGTTCGTGATCCTGGAGTTCGTCATCGCCAATATTCTGGAGCCGTGGTTGTACGGCAAGCACACTGGTGTCTCGGCGGTGGCGGTTCTGGTCGCGGCGGTTTTCTGGACCTGGCTGTGGGGCGCAGTCGGCCTGTTGCTGGCGACCCCGCTGACGGTCTGTCTGCTGGTTCTGGGCAAGTACGTCCCCCAACTTTCCTTCCTCAACGTACTCCTGGGGAATGAGCCTGTCTTCGAGGTGAAGACGCGGGTCTATCAGCGACTTCTCGCGGGAGATCAGGAGGAAGCCGCCGAACTGGTCGACGAGGAACGCGTACGCAGTTCGCTGATGGAGGTCTACGACACGGTCCTGATTCCCGCGCTGGCGTTGGCCGAAAGCGACCGCCGCCGCGGCAAGATAGACGAGGACCGGCAAAAGTTCATCTTCCAGAGTCTTAAGGACACCATTCAGGACCTGGGCGAACGCCCGGCAGAACTGCCGACGACGACACGAGCCGACGGGGAAGCGATCGGGACAATTGACGCCCCGGAGTTCGTCATCGCGTCCACGTCCGCCAAACCGTGCATCCTGCTTTTGCCGGCACGAAACGAGGCCGATGTCATCGCCGCCACGATGCTGGCGCAACTGGTCGAGACGAGCGGATATCGGGTGGAGACCATTTCGGAGAGTGTGCTGGCCGGAGAGCTCGTCGATCTGCTCACCGAGCGCGGTGCGGACGTGGTCTGCATTTCCGCGATGCCCCCGTCAGCTGCCCGTCATGCCCGTTACTTATGTAATCGGCTACATGGCCGCTTCCCCGATGGGCGGTTGATTGTCGGCTTATGGAACACGCAGAGTGATTTGGTCAGAGCACAGGGCCGGATCGGTTGCGACCCGGCAGTTCGCGTGGTGGCCACGCTGGCCAAGGCTCACGAACAGATTCAAGTCGTTCTGCAACCGCTTCTGGTGCTGCGCAATCCGCCGGTGCGACCCGACGTTCGTCAGATTGTCCGGGAGGCGGTGGTCGCTGATTGACCTTCTCGACAGTTGTGGCGGAAGATCGGATGGACATGGGCAGCCGATTCGAGCACATGGGCCGCATTCCGTGGGGCACGTTTCCAACGTGCCGGATCCGGCGAACCACACCTGCAACGCTCGTGTTTTCCGCCGCCGTGCGTGCCAGGTTCACAGGCTGCTGCTGTTCATTTTCGAAAGGATGACCGGCAATCGAGTCGTCCGCGGAAGACGAACTGGAGAATGAAATGTTCGCCTGGAAGAACGCCCGCCTCTGGCCCGCATTGCGTGCTGCGGTGCGCCATTGGATCCGCGATGACGGCTTCTTGCTGAGTGCCGGGCTGGCCTACTACGCAAGCGTGTCGCTGTTTCCAATCTGTATGGTGCTGTTTGCCGGCCTGGGATATCTGAGCCAGGTCTCGTTCGCATTGCAGGACCAGCAGGGAGAGTTGCTGGCGATGGTCGAGCGGAACGCGAGTCCCTGGCTGGCCGATCAACTGCGGCACATGCTGGCCGGCATCAAGACGCAAGCGGCCGTCGGGGGCCCGTTGGGACTGATCACGCTGCTGGTAACGGCTGGCAGCGTCTTTGTCCAGCTCGACGCGAGCATTGCCAAAATATGGGGCCTACCAGCCGGCCCTGCCAGGGGGATCGCCGCGACGATCAAGGCAGTACTTCACGATCGACTTGTGGCCTTCCTGCTGTTGCTGGGGGTGGGATCCCTCGTGCTGGTGGTTTTCGTGCTGAACCTGATGCTGACCGGCATCCGTCCCTTCGTATCGCGATCGGAAGAGGGACGGACACTCTGGCAATTCGTGCCCACGCTGGTGACCATTGGACTGAATTGCCAATTGTTCGCCGCGATTTACAAGATTCTGCCCAAAGCTTCCGTCCGCTGGCGCGACGCAGCCGCCGGCGGATTGTTGACGGCGATTACGTGGCAGATCGGCCAGCGCGTCCTGGAGTCGTTCGTGATCGCCGACAATTACAGTGCGTATGGCGTCGTGGGCTCGTTCCTGGCGGTCATGTTGTGGATGTATTATGGCAGCGCAGTCATCCTGTTGGGTGCCGAATTTGTCCGCGTTCTCGACACCAGCGATCGGTTTCCTGTGGATTGATGCCCAATGCCGTTTCGGAAATAGGTTTTACTTTGTCCCTTGCATTTCCGGTTCGAACTGCTATAAATAGTCAACTGCGAAGAGTGGTTCCCGGTTCGGGTGACACTTGTAAGTGCAGTCGCTGTTGAAGTCAGTCGGATGACTAAGTAAAAGGCAGTTCGAACGGTCTGATCAGACCGCAGTCGAGTGGCCTGATAATGAGTAAGCCGGGGGGGGGGGGGGGGGGGGGGGGGGGGGGGGGGGGGGGGG
>JBJXGA010000236.1:0-59340 GCA_046152955.1 Planctomycetales bacterium | reverse complement strand
CCCCCCCCCCCGGGGCGGTAATCAACTGGACTGCGTTTCAGTCGGACAACGTGAGGAGGAAGTCGTTTGGCCCGGCTTCAGTGACGGTCTCTTTGAGCGGCGTTGTGTCAGCATGGGCATATTTGGTGGGGAGCAACGACTCAAGCTTCTCCAGTTCGGCGCCAGCGTCTTTCTTGTCTTTATTCTCTTGCGACATACCAGCCATTTTTGCCGGATTGTCCAAGACGCTCGTATCGACCGGCTTCGGAGCCGCGGACGCGGTCTCTTTGAAAACCAGAATCTTGTGTTCGCCGGGGACGGCCCCGTCGTTAGCACCGTACATCGACAGCTTGAATTTGCCCGCGTCGTCGGTCACTCCCTTGGCGTTTCTTGGCGCCCCCTCACAAATAAACTGCACAATCGCGTTCTTTACAGGGTCGCCTTTGTACACGACAGTTCCAGAAACCGCTACGGTCTTGGGTTTCCCCGACGCGTCGCCACAACCAGGAATAAGCATCGTACTGGCGAGGATTGCCCACGCGGAAACTGACCGAAACACTTGTGACACTTTGACGATCTCCTCAACAAGGCTGAAAAACGAAGCAGGCCAAACTGCCTTGGGGCAACCGAGCGAAGTCGGTTGCCCCAAGGAAAGGACAAGAAACCAACGACCGCGAATCCTAGAATTCGCTGACTGCGCCGCCGTCGCGACGATCGCCAAGACGTTGATACGTCAGGTAATTGATGTTTTCGCTGATAAACCGCACTTGGCCGTCACCCATCAGGAAGTTAGCGCCACCAGTGTGCCGGGACTTGAAGCCCTGGCTGGTGGTCCAGTTTTGCCAATGGTTGCAGCCGTTCATGCCTGGAGGAGGCGAACCAGAATCCCAACCTGGCTCGCGAACACAGGCGATCGGCCAGTTGATGGGAGCGGTTGTGGCGATCCACAGGCTGTTGAAGTGCATCCACCCGTTGCGGGCATGGTCACCGCAGTTCGGACGAACTTCACCCGCGGCGATAACGTTGGACGCACCGTCCGTCAAACCGCCGAAGGTGGACCCCCAATTGAGCCGGGAAATAATTCCCGAGACGTTCCCCGCATCCCAGGCATTTCCGTGACCAGCGCCGCCAGTACGGAAGTTGTTACCTGCTGTTCCATCGGCTTCAGTAACGAGGAACGTAATCGTTCCCGCGCCACGGCAAGCACCCCAGCCGGTTCCCAGGCTGTCCATGCGCTGATTGCCGATGCTCAGCGCGTAATTCGACTTGTGACCCCAACCATCGTTCCCCTGCGAGTTCTCGCTGGGGCAAAGCAGCGATGGAATCACCTTGTACCGAAGGCCTTCACCGGTGGAATCGGTCTGGTCTTCAACTCCAATGTTCGCCCCTTGGAAAACAAAGTTGAGCTGATTGAAGATCGGCGCCTGGTCCAAGAAGGGGAGAAGGCGGACCATATAGCCCCCCTTGCTCGCCTGCGACCAAGTGTACGGCCCGTAAAAGCCGCAGATGCTCATCGGGAATTGGTTGTACGTGTCGTGGTAGTTGTGCAGCGCCAACCCCAACTGATGGAGATTGTTCTTACACTGCGTTCGGCGGGCAGCCTCACGCGCCTGCTGCACAGCAGGCAACAACAGTGCGATCAAGACCGCGATGATCGCGATCACGACCAGCAACTCGATCAGCGTAAACGCCGATCTTCTGCGTCGAATCGATACTAACGCCATGGGACACTCCTCCGGAAAAGGAAACGAAAGGAAACAAAAGCCAAGCGAATCTTCAATACCACCGTGTTTCCGTATTTAGCGGGCTCATCCTGGTCCGCCGTAACGACATGAATGACTGATCAAGAAACGTGCAGTGTATTGACAGCATCAGGATGCATAGAACATGACCCAAATACCGCTTTTGTTGAGCTTATACTCACCCCGCGGAGATCGTCAAGTCAAAACTGCGACTCGATTTCGGATTTTTTGAAAAAAAATTCTCAAATCCTGTCGGCCCTGAAACCCAGCGACGATCAGGGCGACCAGCCTGCCTTATCGACGCTTTTTTTCGTTCTTCTGACAAAAATCTGGCATAAAACAGAGGCAATCCGCCCGAGCGCCGTGGTCCATCGACCGAACTCCCAAGGTTCTTTTGCAATTCTGTCTGCCGCCGTTGGAATCCTCGAACCAGCGCCGCTTCTCCCCGGCCGGGCAGCCAGCAGCGCCGTTTCCGCCGTCTCCTCGGCTTCCACGCGCCTGCCAACGCCCCCATCCGCTTTCGCCAGCGACATGAGCCTCGGGGGCGTTCCGCATTTTTTCCAGCCAAAGTAGCCGCGCGGCGAGCGACTGGAAGCGCCCCGTCAAACTACCGCAGCCTGCGCAGCGTCAGAGGGATTCAATGTGTCCCGTCCACGCGGCGGGGATCGATCACGATGCGAATTGCTTCAAATACGGGAGCTTCTGTGCGGTCTGGCGAATCTCTGTGGCCGCTTCGACTAGTTGCCCTAGAAAGTCCCAGTTCCCCGTCGTCAGCGATTGGCGCGCTCCCTCTTGCATTGAACAGGGGGCGCTCCAGTCGCCGCAGTGGACTCGCATTTGCGTTAAATCCACCGTCATGTCACGCTGCGGCTGGGTTTCCACCAGTTGAGCCAGCGCGGGCAATTGATCGGCAGCAACCGCCACTGCCGGGATGCCGTTGGCGGTGCAATTGCCGAAAAAAATCTCCGCGAACGACTCCCCGACAATCGCTTTGACCCCCCAGCGCAACAGCGCCTGGGGAGCATGCTCGCGCGACGAACCGCACCCGAAATTTCGACCGACGATGAGAATCCCAGCGCCCTGGAACTGCGGCAGATTGAACGGATGATCGGGGCGTTGCAAACGATCGTCCTCAAACGCATGTTCTCCCAGTCCCTCAAACGTCACGCACCGCAAATAGCGTGCGGGGATAATGCGATCGGTATCGATGTCGTCCGCCAAAAGGGGGATGCCACGGGCGGTGATCTGTTCAATGCGCTGCACGTTGATTGATTCCTTGTCCGATGACCGGTGACTGCGAGTTCATCCCCAGCAGCGTACCAAGTCCCCCCAGGGGGAACAATTCCAGAGGTGAAATGCGGCCTGCGATCGGCATCGGCCAATGTCGATTCGGTCGGCGAAACTGCTCCGGGAGCGCGGCTGATCATCGTTCCATCGGAAACCAAACGCGCAGTCCCAGTGGAATCAGTTCGATTTCCAGCCGCCGGACCCCCTCTTCGGGAGAGCAGAAGATCTCGCCGTCGGTATGGACTGCCAGTGGGGTGGGGGAGGAAACCGTAATTTGTCGGCATCGGCGGAACTCCACCTGCGGATGTCCTGTCGGCGGACCACGGAATGCCAGTCCGGGCAAATACCGGAGCACTTGCCACCGGGACATAGGACCAGTCCGGACGCAGTCGAACCAGCCATCCGCCAGCCGGGCGTCGGGCGCCATCAAGAAACTTCCTTCGCGATGCCCAATCAGCGTGCTGAGCATCAGCGTCGGTTGGACTGTGGCCGGTTCCTGATCGAAGGCAATCGTCATCTGAGGGGTCTCCCGCAGGCGATACAAACTGCGCAAAGTCGCCAGGCCGTAAAGCAGCAACCCGCGCAGCCGTGGAATCCTTCGGGCCTCGATCGAAATAGCGCCGGTGAATCCCAACCCCATACAACACAGAAAATAGCGCGATCGCCCCTGGTCGTCCCGGATCTGCCCGATGTCGACCTGTCGCACCCTGTTCGCCGGGTGGTCTTGCTGATCCCCCGCTCCAAATTCACGCCCCAGGCTATAGACATAGTCATTCGCTGAACCCAGCGGGAAGACGGCAAAGCAGACTTCTGGCCGATGGGCTTGCAACACGCCATTGGCCACTTCGTGTGCCGTCCCATCCCCCCCGGCGGCGACCACGATGTCGAATCCTTCTTGCGCCGCCTGTTGTCCCAACTCCCGAGCGTGTCCGACTCTCAAAGTTCCTCGGAACTCTGCCCGCGATCCCCAGGTCGCTTGCAGCACTTCAAGTTGCCGCCGGGCCCGGTGCCGCCCGGCGGTCGGATTGAAAATCACGCACAATCGAAGGGAGTCCATACAGCGGACTATAGCCATCCGTGAAAGAATCGAAAATGGGGGGCTCCCCGGAGCCCCCAGGGCCGATTGCTTCAATGCCGCTCTCCCTCGATTGGACTTTGCCGTTCGGGAAAGCTGGGAAGTCTGCGGCGGGTCGTCCCGGCAGTCGGGTGATTCTGGTCATGCACGGGACGAAACCCCCGCGCACGCACCGGTCGAGTCCGCCCCCATTTGCACTGACGCAGCCTTCCATCAGCGCACGATACTTTTACAGTTCGACGGTCCCATGCGTGCGGCTTGCCGCGACTGGTCCGTTGTGCGGCGAGAGACCGCGGCCGGCGGCACTCTGCGCGTTGCCACGTCCACCCACGGCGCGCGCTGACCGTCGGCGGATGTCATTTCAGTGTGTCAGTCGGCCATCGGGGCGAAGAGAAACTCAAGTCGGCGTTTCGCGTGTAAGGCACAGGGGCCTCCCGCGCGACACGCCGATCCCAGGCTGTATCCGCAATATGCTCTCCAGATTCTACCATCGATACAGCGCCGCCATCCTCTGGCTTGTGGTGCTCAGCTTTCCCGTCCTCCTGATGCAGGCCCAGTCTGTTCCGGCCAACAACGATATTGAAACCTGGTTGCCGCGCGAGTCCCCGGTGCGGTCCGCATATGAACAGTTCAAGGCCGACTTTGGCGTCGAAGAGGTGATCCTCATCGGCGTCGAGCGGGAAGCGGCGGATGCGAACCTGATCGAAGCCCTGTGCGGACGAATGGACCGGCTGCCGGGTGTCCGCCGCTGCTGGTCTCCTGACCGGCTGCAAGCGGTCATGACCGAAACGGGTGTCAGCGAAGAAGAAGCCCGCGCCCGCCTGCTGGGACTGGCAATTTCGCGAGACGAAAAGCTCGCCGGGCTGATCGTTCTCCTGTCGAATGCCGGGCTCCGCGATCGGGCGGGCACGGTGGCGGACATCCGCCGCGAACTCGACTACTGTCGGCTGCAAGGGGATCAATTCTGCATCTCCGGCGGTCCGGTGCTGGTGACCGAACTCGATCGCCTGGGGGGTCAGCAGGAGAATCAAAAGTTCTTCTTCGTCACGCTGCTCCTGTGCCTGGGTTTGCTGTATTACTGGATTGGCGACTGGAAGTTGTCGCTGTCGGTCCTGGGACTGACGATCTGGGCGATCAACCTGACGCTGTCGATCTTCAAGTGGTGCGGGGGGGAGATGAACTTCATCCTCGGCGCCCTCTCCGTGATGGTGATGGTCTTCACCCTCGAAGCGTCGATCCACGTCATCCATTACTATAAGGCTTCTCTCGGAAAATCCGACCCACTCGGAGAAGCGTTGCGGTTGTGCTGGAAGCCCTGCCTGGTGTCGATGCTGACCACGACGATCGGCCTGTTCTCGGTGAGCGTCACCGACATTCTGCCGGTGACTCAATTCGGATATGCCTCGACGCTGGGAGCGGTGGTGGCGATCGTGGTGGGGATTGCCCTGACCCCGGCGGTGCTGACGGTTCTTCCGCAATGGGAGATTCGGACCGTCGGCCAAAGCGGGATCGGCTTTGCCCGGATGGCCAACTGGCTGCTGCAACACAGCCGGGCCGTGACGGTCGGGACGCTGGCCCTGGCGGCGATCGGATTCGCCGGCCTGTGGCGGATCGAAACCAAAATCGACCCCCTCGATTTTCTCCCCAAGCGGGGCAAAGTGCTGGCCGACGTGCATCGCATCCAGAATGAGCTGACCAACATCGATTCGATCGAAGCGGTGGTCGATTTCGGGGACAGCCAGGCGTCGTTTGTGGAACGGTTGGAGACGGTTCGGAAGCTGCAGGCGCAGATCGCCGGGCATCCCGCCGTGCGGCACACGATGTCGGCCGCATCGTTCTTTCCGACGGAATTGCCGGAAAATCCGGTGGCACTCGTCAGCCTGTTGCAACGGGCCGAGTCGCGCCAGGGGAACAACGACTTTCTGGTCGATGACCAGCAGTTGTGGCGAATTTCGGCGCGGATCAATCTGCCAGCGGACAAGAAACTCACGGACGTGCATCGCGAACTGGAGGAAATGACGGCGGGCGAACCGATCCAGTTCACCGGCATCGCGCCGTTGCTCGAACAGGCTCAGCACGAGATCTTCAGCGGTTTCTGGAAGAGTTTCACGTCGGCGTTCGTCGTCATCGGAATCGTGATGGCCATCGCCCTCCGCTCGATCCGGATCATGCTGCTGGCGATGATCCCCAATCTGGTGCCGCTGGGAATCGTCTTCGGATTGCTGGGCTGGATCGGAATGCCGGTGGACATCGGGATGATGATGACCGGGAGTATCGCGCTGGGGATTTCGATCGATGGGACGTTTCACTTCCTGGTCCGGTATCTGGAACAGCTCGAAGTTGGGAAATCGAACGGCCATGCCGTGCGGATCGCGCTGCTGACGACCGGCGGGCCGATCTTCGAATCGATCGTCGTGTCGAGTATCGGCATGCTGGCGCTGGCGATGAGCAGCTTTGCTCCAACGGTTCGCTTTGGCGTGCTGATGGCCACGCTGTTGATGGCCACGCTGGCCGGAGATTTGCTCCTGTTGCCGGCGCTTTTGGCATGGCGCCGCGTGAAGCACGCCGGCCCGGCGACTGAGTTTCGTCCAGCCTTTTTGGGCCGATCGCGGGGGGTTCAAACCAGCGGACGCCTGGCGGCTGATCGCGTGGCTTAACTGAACCGGCGGCGATTCTCAAACCCTGATGGCAGGGGGCATTGATTGAGACGGGTGGATTGAGCGGATATACTGCGGATTCGGGTGCTGCGGGAGGGGCATGGCCCTTCCTGAGAACAAACGAGGAAACAACGCGATGCCATACACCTTTTTGACGGGCGCGACCGGGCTGTTGGGACGCTATCTGATCAGGGATCTGACCCTGGCCGGAGTCTCCGTGGCGGTGCTGGTTCGTCCCTCTCGCCGCGCCACGGTGCAGCACCGTGTGGAAAACGTGATGTGCTTCTGGGACCAGCAGGTGGGGCGGGCGCTCCCGCGCCCCGTCGTGCTCGAGGGCGACATCACCGAGCCGGATCTGGGACTCGACGCCCGGAGCATGCGCTGGGTCGCGGAAAACTGCGACGCCATGCTCCACAATGCCGCCAGCCTCTCCTTTCAAAGCACCGGTCCAGGGAGTGAACCGTGGCGTTCGAACGTGGACGGAGTCCGGCACGTCCTGGATATCTGCCGCAATGCGCGGATTCGCAATTTTCACCACGTCTCGACCGCGTACGTCTGCGGGCAGCGCCAGGGTCGGATACTGGAATCCGAGCTCGACGTCGGACAGTCCCTGTCCAACGACTATGAGCAGAGCAAAATCCAGGCGGAGAAGATGGTCCGGAGCGCGGACTTCATCGAGCGGCTGACCGTCTTCCGGCCGGCGATCATCGTCGGAGATTCGCAGACGTCGTTCACCACGACCTACCACGGCTTTTATGCGCCGCTGCAGGCGGCCTACACCATGTCCGGCGCCATGCCCTCCAACGCGACAGGGCGCTCCTGTTCGGTGGCCCGCTTCCCTTTGTCGGGCTTTGAGACGAAGAACCTCGTTCCGGTCGATTGGGTTTCCGCGGTGATGTCTTACCTGATCACCCATCCCGAACACCACGGCAAGACGTATCACTTGACTCCCCGCCATCCGGTCACGGCCCGCCTGCTGGCGGACGTGTTGGAAGAGACGGCTGGCTTCTATGGCGTCCGGCTGGTCGGCTCCGAAACGCCGATGACGGCGCTCACCGAAGTCGAGGAATTGTTCTGCAAGTTGATCAGCGTCTACAGCTCGTATTGGAAGGATGACCCGACGTTTGACGCGTCGAACACGCTGGCGGCGGCGCCGCACCTTCCCTGTCCGCACGTGGATCGCAAGATGCTGTGGCGCATGGCGCAGTTCGCCATTCGCGTGAACTTCACCGCCCCCAGAGCCAAGCCGCTCGCCCCCCGTTTTGACACGCCCCAGGCGTTGGAAGCGCTGTTGGACGGAGTGCAGGAGCCACCGGAGCCGGGAGATGGCCTCCTCCGCCTGGGGCTGCGCGTGACCGGTCATGGTGGAGGGGACTGGAGCTTGTGGCTTTCGGAAACCGAACTCCAGGGAGCGGAATTGGGAATTCATCCGCACTGCGCTTCCATCCTGGAATGTGACGTGTCGGTTCTGGCCGACCTGCGTGCCGGCCGAGTCCCGCTCGCTGATGCCGTGGCGCGACACGTCCACGTCTCCGGCGATTCGGTCGCCACGCCGCTTTTGGCGCGCGCCCTGTCGGCCCTCACCGAATCGATCGCTGCCCCGGTCGCCGCGATCAATTGATGCCAAGGCAGAACGCGCCGGACGGGAATTCCGCAGTGGTCAGTGGACGCTTCTCCCCTCCACCGATAAAATCCCGGATCATGGGAGGTCGGGTTGATTTCCCGAGATTCACGACAGGCGTGCGCGGTTGGCCTTGAATCGGCGACTGGGCACGCCTTATGCATTGGCGTGTCGGTATGTCGCAAGATCGTTCGTTCGAATCCGGTTCGCAATCCCCATCGTCCGGCCAGGAATTGGTGCTCGTCCTCGATTTCGGATCGCAAACGGCACAGCTCATCGCCCGGCGGGTTCGCGAGCAAAACGTCTTTTGCCAGCTTGTCCGACACGACCTGCCGGTGGAGCGAATCCGCCAGCTTGCCCCGCGCGGATTGATCCTGTCGGGGGGGCCGGCGAGCGTTTATGACGCCGGGGCGCCGTATCCCGACCCGGCAATCTTCGATCTGGGGATTCCGATTCTGGGAATCTGTTACGGAATGCAGGTCGCCTGCCGCGCCCTGGGGAGCGAAGTCGCCCCCGGCCAGCACCGCGAATTCGGACGCACCAGTTGCCAGGTCGTCGGCGACGAAGGCCTGTTCCGGGACATTCCGCGCGAGATGACTGTCTGGATGAGCCACGGCGATCAGGTCCAAAACCGATCGCAGGAATGGACGACGCTCGCCAGCACTCCCGATTGCGGGACGGCAGCGGTTCGTCACCGCGACAAACCGATTTACGGGCTGCAATTTCATCCCGAAGTGACGCACACCCCGCAGGGAGGGAAGCTGCTGGGGAATTTCGTGCGGCACGTGTGCGGCTGCCGCGGAACCTGGCAGATGAGTCAATTCATCGAACAGCAGGTCGCCGCGCTCCGTGCGCGGGTGGGAAACCATCGGGTGATCTGCGGCTTGTCGGGAGGGGTCGATTCGTCAGTGGTGGCGGCGCTCCTCTACCGGGCGATCGGTCCGCAGTTGTCCTGCATCTTTGTGGACAACGGAATGTTGCGGACCGGCGAAAAAGAAGCGGTGCGGCAGCGCTTCGGAGAACATTTTCGAGTCGATCTCCACGTCGTGGACGCGCAGGAGCGGTTCCTGTCCGAATTGCGCGGCATCTCTGACCCCCAAGAGAAACGGAAGATCATCGGGCGGGTCTTCATCGAAGTCTTTCGGCACGAGGCGGAGTCGATACCCGACGCCCGCTTTTTGGCGCAAGGGACATTGTATCCGGATGTCATTGAGAGTGGCGCCAATCCCGATGGCCCGGCCGATACGATCAAACACCACCACAACGTCGGCGGCCTGCCCAAAGAGCTGGGCTTCGAACTGATCGAGCCGCTGCGGGATCTGTTCAAAGACGAAGTGCGGCTGTTGGGAGAGCAACTGGGACTGCCGGAAGAGATGATCTGGCGGCATCCCTTTCCCGGACCGGGATTGGCAGTTCGCTGTCTGGGAGAAATCCGCCCCGAACGGTTGGAGACGCTCCGCCAGGCGGACGCGATCGTCATCGACGAATTGCGGAAAGCGGGACTTTACCGAAGAATTCAACAGGCCTTCGCCGTCCTGCTGCCGGTTCAGAGCGTGGGGGTGATGGGGGACTTTCGGACGTACCAGGACGTGGTGGCGGTGCGAGCGGTGCAGACGGAGGATTTCATGACCGCCGACTGGTATCCGTTGCCCAACGAGGTCTTGCAGGCGATTTCCACGCGGATCACCAACAGCGTTCGTGGAGTGAACCGGGTCGTGTATGACATCAGCAGCAAGCCCCCCAGCACCATCGAATGGGAGTGATGCCGCGTGTCGCAGACAGAGCGTGAAACGGTCCAGATCGCCTTGGCCGAGCGGAGCTATTCGATCGACATCACCAGCGTCGGCCTGGAGGGTTTCCCCGAGACGCTCCAAATCTGGCTCGCGAACCGCCAGCGGAGTGGCGGCTCACGGGGACTGGTGGTCATCGTCACCGACGACAACGTCCGCACGCCGTACGCCGATTCCATCGCCGCCGGACTCACTCACGCTGGATGGAACCCCCAGATCGTTTCTCTCCCGCCGGGAGAACAGTCCAAATCTCCCCGGTGTGTGGCCCAGATCTACGACCGCCTCATCGAGTGCCAGGCGGACCGCCTCACCCTGCTCGCCGCAGTCGGCGGAGGAGTGATCGGCGATCTGGCCGGCTTTGCCGCCGCGACCTATGCCCGCGGCATCCCGTTTGTTCAGGTTCCCACGACGCTCCTGGCGCAAGTCGACAGCTCGGTGGGGGGCAAAGTGGGGATCAACCATCCCCGCGGCAAGAATCTGATCGGCGCGTTTTATCAGCCGGTCGGGGTCTACATCGATACGTCGCTGCTCGCTTCGCTCCCCCCCAGGGACTACCGCTCGGGACTGGCGGAGGTGATCAAATACGGCGTGATCCTCGACGCCGACTTTTTCGAACTCCTGGAGAGCAACCTGGCGCTCATTAACGCACGCCACCCCCCGCTTTTGCGGCAAATCGTCGCCCGCTGCTGTCGTCTCAAGGGAGACGTCGTGGAACAGGACGAATTCGAACGGTCCGGCCTCCGGGCGGTCCTCAATTACGGGCACACCTTTGCGCACGCCTTCGAAGCGCTGTGCGGCTATGGCGAACTGACGCATGGCGAGGCAGTCGCAATCGGTATGGAGTACGCCGCCTGTCTGGCGCTGAGACTGGGCCGTATCGACGAACGCTTCCAACAGCGTCAGACAGCGCTCCTGCAAGCAGTCGGCTTGCCCGTGCGGCTCCCCGCGGACTTCCGGCCAGGTGCCGCGGAATTGCTCGCCTCAATGCGCCTGGACAAAAAATCCGTCGGCGGCCAAATGCGATTTGTCCTGCCCACGCGGCTAGGGCACGTGGAACTCACGTCCGCACCGGAACCCGAAGTCGAGGATCTGTTGCAGTCGTTAGCGTCTGTAACGCCTTAACGCCGTAGGATGGGACCAGCCAGCCGAAACTACGCCAGAACGCCAATCGGCCCATCCACTTTAACCCCGAGGTTGCAGCGCGAATGAAGTGGCGGGCGCAGGACCACCATCCGCCATCCTCCACGCACGATGCATTGACGGAGGATCAAGCTCTATCGTTTCGCGGTAACGACCTGGATGGCCTCCCCACTTGGGTTGCGCTCCGCGACCCCAGGCGATCGTGTCGAACTGCTTCGCAGTGGCTGCCCGCACCGTTCCATCATGGCCATCGACTCCCCTCCCTTGGTCCGAATCACTCTGCTTTCCCTGCCGCTTTGGGGTTGCTAACCCAGGCCGCGCGGCGGACTCTCCATGTCGGGCGTTTGATGCGTTTCAGATGATCTGGTGGATTGGCTCGGCCCCTTCCACGCCGACCAGTTTTTGGTCCAACCCCCCATAAAAGTAGCTGAGGCCGTTGGGATCCAGCCCCATCTGCTGGAGCACGGTGGCGTGCAGGTTCTTGACGTGGAACCGGTCGCTGATCGCCGCTCCTCCCAGTTCGTCCGTCGCTCCGACACTCGTTCCGCCGCGGATCCCCCCTCCCGCCAGCCACATCGTGAAGCCGTAGGAGTTGTGATCGCGGCCGGTCCCTTTCTCGTACTCGGCGGTCGGCTGACGACCGAATTCTCCCCCCCAGATCACAATCGTCTGGTCGAGCAGGCCGTGCGCCTTGAGGTCTTGCAGCAGCCCCGCGATCGGCCGATCGGTGTTGCCGGCATGCTTGTTGTGGTTGGACAGCATGTCGGTGTGCGCGTCCCAATTGTCGTCGTTGTGGGCGCCCCCCGAATAGATCTGGATGAAGCGCACTCCCCGTTCGACGAGTCTTCGAGCGAGCAGGCACTTGCGTCCGAAATCGGCGGTCCGCGGCTGATCGATGCCGTAGAGCGCCTGTGTGGCGGCGGTCTCCTGGGAAAAATCCACCGCCTCGGGGGCGTGCTCTTGCATCTTGAATGCCAATTCGTAAATGGCGATGCGCGCCGCCAGTTCGCTGTTGTCGGCCCGCGGCGCCAGATGCTCCTGATTCTTGTCGCGCAGATGGTCGAGCAGCGTCCGCTGCAAGTCGCGCGTCATGCCGCTGGGAAGGTCGAGGTTGTGAATCGGCACTCCATCGGCGCGGATGACCGTCCCCTGAAAGGCGGCCGGCATGTAGCCACTGGCCCAGTTTTTGGGACCGCTGATCGGCCCGCCGGTCTTGTCGAGCATCACGACGAACCCGGGGAGATTCTCGTTTTCACTCCCCAGCCCGTAGGTGATCCAGGAACCCAGGCAGGGGTTCCCGCTCAAGATGCGCCCCGAGTTCATCATGAGCATCGCGGAACCGTGGATGGGGGACTCGGCATACATCGAGTGAATGAACGCCATGTCATCGACGCACGTGGCCAGGTGGGGGAACAGGTCGGAGACGTGTTTCCCACACTGACCGTATTGCCGGAACTGCCATTTGGGTCCGACAATTCTCCCCTGATTGCGATGCCCGCCGCGGCCAAATGTCTTGACGGTGATCGTCTTGCCGTCCAGGTCATAAAGCTGCGGCTTGTAGTCGAACGTGTCGACATGACTTGGGCCGCCGTACATGAATAGAAAGATGACGCTCTTGGCCTTGGCCGGTAACTGCGGGAGCTTGGGAGCCATCGGGTTGATGAAGCGGTGCGCGCCGTCCGCCGCCAGCGACTGGCGGGTGAGAAACCCGTCTCCAGAGAGCATCGACGTGAGCGCCAGCGAGGCGAATCCGCCGCCGGTTTGCCACAGGAATTCGCGCCGCGTGCGGCCACAGAATTGCCTGGAACGTGCGTCAGAGGTCATGGGGCATCCCTTTCCAGATCGTTCAATCGAGGTAGATGAATTCGTTAGCATTCAGCACCAACAGGCAGTAATGCTGGAGCGCGACGGCGGGGGAGAGCCGCTGCTGGCTCTGCATCTTTCGCACAAAGCGAGCGTCCTGGTCGATCTCCTTGGGCGATGGGGACCGCGCGGTGGTCAGACGAATCGCCCGCGCGATCTGCGCGCCCAGATCGCCCGGATGTTCTCGTTGCAGGCGCTCGGCCAACAGGGCTGCTTGTTCCTGGCTGAACTCCCCATTGAGCATGGAGAGGGCTTGCGTCGGGACGGTGGTTGTATACCGCACCGGGCAGCTCGAATCGGTGTCGGCCTGGTCGTGGTGGGAGAGAATCGGGACCAGCAGCGACCGCTTGACGTGGACATAGATGCTCCGCCGCGACGCCTGGTCGGGAGGGGAACTCCCCCATCCGCTTCCAGGGACCGACTGCCCCGCCAACACCTCTTTGGGAATCGGCGGATAGACTCCCGTCCCCCCCGCCTGGAGATTCAACCGACCGCTGACCGAAAGCACCGAATCGCGAACCTCTTCGGCAGTCAGGCGGCGCATCGGAAATCGCCAGAGCAAGCTGTTCGCGGGGTCCGCCGCCAGCCCGGCGTCTTCGGGTCGCGACGACATTTGATACGTCCGCGACAGCATGATCAGGCGATGCATCCGCTTGAGTTTCCACTGGCCATCGACCAGTTCCGCGGCGAGCCAATCCAGCAACTCCGGATGCGTCGGCGGCTCCCCCAATTTGCCGAAGTCATTGGGAGTCGGAACGATTCCCCGTCCGAAATGATATTGCCACAACCGATTGGCCAGGACGCGGGGAGTCAACGGGTTTGTTCGACTGGTCAGCCAATCGGCCAATTGCCGCCGCAGATGTGTGGTGGGACTGTTGTCTCGCCTCGAAAGCTCAGCCGGCGCCAACTCTTCCAGAACTGTGGGAATGCCGGGCTGCACTTCTTCGCCGGGAGCCCCAGGGTTGCCTCGAATGAGTATGTGGGTTGGTTCTCCTCCGCGCTCCTCCACCGCCATCACTTCGATCCCCGGCTCCGGCAGTACCATTTTGCGAGAGGCCGCCAGCTCCTCTGCCAGCCGCGCGTACTCTTCGGCGGGAGCCGCCCCGAGCACGTCCGCTCCCTGCCGACGAATGTGGTCCGCGATAACGGCGTGCTCGGGCGCCTCCGCCAACCCCACGTCGATGTATTGTCCGCCCGCCATCTGATGGCAGTGGACGGCGATCACGTTCTCGCCCACTTTGAGAACGGACTGATCGATGGCAATCACCGCCGTGCGGTATTCCACCGTGTAACCCTGGACGCGATGAACCAGTTGGCCATTGAGGTAAATCTCCGCCTTATCGTCGTGGTGGAGCGTCAGGGCCACCCCTTCGGGGACCGATTCCAGATCAAAGCGTTTCCGCAGCCAGATGTCGTCGGTCTTCCATTCGGTGCGAACAACGGCCCCCGGCGTGCCGTGTACCCCGAATCCGCCGGGGCCGCGTTTCCATGCGGCATCATCGAACCGCGGCTGCATCCAGCGTTCGCTGGGCGCCGTCAAGGTGTACGCCCACTCCTGTCCCTGCTGCCTGGAATCAGCCAGCAACTCGCGCTCCTTCGCCGCCGCGGGGGCTTCGGTCAGACTGCGACGTTCAACGTCCGGTCCCGACCATCCCAGATTCAGGCGGGGCACTTCGTTGGCGTTGAAATACTCCAGCCGCAAAGCCGCGGGACCGGCGGCCAGCCGGGCGCTCGCGGTTCCGCGGTGGTCTCCCGCGCGGGGGAGATCGATCACCACCTGTCCGCCGATGGTTAATCGCATTCCGGCGGTCACATCGAAGTCAAATGCATACTCCCCGGCGGTGGGGACGAGCAATCGGGCTTCATACACCAGGCCGATCGCCTGGCTGCGCGAGGCGGGGGCCAGCGTGATGAAATTGTGCGAAATCCTGCCGGAGGTTTCCGGTTTAAATCCGTCAAAATTCGGCAAACGGTCCCAGGTGTCGCGATAGAACCGATACTCCAGCTCACTGAGGTCCGAACGGGGACGACGGCCGATGTGGATCCCCTTTTTTCGAGAGAGCGCCTCGGCGAACCGCTGCTCAAACTGGTAGAGTCGCGCCGCAATCTGCTCCTCTCGAATCTGTTTGTCGCGGACCTGGCGCGCATGCGCCTCGCGATCAGCGTCGGTGGCGATCCGTCGCAGATTGCCCACGTTCATGTCGGTGACGTTGCGGAACACCGACAGCAGGCGATAGTAGTCGCGCTGCGAGATGGGGTCTTTCTTGTGGTCGTGGCACCGCGCGCAGCCCACCGTCATCCCCAGCACGACCTGACTGGTGGTGGAAACGACTCCGTCCAAAACCTCGTAACGGGCCAGAGCGCGATCGGCCGGTTCGTCGTCCCAGATTCCCAGGCGGTAGTAACCGGTAGCGGTCAGCGTTTCAGGGGTCACCTCCTCCAATTCGTCTCCCGCAATCTGTTCCAAGAGAAACCGATCGAACGGTTTGTCCTCGTTGAAGGCGTCGATCACGTAATCGCGATACCGCCAGGCGAACGGTTTCACGCTATCGCGCTCGTACCCGTGGGTTTCGGCGAACCGTACCAGGTCCAGCCAGTGGCGTCCCCACTTTTCGCCATAGTGCGGCGATTCCAGCAAGCGATCGATCAGACGCTCATAGGCATCCTTCGATCGGTCTGACACGAAGGCGTCCACCTCTTCGGGAGTCGGCGGCAGGCCGGTCAAGTCGTAGAAGGCGCGGCGAACGAGCGCCACCCGGTCGGCCGGCGGCGCGGCGGCCAAGCCGCGCTGTTCCAACTTCTCCTGGATGAAGGCATCGATCGGATTCTGCAACCCGTCGTTCGCCTTCACCTCCGGGATCGGCGGTCGCGTCAGTCGCCGATAGGCCCAGTAATTCCTGGCCTCGGCCAGCGATGGCCGCGTGGGCGTCGCGTCGTGCGGGTCCGACTCCGGCTCCCCTCCCGGAGTCCAGGCCAAGCCATCCTTGACCCATTTTGTCAGGATGGCGACCTCTTCATTGGGCAAGCGCCCCGCGGGAGGCATTTCGAGTCCGTCGTAGTTGATCGCCTGCAACAACAGGCTCTCCGCGGGAGCGTCGATCGAAACGGCTGGTCCCTGATCCCCCCCCTTGAGTAAGGCGGATCGGCTGGTCATCCGCAGTCCGCCGCGAAGCTTCTCCTCCCCGCCGTGGCACTTCCAACAGCGGGCCTGGAGGATCGGACGGACCTGCTTTTCGAAAAACTGCACCTGGTCGTCGGTGAACTTCTGGTCGGAATCGCCCGACTTCGCGGGAGCGTTTTGACCCTCCGTCGTGCGCGACACCATCCCCAGTCCGAGGAGGACCAGTGCCAAACACAGTGTTCCCAGATTCCCCGCGCGATCATCCATCCGATGGCGACTCCCAACTTCGGTGCAACAGCGACTGTTCGACATTGATTATGACGATTCCGCGTGCAGGCCGCCATACTTGCGTCCTCACAGGGACGTTCGCCGTCCCGTTGCGCCGGAAGCCTCATGGAAAGCCGGACGGCGCCAGAGTCGCTGCCATCAGCCGTGGGGTAGGCCTCGATCAGCCTGTCCGAATCGGCACAACCGGTGCCGTCGGCAGGGTCGGACACCGACCGAAATGCCGGGGGGCGTCTCAGGGGATTCTCCTCGTCCCCGACTGGTCGCTTGACACATACTGGAAAAACTGCCGAATCGCGCGGCGCGGGCCAAACCGCCATTCGTTTGATACGACGCCCCACTTGCCGACAGGAAGCTCCAGCACGTCATGAACCCGTTCTCGCTGTTCCGTCGCGACCAGTCCCTGGCGAAGTCGCACCAGGTTCGAATGACCTGGGCCGGGAAGTCGCTGGGGACGGCGGTCTCACGGACTGGAGTGTTTCTCAAACGACAACTCTGGGTCTGGCCGGTGATCGCCACAGTCCTGTTGGCGATCCTCGGACTGGCCATGCATCGTTCGATCGCCGCGACGATGAAGGCCAACCTCCGCTCGCAATTGGAGACGCTGCTGACCGTCGAAACCGCGATGTTGTCCAACTGGTATGACGACCAGACCTCGAATGCCACCTCACTGGCCAATAGTCCGGCCGTGCGGGATTTGATCGCCGAGCTGATGCTCCATCCCGATGAACTGCCCCCCGACACGGCTCCGGCAGACCGGGCGGTGGTCCGCCGCAAGCTGCTGCGCCAGATTTCTCCAACTCTGTCTGCGCACGGCTACACGGGCTTCATGGTGCTCGACAAATCGCGGACGATCATTGCCACCGATCGGGAGGAGATGCTCGACCAGAAACAGGTTCCCGAATACGAGGGATTTTCGGGAAAGGCGCTGAAAGGCAAGGCGACTGTCAGTCCGCCTTTCGCCAGCGTCGTGGCGATGCGGGACGAATCGGGCCGCCGCCGGACCGGAGTCCCCACGATGTTTGTCGCCGTTCCGATTCGCGACGCGTCTTTCGAGGTGGTCGCGGCGCTCTGTCTGCGCATCGCTCCCGACGACGAATTCACCCGTATTCTACAACTGGGGCGATTCGGCGAATCGGGGGAGACCTATGCCTTTGAGCGGACGGGATTGATGGCCTCCAACAGCCGCTTCGACGAGGAACTGGTCCTGATCGGAATTCTCCCCGACCGGGACGACGCCCGCTCGATTCTGAATGTCCAACTCCGCGATCCGGGAGGGGACATGTCTCAAGGGTTCCGCGCTGCGGTGCGCCGGTCGGAGCGGCCACTCTGTCGCAACGTCGCCGAGGCGATCGCCGGCCGCGCGGGAGTCGATATCGAGGGTTACCGCAACTACCGCGGAGTTCCCACGCTGGGAGCTTGGACCTGGCTGGCCGACTATGACCTGGGAGTGGCGACCGAAATCGACCTGGTCGAAGCGTACCGTCCCCTCACGATCCTGCAATGGACATTTCGCGGCCTGCTGGGACTGTTGGCGGGAAGTTCGCTGGCGATCTTTTTGTTCACGGTTCGCGTGGCGCGGCTGAAACGGGAGGCGCAAAAGGCTGCGCTCGAGGTCAAGCAACTGGGCCAATACACGCTGGAAAAGAAGCTGGGGGCCGGAGGTATGGGGGTCGTCTACAAGGGACATCACGCCATGATGCGCCGCGCCACGGCGATCAAGATGCTCGATGTGGAGCGGATCAACGACGCCTCGATCCAGCGGTTCGAGCGCGAAGTGCAGATCACCTGCCAGCTCAATCACCCCAACACCGTTGCCATCTACGACTATGGTCGGACTCCCGAGGGGGTGTTCTATTATGCGATGGAGTACCTCGACGGGATCGACCTGCAGACGCTCGTCGAGAAGTATGGCCCGCAGCCCGAAGAGCGCGTGATCCAAATTTTGCGGCAAGTGTGCGGTTCGTTGTTCGAAGCGCACACGCTGGGATTGGTGCATCGGGACATCAAGCCGGCGAACATCATGCTCAACCGTCGTGGCGGGGAAGCGGACGTCGTGAAAGTCCTCGACTTCGGACTGGTGAAGGCGGTCGACGACGCCAAACAAGTCAGTCTGACAGTCGCCAATTCGCTGACGGGAACCCCGCTTTATATGGCTCCGGAAGCGATCCAGTCTCCCAATTCGGTCGACGCGCGGAGCGACCTGTACGCCGTCGGAGCGGTCGGCTACTTCCTGCTGACGGGAAGCCCGGTATTCGAAGCAGAGAACCTGGTGCAGCTTTGCCAGCAGCAGATCGACGCCGTTCCGATTCCGCCGTCGCAGCGATTGGGCCGCCCGGTGTCGCAGGAATTGGAAAAAACGCTGCTGCGCTGTCTGGAAAAACTGCGCGTGGCACGCCCCCAAACGGCGCGAGAGTTGGCGGTCCAACTCCAACAGATCGAAGCGGCCCACGTTACCACGTCCAGCCATTGGACGGCGGAAGAGGCCGAAACCTGGTGGGACCGCCACGATCGTGGCCTCGCTCCCGCTCCTGCCAGCGGCACACCCCCCCAATCCACAACACAGGCGCCGCCGTCAGCCAGCAGTCCATCGAGTCCCCCCGCCGCCGATCCCACGCGCTACGATCGAACGATCATCACCGAGTGACCGAACGCCGCTACGGTTCGCAACGCGCGGTGTGCCCGAACCGCGTTCCGGGCGGGCGCGGCCTTCTCCTGCGACGACATAACCCCTTGTGGGGCAAGCACCCCCGGCATGATTCGAACATGCGACCGACGGATTAGAAATCCGTTGCTCTATCCAACTGAGCTACGGGGGCGGCTGTCTGGGGCGCTGGCTGGATGGACACGCAGAATGGGATGGACTGCTGCCGAACCATTTGGGACCAACACCGGGTGATCTGTCACAAATCATCGCCAAACTGGGCGCCCATGTCAAAGGTGTTCTCGGAGCGTGCGAAACCGTGCGGCCTCGTGTCCGAACCAGTCGGGTGGGGCTGGATTTACGTCCGTGGGCGACACGCGGGCATGACTGCTTCCCTAAACGGAATTTGGGAGATGAGGGCTTTCGATGTACTCCGGGATAAAGCTTGTCGATTTCTCTTCAGGTACTCGGCTCTGGCGGCGAACCTCTCATGAACTCAGCCTGGATTCGAAGCAGCGGAAGGAATTCTGCGGAGCAGCGCACTGGAATTCAATTGGGCAAGTTGATTCCGCCAGGATCACCTGGGATGTTGGCCAGGATCATTCTCAGTCTATCCGGCGGAACGACCCCAGCAACCCTGATGATGGCATTGCAATTGATCTCGACGAGCCAGTCGCAGATTGCCACACACCTTTTCTTTAGGCCTGTCACGGGGTGGCCTTCATTCTTCCACGGCAATTCGACCTGGTTGCCTGGCAAAGGGCTCAGTGTGCTTGTCACTGCGACAAGGACAATTTGGCCATTATTCACAATCTCATTGGTGGGGGTCACAATCACCGCAGGGCGGGCTTTTGAATTTCGGCCTTGCTGATCAGCAACCTGCGCCCAAACGATGCTGCCCTGCATAAGCGGCACTCAGACATCTCCAACGAAAGGTCAGAAAGGGCACTCTTCGTCGTGCTGGAACCATTCTGGTCGCGGTTGGTTGACCGCGGCAATGCGTATGAGTTCATCATTTGTGAGGTCACGAATCGGTCGAGTACGTTTGGGCCGCTTCAATGGTTTCTCGGACAATCGGCTCTTAACGGCGTCAAAGATCGCAACACAACTCGTCTGCGACTCTGCTGCCGCCAACGGGACATAATTCGTTGCGACAATTGGCTCTTCACCAATCGTCACGGATTTCGCGGGCAGCGTGGATGGCTCTTCTTTGACGGTGGGATTCATTCCAAATCACTCCTTGTCGTGTCAACCACAAGAATTCTTCGTTCAATGATGAATTCTTCCCTGGCAATCAGCTTTAATCGATACTCCCCATCACTTGGAAATACAATATTCGGCGCAAAATAGCAGATTTCAAAGATCATCCGGGGATCATTGAAATCGAACTCCTCCGACAAACTCAAAATCGGGGGACGCACTTCATCGACGTCGACGAGTTCCAGCCTGATCGTCATTTTTCCGTGGCCATCGGTGAGCGAAACGTACACAGAAAGGTGCGGGTGGCGCAGAGGAAACGACCGGCCACCGATCGTCGAAAAAGTTCCGATGATCGTGGTTTTTCCAGTGTATGGATCTCGCCAGAGTCCGTCGCAAACGATCATTGCCAACGGGTAAGGCACCAATGCATGAGTCTCCTGAATTGCATAAATGAGGAGCGAACATCACCACTTTATCCCCGCCAGAACGGCATCGCAACTTCGAATTCATTACGTTTGGCAGTTTTTTGCAAATCAATGATCTGCAAATGAGTTGCATCAAGATCGGTGTCACTGAAGTCCCTACAGACTCTTGTCGCGAAAAATGCCAAAACCAGGGCTTGAGCAAAGAGCCTCAATCGCCGGCAGGATCATGCAACGTCGCAATCATCCCTGCCCCCGCAGTCGAATTCTCACCAGCAGATCATTCAGCTCCTCTTTTCCCTGCGGCTGGTCGGGAAGCCGGGTTTCGGTCATAGACTTCTCCAGGGCGGCGGTCAGCCGCTCGCATTCGGACTGATGGAAGGCCAAGTCGGTTTCCGGTAGGGCGGACTGTTCCGGGCCGGCCAGCTTGCGGGCGATCAATTCCTCCAGGTAGGGGAGCCGGGCCGCTTCGTTCAGTCGCAGCAGGTTGGCCTCGATCTGGCCCGTCCGCAGCAGGTGCAAACCAGTCAGCAGCACGCGGTATACGTACAACAGCGGCTTGACCCGGCGGGGAGATTCTTTTTCGAACAGCCGCCATTGCGTGGCGGCGAAGCCGAGATAGTGATGCGCGTGCCAACGGGTGAGGCAGCTGGCGGCGATCCGCTGCAACTCGGCATGTTCCGGAGTGGTGTGCAGAACCAGCGGCGAAAACAACTGCTCGAGCACGTAGCCGTTCCGCTTGAGCACCATTTCAAAAAACTTGCGAACGTCGTGCGTCACCAGATCGATCTCCAGTCCGTCGCGCACCTGCGACGATTCAATCGTCTCGCGCGTCGCGTGGAGTCCAACCACCTTGGTCAGCGGCAGGACATGGACGCCGCGGAGGTCGTAGTCGGAGTCTGGCGACGGAAACCCATACAGGTGCGCGCCGCTGATCGTGACAAACAGCAGCGGATAGGGCTGCCGACCGACTTCGGCGACGACGCGTGGATCAAAGTTCACGATTGGTTCACTCCTGTGGACGACTGGGTTCATCGCCGAAGCGGAAAGGAACGCTGGGTGGCTCGTCGAGCAAACCGATGTCTCTACGGCAGGGCGCCATCGCAAGCGGCGCGCCGAGCTTTGATCAGGAAGGAGTTGGCCCGTTCGTAGTCAGGGCGCTCCGGAAGTCGCGTGGTGGCCAGGGCGGCGTCGAACTGGCGGTGCAACTCGAGTCGCCACCGTTCGATCTCCGTCCAGGCGGTTTCCCCCCGTTTGACAGCCAGGAGCTGTTCTCGTTCCGCCCCGACGCGGACCGGAACAAACCCTTCCCGCAGCACGGTGATCCCTGAATGGAGCAGCCGCAGCATGTGCATCACGTGCTTCCATTTGACCGCTCCGTGATTCCGCAAGTCGGTTTGCAGCTTTTTGAACTGGGACATGATGTAGCCGTTGTACGTCTGGTAGACGACGCGCGACAGAAAGATTTCGCGGAGCGCCAGCAGTTCCCGGGCGAGCGGGGTGGCGTCTTCGACCAGCGGAGTGTAGAGGCATTCCAGGACGTTCGGGTTCGCCTTGAGCGCCAGTGTCAGGAATTTCTGCAATTCCCAATAGGCCTCTTCGGTCGCCGGACTTTCGAGTTGACCGGGGACGCCGAACAGCGACCAGTGGAGGTCACCCGGCGGAAGGTAAATCCCCCGGCGGTCAGTATCCGACTGGTCGTCGTCCAGGCCATAGGCGCGGGAACCGACAATACAGCGATAAATGACCCGCTCCAGCAGATGGCAGGGGGCCGACTGATCTGTGGGCTGCCAGATGACCCCCTGTTTGTATTGAGCCAGTGGAACCAGTTCCACGCGGCTCATGGCCGACTCATACCCATCCGGGAATCGCACCCGATAGGAGTGGTCCCCAGCGGACGGTGCATGCACGATGACTCCCACCGCGCCGCGGGGATGCATGACCTTTCCGATTGGTCCCTGGACCTCAACGAGCGCGACCACTTGCGTTCCAACGGACAGCATGCAGGGAGTTCCGGAGGACGCCGGTTTCTCGACCGAACCGGAATCCAATCCGGAATTGTGTGGTTGCGTAGTGGACATGACTGGCAGTATTGATTCCCGATGGGGATTTCGCTACTCCAATTCTCACAGCCATCGGCAGCCAGCCCATTGCACCAGCCACAGGATTCACGCATTGAACGACTACGTATTGGGAGATGACGCTCTCGCGGCGCGGCGACTGGAGATTCAGGACGCCCAATTCGCCGAGGCTTCGGAGCGGCTACTCGATGACCTGGCATTGTCGCCGGATGATCAGGTCGTCGAGATTGGGGTGGGAGCGGGAGGCTTCAGTCGCCGAATTCTGCGGCGACTGGGGCCTGGCGGCGTTTTGAGGGGAATCGACTTCACAGCGGGATTATTGGATCAGGCGCGCGCACGACTGGCTGACTGCGGCCCGGCGCGATTCGAACCGGTTCTGGCCAACGCGCTGGAACCGGGAAGCTGGCTGGAGGGGGCCGATGTGGTGGTGGGGCGAAATGTGGTGCATCACTTTCCGTTGGCCGAGTCCTGGATTGGCCGCTTGCGCGCGGCGCTGCGACCGAGTACGCGGGTGGGGTTCATCGAGCCGGAATTTCGGGCGCTGCTGGGGCGGATGGTGCTGCTCGAGCAGGCGGGACGGACCGAAGTGCGGGTGCTGCGGGGGTGGGCCGAGGGGATCAGCCGCTTCTACCAGGCGAGCGGGGTCTCTCCGGCGGTCGGTGCCACGCTGGGGTGGGCGTTCCGTGCGGCAGGATTTCAGAACGTCCGGGCGGACTCAAGCGAACATCCGACCGATGCCACCGTCCTGGAGAACATGCTGTTGTATTACGATGAAATCCGCGACATCTACCAGCGGATGGGGATCATGACCGCGGCGGAAATCGACCAGCAACAGGAACTGATCCGCGCGCTTCCGGGGGAGGGACTCCCGGCGATCTGGGGGATTCACCGCGTGACGGCCGTGTCGTGAAGCGACATTCGCGATTTTCTCAACTTCAGGAAAATGCGGACGTTGATGTCCGGTTTTGATTGACGGATCATTGACTGGACTGCTACGGTACGGATGAGTATGAGTGAGTCGCTCATGGCGGGCGACCCGATTGGCGATGAACGCTCCGCTGCGCATCCGGTGTGCGCAGCGGGGCTTTTTTTGTGCGCGTCCACACGACCGGACGAAGATCGATTCCGACCAATGACTCGAGGGTAACAATGCAGCGCCGCGGGTTTTTCAAGTGGGTGTCGCTGATCCTGAGCGGCTTGTCAGTGGCGTTCGTGGCGATTCCTGGCGTCGGACTGTTGATCGAACCATTGCGACGACAGGCCAGGCGCGGCGCGCGGCGCAGGCTCCTGAAGCTGGCCGAGTTGGAACCGGGAGTGCCCCGAAAAGTCGTCATTCAGGATCGTCGGATTGACGCCTGGACCAAGTATCCGCAGGGAGCGATCGGCGCGGTGTGGGTGGTCCGTCGCAACGACCGTCAGGTCGACGCGTTCTCGGTCAGTTGCCCGCATCTGGGATGCCCGGTCGATCATCTGGCGGCGGAAAAGAAATTCTATTGCCCCTGCCACGAAGCGACCTTCGATGACGAGGGGCGGACCATCAGCGGACCGCCGCAGCGGGGACTGGATCGCCTGGAGACCAGCCTGGAAACCGTGGACGGAGAAGAATGGGTCCATCTGGTCTTCGAACGTTTTGAACCGGGAGTTCAGGAGAAGATCTCACTTGGCTAAACTCCGTGACTGGATTGATGAACGGACCGGCTATCGCAGCTTGCTGCACGTGCTGGTGTTGTTGAATTTTCCTGTCAGCCGCGCTGCGGGATGGCGGTACATCTGGGGAGGCGCGCTGGCCCTGATGTTCGGCGTGGAATTGATCACCGGCACGCTGCTGATGACGGTCTACAGTCCCTCGGAGGCCGCCGCCTGGGGGAGCGTGCAATACCTGGAGAACGAAACCACCTGGGGCGGATTTATTCGCCAGGTGCATCATCACACGTCGCATCTGATGCTGATCCTGATTGTGCTGCACGGAGTGTCGGTGATCGTCACCGCCGGCTACCGTCGTCCCAAAGAGTTCACCTATTGGACCGGATTGGTGCTGGCTGGCCTCGTGCTGGGTCTGGCAATCAGCGGCAATCCGCTCCCCTGGGATCAGAAGGGGTACTGGGCGTACCAGATCGAAACGGGAATTGCCGGAACGATGCCGGGCATTGGACAGGCGCTCAAGACGCTGCTCGTGGGAAGGAGCGAGTTTGGGAATCTGACTCTGACGCGGCTCTATACCCTGCACGTGATCGTGCTGCCGATGCTGGCGTTGATTCTGTTGGTGGTGCATGTGGCACTGATGCGGCGCGAAAAACTGCAACTGCTCAGCAGGCTGGCGGACCAGGGGAATCTGTCCCCCGAGGCCGCTCCCGGGGGAATGGAACCTTATTGGCCGTTTCAGACCACCAGAAACCTGCTGGTATTCGCGATCCTGATGGGGTTGATCGTGGCCCAGATCGTCCTGGAGCCCACGTGGCGCGGAAGCTTGTCCGCCGACGAGTTGACCAATTGGGAACCTGACTTGCCGGCCGCCGAAGTCAGCCTGCAAGCGCCCGCCGACCGCGACCTCTCCTACATCGCGCGTCCGGAATGGTATGTTCGGTTTCTCTTTGAACTTCGGCATCTGGTTGATAAACGGCAGGAGGTGCTGGTGACCGGCGCCTTGCCGATGCTCGCCGTCCTGCTGCTATTTCTAATGCCGTTCTTCGAAAAACTTCTGGGACGACGTTTGGGATATCTGCTCTCCGTCGTGTTGGTCGTCGGGGGACTGGGGGCCGCCGGATACCTGACCTATATTGGTTATCAAAAGGACCTCCACGATCCAGAGTTTCAGCAGGCCCGCCAGCGCGAATTGAACTATGCCTCCCGCGCACTGTGGCTGGCCCGTCAAAACGGGATTCCACCGGAAGGCCCAGTCACCTTGCTGCACAGCGACGCCAAGGCCAAGGGTTCGCTCCTGTTTGCCGCACATTGCGCGACGTGCCACCTCTGGAACGGCCATGACGGCACGGGAAAAATCCCGAGGGAAGTCGTTGACGGCCGCAAACGACCAGTTACGCCGACAGCCGCCGATCTGTTTGAATTCGGGAAGGCCGGCTGGATCACCGCGTTTTTGCAAGCGCCGGGTGACGATCGCTTTTTCGGTCAGACCGACCGGCTGACGGGAGGGGAACGTCTCAAGAACGGCGCCATGGCGAAATGGGCCGAGGAGAATCTGGCTCCCAATGGCCCCATCACCCCGGAGCACCTGGCGGCGGTCGCGGCGCTTGTGGCCCGCGAAGCGGACCGATCCGACGACGCCCAACCCGATGCGAAAATGCTGGAATCGGGAGTGGCGGTGTTCAGTGGCGACGTACTGGATGCCAAAGGGGAACCAGTGGAATTTGCCCACTGCCTGCAATGCCACAGTCTGAAAGCAGGAGACCCGGACGGCCTGGGATCCGGAGGCATCCTGCCGGCACTGGAACTGGACCGTTATGGATCCAAGGCGTGGCTCAAAGACTTTCTCCGAAATCCCGGCGACAAGCGATTCTACGGAAAAAAGAACATCATGCCGGCGTTCGACGAATCCCGCCTGACCGAAAAAGAATTGGAATTGCTCGTCGACTGGATGCGGAGCGATTGGCAGCGCCAGAAAAATCCCAGTCCCTGACGCGTTCCCCGCGGCGCGCCGTTCCAGAGGGAGTCGCTACTCTTCCTCCTCTTTTGTCTGGGCCGCGGATGGAATCTCCGCCTGTCCCGGCTCATACCAGCGATGCCGCATCCAGCGAAGCAGCAGGTCGAGATCCTTCTCCGTCATCCGGTCCTTGTAGGAGGGCATGGCGTTGCGCTTGCCGTAATGTTGTTCGGCGTCAGGATGCAGTAGAAAGTCCCGCAGCCAGTCTTCCGAGGCATATCCAGTCAACTCTGGAGCGGGCGTCAGGCCGGACGAGCCCAATTTCTCGCCGTCGATCCGCATTTCGTGGCAACCCAGACACGCGGTCGTGACCGCGTCGGACCCCAGTTCGAAAAAGTCGCGGCCTGCGGCGACCAGTTCATCATTCGGCGGGGCAATATCGGTTCGATGCCCTTGTGACAGCAGGAATTCGACGACCGCGTCGATTTCCCGCTCCTTCATGTTGGGGACATTTTCCTTGGCCCACTGGGCCATCTGGCCATTCACAAATTTGTCGCCGTTGGGGACGCCGTTGAACGCTCCGTTAACTGTCGGCCCAAAATGCTGCGGCCCGGAAGGATTGACGATGAAACCTCGAATCCATTCGCGGGTGCCGAAACCTCCCAGGTCGGAAGCGGTCGGTTTCTCGATGGGCCGGCCGGTGCCGTCGTGGCCGTCAAACGTGTGACACTGCGAGCAATTTCTCTGGAACACTTCCGGTCCGGCGGTTTTGGGGTCGGCATACAGGAGCGCCCTGGCCCCCGAGACGCCAATTCCCGCAGGCCCTTGAATCAACTCGATGACGCGGTCCTTTTTGCGCTGGGCATCCTCAACCGCGCGCTTGTAATCCGCAGATTTCGGTCCCCGCGCATCATCATAGAGCGCCAGGCTGGTCAGAGCGCCGATTCCGATAAACAACACGCAAATGTACATCACATTGAAACGATGCCCTAGTTTCCAGCGGCCAATCAGGGGCATCAGGGCCAGCACTAGAAACAGGATCCCCGGAATCACAATCGCCCCGTAGATTTCCGACTCACCCGGAAAATACTTCAAAAATTGGAACAGGAACAGAAAATACCATTCGGGCCGGGCCGCCTCATAGGATTGGGCCGGGTCGGCGGGGGACCCCAGCTCGGCTCCTCCAGAGGGTCCGGCGCCATGCCACAGCACCAGTGTCAGCACGACTGCCAGAACTCCCAGACAAGCCACGGCGTCTTTGAGAACCTGGTCGGGCCAGAATGTATCGTCGGGACGGTGAACCGGGTTGCAAACCGTGATTCCGTGGCGGCGAAAGACGTAGATGTGCAGCGCCAAAAAACCGATGAGCAGCCCCGGCAACACGCCGGCATGCATGGCGAAAAATCTCGTCAGCGTGTGATGCCCGTAGTTGGGCCCTCCCACGACAAGACGCTGAATTGACGTCCCGACGACCGGAACGATCCCGGCAATCTCGGTGGCGACCTGCGTTGCCCAATAGCCTTTTTGATCCCAGGGGAGCAAGTATCCGGTCAGCGATAACCCCAACGTGATTTGCAACAACACCAGCCCCAGCCAGAAGTTGACTTCGCGCGGGGCTTTGTAAGCGCCGTCGATGATGACCTGCATCAGATGCAAGGCCAGCAGGACTACCATAATCTGCGCGGTGAAATGATGCACGCCGCGCAACAGCCAGCCGAATTGCATTTCGTACTGGATGTAATACACGCTCTCCCAGGCGGTGAGCGAACTGGGGCTGTAGGCCATCCACAGGAAGAGTCCGGTGATGACTTGCACGCTGAAGGCGAATACAAGCGTGCTCCCCCAGACGTAGCGCCAGCGGGCGCCGCCGGGCACGCGCTCATACAGCGCTTCATGCAGGAGCGCCTTGCATCCGGTTCGATCGTCCAGCCAATTGAGAATTGAATTCATGCTTTGGAAATCTTCTCCGCGGTACCACCCTTGAATTTCTGGAACTTGACCCACACCTCGGTTTCGTTCTTGATCTTCACCGCCAGCTCATCCAGCCCGCGCGGACTGGGACTTTTTTCATTGGCAATCGATCCGTCGATATTGAAGGAACTGTCGTGGCAGGGGCATTGATAGACCTTTCGATCGGCCTTGAAGTCGACAGAACACCCGGCATGCGGGCAGGTCACATTGAAGGCCTGGACCGTCTCCAGTTCGGGCCGCAACAGATACACCGCGCCGATCGGTTCCTTGGGATACAGATTCCAGGCGTCCGACCGATCGTCGATGACTGCGAACCGGCGGGGCGCTCCGCCGACGAGCAATCCGTCCAGCGTAGCAATCCGAATGAACCCCTCGTCATCCTGCTCTGCCCCCGCTTTTCCTTGCTTTTTCCGCAGTGGATCCAAAAACACCAGCGCCCCGGTGACCAGCGGGAACAGCCCCACGATCCCGCCGATCAGGACCGCCAGCGCCTCGCGGACGAATCCGCGCCGGGGCGCTTCGGGCTGCAAATAATGTGGACAGTCGTGCGAACCGGTTTGATCACAGGCATCGGACATGGCGGATGCTCCCTCAGGACAATTCGGTCCGCCTCCCCTCAGGAACGGGGTTCGGCGGATTTCAGGTTCAGGTCGGGGTCAGTCGCCGGTGGCGACCGGGTTCAGGCAGGAGGCTGGCGGCTGTGTGCCGCCGGCCCGATCATGCAGGTGGGTTGGTAGGATTCAGGTGGGACTGCTTCCGGCCAGCATGGCTTTCATGGAGGCGAGGATCATTTTCTGCGCGTCGGCCAACGGCCCTGGGAGCATCGTGCCGGCCGCCTGGCGATGCCCCCCTCCTCCAAATTGTTCGGCGATCCGCGCCACGTCGAGCGGCCCGCGGCAACGCAAGCTGGCCTTCAAATTTCCGTTTTGCTGTTCGATCAGAATAAAGGCCGCCTCGACTCCCGCGATGGCCAGACACTCGTTGACCAGGTCTTCCGTATCGGCTGGTTCAGCCCCCGTCTCGCGGTAATCGACAAGGGTCACATACGTCCACGCCAGCCTCCCGTCGCAATCCTGCATCATCCGGGTCAGCGCCCGTCCGGACAACTTGATTCGCGACAAAGTCGACTGCTCATACAACAACGGATAGAGTACCGATGGCTCCGCGCCAAAGTCAATCAAACTAGCGATCGTCCGCATCGTCTGGCTGGTCGTGGAGGAAAAACGAAACCACCCCGTATCGGTAGCGATGGCACAATACAGCGCCGTCGCGATCGAGGGGGTGATCGAAAGCCCCATCTCCTCAGCGAACTGGAAGACCAGGGCGCCGGTCGCTTCGGCTTGAACGTCCTTCAGATCGATCGCCCCCAGATCCTCGGAACTGGCATGGTGATCGACGACCACTTTGACCGCCTGCGTCTTGCGGAACACCCGTCCCATCTCGGCCAACTGCCCCCAGGCGCTGGTGTCCAGGATCAAATGAACATCCGCCTCCAGGGCATGTTCTTCCGTGATCTGATACCCCAGTTGCAGGCATTTTCCCTGGGGATCGAGGAATTTGAGCCGCGCCGGGACCGGCGAGGCGTTGATAATCCGCACGCTGTTCCCGAGTTGCTCCAAAAGACCCGCCATCGCCAGTTCCGACCCCAGCGCATCGGCATCCGGCCGGACATGCGTCGTCAACACAAAACGTTTCGGCGTCTCCACCAGCGCGCGGAGCGGTGTCCAGTCGATTTTCATGCGTCGATTGTAGCCGTTGAGAAGCTGAAACAAAAGCGGGCTGCCAGGCCAAGCCGCCCCCCTGGCGCGACGTGCGACTGTTCAGTGAGAGCCGACTCAACTATCATACAGTGGACGGATCGCTGCTTTGGCCCATCCTGTTGGAAATGGAGTTCTTTGTTTCGTGTCAAACCAGCCTGATCTCAACGCGGCTCAACAGGAAGCGGTCGAACATCGCGACGGTCCGCTCTTGGTACTGGCTGGGCCAGGTTCGGGGAAGACCCGGGTGATCACGCGGCGCGTGGCGCGGCTGATCGAGACGGGGGTTTGGGCCTCTCGAATCCTGGCGATTACGTTTACCAATAAAGCCGCCAACGAGATGCAGGCGCGCGTCGAGCGGCTGCTTCCCGGAAACCGCGTGTGGGTGAGCACGTTTCATCGGCTGTGCGCCCGACTCCTCAGGCGCTATGCCCCCGCCGTTGGCTTGCAGTCCAATTTTTCGATCCTCGACACGTCCGACCAGGGACAGGTGATGCGCGATGTCCTGTCGGGATTGGACGTCGATCCCAAACACTTTACTCCCGGCAAGCTGTTGCACCGCATCGGCCAGGCGAAGCAGAAACTCGTCTCCGCCGAGATGTTCGCGCGGGATGTCGGGGACGGTCAGGGGAGCTACCTCGATCAGATTGTCGCCAAGGTCTATACGGCATATGAGCGGGCGCTGTTGAAATCCAACGCGGTCGATTTCGACGACCTGCTGATGCATGTCTGCCGCATGCTGAACGAGCAGGAGGAAATTCGCGCCGAACTCGATGAACGCTTCCGCTACATCCTGGTGGACGAATACCAGGACACGAACCTGGCGCAATACGGCATCGTCCGCGCGCTGTCGAAGGATTTTCCGAATCTGTGCGCGACGGGGGATCCGGACCAGTCGATCTATGGCTGGCGCGGCGCGGAGATCGGCAATATTCTGCGGTTTGAAGAGGATTTTCCCACGGCGAGGATCGTCCGATTGGAACAGAACTACCGCAGCACGCAGTCGATCCTGCAAGCGGCAGATCGGCTCATCGTCCACAACGTCCATCGCAAGCAGAAGGCGCTGTTCACCGACAATGCGGTCGGGCACCCGGTCGAGCTGCTCACCTTTGACGATCAGATACGCGAAGCGGAAGGAATTGCCGAGGCGATCGCACAGCTTGCCGAACAGGAGGGGAGACCCTGGTCCGATTTCGCCGTCTTCTACCGGATCAATGCCTTGTCGCGGACTCTGGAAATGGCGTTGTCGCGATGGCGGATTCCGTACCAGGTGGCGGCGGGGGTCGCCTTCTATGAGCGGGCTGAAGTGAAAGACGTCTTGGCCTACCTGCGGCTGATCCACAATCCGGCCGACCGGGCCGCGTTTCTGCGGGTGGTGAATACCCCCACGCGTGGAATTGGCAAGCAGACGATCGCCAAGATCACCGGATGGGCGGATCGCGATGGAGTCTCTCCCCTGGCCGCGGCGCGACAGGCACACCAGTACTCGGGACTCAGCCAGCGCGCCACAGTCGCCTTGCAGCGGTTTGCCGATCTCATCGACGCCCTGGCGGGGGCTCAGACCGAGGGAGTAGCCGGCTTGATCGATCTGGTACTCACACGGACCGGATATGGCGCGGAATGGGGCGAGACTCGTGGTGAAGCGGAATTGCAGCGGGCGGCCAACGTGGCGGAATTGAAGACCGCGGCGGCTCAATATGACAGCGAACACCCCGACGACCGTTCGCTGGAGGGATTTCTCGAGTCAGCCAGCCTGGTGGCGGATGTCGATTCGATCGACGAAGAGGCGGGACAGGTGACGCTGATGACGCTGCACGCGGCCAAAGGGCTGGAGTTTGGCGTGGCGGTGATTATGGCGGTCGAGGATGGATTGTTGCCGCACGACCGGGCTCTGCGGGAGAATCAGTCGCGCGAAATCGAGGAAGAGCGGCGGTTGATGTTTGTGGGGGTGACGCGGGCCAAAGAGCGGCTGCTTTTGACCCGGACCTTTGTCCGAGAGTTTCGGGGGAACCGATACCTGGCGGTTCCCAGCCGCTTTCTCAACGAAATGCCGGTGTCGCAGGTCTCCGCTCCGGGGATCAGTTCCGGCGCGCGTTTTGAGAATCGGCCTGCCGCCTCTTCTCCGTCGATCGCCGATGATGTGGAGCTGTCCCCGTCAGCGAAACAGACCAGCGATGCGACGAGCGACTCCTCCGAAGTGACCCCGAGTCCCGCTGTCCGGTCGGTGCGGGATACGATCCGCGGACCGCACCGTCCCGGCGGCAGGCCGCTGTTGACGACGGGGGCCGACCTGCTCAACGGGACGACCGGCGCGGCCGACTCGGCACCACCATTCGCCGTTGGGATGTCGGTCCGGCATCCGCGGCTGGGAATCGGCTCGGTCATCGCCGCCGAGGGACAGGGCAAATGGAGTACAGTGACCGTTTCGTTCCCCTCGGGGGAGACGCAGAGTTTCGTGGCGCACAAGTGCCCGTTGCAGCCGGTGGGGGCCGGATAGCGGGCTATTCGACCACCAGCACGCTGATCGACGAGCGCAGCTCCGGCGTGCGATGGAGCCGGTGCGTCGCCTTTCTAAAATCCCCCTCCTGCGCTTTGTAGATGTCCACAAACGTCTGTGGGTTGCGATCGACCAGCGGGAACCAGGTGGATTGCACCTGGACCATCAACCGGTGGCCGCTACGGAACGAATGGCAGATATCGGGCAGTTTGAAGCGCAGGCGGGTCGGATTTCCCGGAACGAAGGGCTCGGGGCGTTCAAAGCTGCTGCGGAACTTGCCGCGCATCACGTCGCCGCGCACGAGTTGCTGATAGCCCCCCATCCGGACACCCCTCGGATTGGGATTGGGGTCCGGAAAGTCCGCCGGGTAGACGTCAATCACCTTGACGATCCAGTCGGCGTCGGTGCCGGTTGTGGAAACCGTCAGATCGACTTCGATCGGCCCGGCGAGGGTCAGATCTTCCGCCAGTTCGTCGGTGGCATACACCAGAACGTCGGGGCGGCGCGAGGCGAACCGCTGATCGGCGGTCATGTACTCGGTCAGCATCGAGGTGGCGGTGTCTTCCATGAAGGGGACGGGGCGTGCCGGATCGCTCAGGAACTCATCATGGGGCGCCTCCGCCGCAAACGCCGGTGGATCGTTTCGCAACATGCCCCCGGTGTGCATAAAGAACGATCGCGGCTGGGCCTTCGCCGGGGGCCAGGTGTCGAACTTGCGCCAGACGTTGGTTCCGGTTTCGAACATCCACGCCCGCGGAATGCCGGGATCGTCCTTTCCCTTCAGGTGGTGTTCGAAGAACGGCAATTCCATCTGTTCGCGGTAGAACTCGGCGGTCTTGGCATTGAACGGGACGAATCCCAGGTGGCTCCCGTCGCCGCGCCAGCCACCATGATTCCAGGGCCCCATCACCAGGAAGTTGGCAGTCTTCGGGGAATTCCGCTGGACGTTGTGGAAGACTTCCAGAGCGCCGAACAGGTTTTCGGCGTCAAACCAACCGCCGACGGTCAGCACCGCCGGCGCAATGTCCTTGAGGTGCGCACGGATGTTCCGCGTTTTCCAGAATTCATCGTAGGTGCCATGCCGCATCGCCTCGTCCCAGAAGGCGGCTTCCCCCTTGAAGAACTTGGCGCCGGCGGCGTCGAGCGGCCCCAGTTTGAGAAAGAAGTCGTAGCCGTCGGGAGTTTCAAAGTCGAACATCGGATTGAACTTCTTCGTCGGCTCCGGACGAGGGCGATCGAACCGCGACATGAAATTGAACATGTGGACGAGAATCAGCGCCCCATTGTGGTGCCAGTCGTCGCCAATGAACCAATCGGTGACGGGGGCCTGCGGCGAAGCGGCTTTGAGGGCGGGATGAGCGTCGATCATCCCCGCCGCGCTGTAGAAGCCGGGATAGGAAATCCCCCAGGTTCCGACCTTGCCGTTGTGATTGGGAACCTGCCCCAGCAGCCACTCGATCGTGTCGTAGGTGTCGCTGCTCTCATCGACATCGCTGGAGCGCTGCTTGGCCGGGTTGTGGGGGCGCATGTTGATGAACTCCCCCTCCGACATCCAGCGCCCGCGGACATCCTGTACGACGAAGATGTATTTTGATTTGGTGAAGAGCGGGGAAGGCCCCAGGGTGTTGGGATATTGATCGACGCCATAGGGACGGGCGCTGTAGGGGGTCCGCGTCATCAGGATCGGCCAGGTTTGCGACTGGTCTTTGGGGACATAGACGGCGGTGAACAGCCGCTTGCCGTCACGCATCGGAATGCGATACTCGTACTTGGTGTACTGCGCCTTGACTTCGATCAGGCGCTCTTCGGGCGTCTGGTTTTGAGCCGCGCATCGCCCAGCCAGCGATGTCAGCAAGAGTCCACCAACGAGGAGAGCGCAGCGGCAGGAGATTTGACTCAGGCGCAACATGACAGACTCCAGGGAACGAACCTCGGCGACGGGATGCCGCCACCGACGCATCGTAACGGACGCCAGTCAGAACAAAAACTCAGGAGAGAGGTTTGCCCCCGCAATCATTCCTGGCTGGTTCTTCTCCAGGAGGACCGTGTGGATGACCAGGCCCGGCCGATCCGATAGGATGAAGTGGTGCGAGTCGCGCGGGCTTCGGTGAGTTCTCATGAGGAGCGGTCATGATTCGACTGGCGCTGTTTGACGTCGGAGAGACGCTGATCCACGAACACCGGCCGCTCCCGCACGTCCCGGATGCGCTGCGCGTCCTGGGCGGGTTTCAGACGTCCGAGGGGGCGCCCCTGTTTTGTGGCGTGGTCTCCAACTTCAAGACCCCCTCCCCCCCCGCCACGCCGGCGAAGATCGCGGCGCTGGAATCCGAGTTCGCGGCAATCCTGGCCGAGACGGGGCTGCATGAGTTCTTCACTCCCATCGAGCGGCATGTCACGACCTCGACGAGGGCGGGAGTGCTGAAGCCTGATCGACGCATCTTCGAGTTCGCGGTGTCCAGGTCGGGAATCTCAGCCGCGCTGAAAGAGTGCCTGTTCGTCACGGAGGAGGAGAGCCACCTGGCGGCTTGCCGCGGCCTGGGAATGAGCGTTCTGCGATTTGGCGGTGGAAGTGGCTTGCAGCCATCGTTTCAGGATTGGCGGCATGCTCCCTTGCTGATTGCCGAGATCATCGGCGGGGAGCAATCCGACAACGTGTTGGCCGCCGCGGATTTCTACTTACAGGCCAGCCAGGGACTGCGGGGGTTTGAAGGAACGCGCAGCGGGCGGACGTTGCATGGGCAGGCTCAGCAAGCGCTACCGATGACCTCGCCGACTCTGGGCCCCGTCAGCGGCGTGCTCGTCGATGTTCCGGTCGAAGTGTGGCTCGACCTGCAAGCCGACGGCGACGTCGCCGACTTAGGTGTCGGCCAGCCGTCGGACGAAGCGATCGAAGACTGCCTGGGATTCGTGAAGAGCCTGCTCGACAACCGACAAATCGCCCTGCCGGGCCAGTCCGACGCGGGGACCACGCATGTTTTGGATGTGGCCCCCGATGGCTCGCGGCGACTGGTCCGCAAGCGGTATTCATTCATGTGAAGCCGCCAGCCGGACCTGTCAACTGCACGGCGCCGTGCTCGCCACACTGATAGCGAATGCGCGTCAACACCTTTTTTCCGCGGATTGTCCTGATGACATGCGTGGCCGTCGATTTCAGTTCGGAGGCCACGATTCCCTTCTTTCCCGGAAAATGGATCTTGTCATGATCCAAGAGCGATTGGACAAAGGATTCCACGTCGGCAACGGAATCTTCCGCAGAAGGTATGTCTCCCAAAACCACGGCCCGCGTATTGACCTCCCCGACCAGTACGGAATCCTGGGCGCTGGCCAGGACGCCTTTCAGCTTGGAGGAGAGGTGCCCCAGTCCCACGAGGCGGGAGTGAATGGACTCGGTGACCTTGTTGCCTGCAATTTCGACCACGTTGGCCAGCAGCTTGGCTCCCGGCGCCATTTGCAGACGCCTCCGCAAGTCGCCTTTGAGTGCCGCACCAATTTTGGCCCCCAGCGGCGCGGCGCCGGCCAGCACGGTCTGCGGGGCAAGCATAATCGCCGACCCCAGACCGATGCCGTGTTGCAGGAAGGCACTCCGAATGCTGTCCGCGTTGGCGCCGCCATTGGACTGCGCATCAATCAGGGCCATCGTCCTCCCAACCGACCGGAAGAACTGCACCTGCAATGGCGCCTGTTGGGCCGCGGGCGCCAGGAGGCTTCCGGCCGTCGTCGCTGCCTTCAGCAGGTTTGCGTCGGTCTTTCCTCCCGGCAGCCGATTGAGAATATTCAAGATCAGATCATAGAAGCAGCCGGTAAAGACCTGACAAAAACTATGAATTTCGCGGATCAGCACACCTGGTCCACCGGTGGTCGGCAACGTCACGGGAGGAACCCAGCGGAAGGCGTTGTTGGCCGTACGCGGCTTCGCCGCATTGTGCCCCGGAACGGCCTTTCCGATGGCAAAGGAGAGCTCTTCGGCGGTCGATTCCACTCCGTTAGCTTGACCAAGTTTTGCCAGGACTGCGGCCCGCGTGGCATTGTCGCACAGGGCGGTGACGATCGCCACGCAGTCACCGAACGCCTCGTGGAAGGAGTTGACTTCGAACTGATTCGATTCGATCAACGCTGGGCGCAGGGCATCGAGAATTCCGTGACCCGCTTCATGAGCGACTACGTCGGTGCTGGCGCCGGAAAAGAACGTCGTCCCGGCCACTGTCGCCTGGAAAAACGACAGACTGACTCGATCGTAGAAGGCGTTCAAATCGGTTCCGGCGTTTTGCATCAAACGGATCTTGGCCCCCCCTTGCCATTTGGTAAACGGCTTGCCGGTGATCTTCTCCCAGGCAACCAGCGCGGTGATCGCCGCTTCGCGGCACTGCCAGAACAGAAATCCGGGAATGCCGGGGGTGAAAATACCGGCGGGAACCTGTCCCGAAAACACGAATCCTGCGCGGCCTGCCGGGCGGTTGGGAGCAGGGGTCACCTGCCGCATCGCGACCAGGTTGCCTAACATCCGTGGATCATTGGGAATGTAGTTGATGGGCACGACTCGATCTCCTGAGAGGGGTGAATGGGGAGTGGCCAACGTGTCGCAGCAGCGAGATCGTACCCTGGACGGCGATCAAACTGCAAGGCGGTCGAGCGTGTGTGTCCTTCCGCCACGCCCAAAACTCAGGAGGCGGGCAGATAGTTCAGCGTGTAATACGCTTCCGCATGCAGTAGCGGCAACCCTTTCGCCGAGCGGACTCCCGGCGCATGCAATTCGTGGATGTGTCCCTCTTGTAACCCCTTGATTGTCAGACGCACGCGCTGGCGATCGGGGGAGACGACGGCCCGTTCCACTGTCGGCGTCGTTTGATCGACGACCGGGCTGCCGTATGCTTCCTGGAAAATGTACGTGTAGGCCGACAGAGAATATGACTCGACGTCGGCGGCGGTCGCGGGATCGACCGGCTGCGTGAAGCTCAATTCAAAACCGTCGGAGCGGGCTTTCAGTTCATGAATTTCAAATGGAACGAGACCGGTCCAGTCGAGCCGTTCGACCGCGAACGGCTTGGAACCGCGCGAGCCCCAGCCGCGGTTCGTCCCGCCGACAAAGAGCGTCCCCTGCGGCGTCAATTCCAATCCCAGCGATCCGGAACCAAAGCCTTCGCGGAACGGGTAGCAAGCCCCCTGATAGTGTCCCTGGACCTTCTCCAGCGAGCAGCGCATGACGGTGCTGAATGTCTGATCGCCGACGAAGAGCTGCCCGGCGAACGGCCCGAACTTTCCGCGCGTCCCGTCGGCGGCGATCCCGCTGGCCGACTGCCCCATCTTGCCATACGGAAAAAGGATCGATGGGGGTTCGTATTCGGGAATCTTTTTGGCTTCGACGATGAAGCGGCTCCCGCTTTGCGGAGACATCGGACGAGGCCCCATCACCCCTTCGGCCAGTTCATACCAGCGAAACCCGCCCGGATGCCCGACGAATTTGCCGGGGATCAGGTGCTTCAACGAACAGGTGCCGTTCCAGGGGCCTTGATTGTCGGTGTAGAACATGTCTCCCGCCAAATTGGCCGCGATCCCTCCCGGAGACCGGACCCCGCTGCATGTGGGAATCAGCTCCCCCTCCGGCGTGATGCGCACACACCAGCCGCGATAGCGGGCATCGCTGGTGAACGAACCGGTCAGGCAGAAGACAATCCACAGATTCCCGTCCCGATCGAACTTGGACCCGAAGGCGTACTCGTGATAATCGCCGCTGACTTCCCATTCATCGTTGATCACTTCAAATTGATCGGCCACGCCATCGCCGTCGGTGTCGCGGGCGCGAGAAACGTCGGATCGCTGAACGAAATACAGCCAGCCGTCTTTCTCGGCCAGGCTGAGCACTTCGTGCAGGCCATGCGCGAAGCGCTGAAACTGCGCTGATTTCACTTCCGGGGCAAACGGGTCGCGGATCATCCAGATCTCGCCGCGGCGCGAAGCCACGGCGAGCCGTCCATCGGGCATGAGCTGAAACGCGGACGCTTCCAGCACGACCCCTTCCGGGATCTGAAACGTGGTGATCTGGTAGTAATCGTTCTCAACCGGCGCGTTCCCTTCGGCCAGTGCTGAGCCGCTCAATCTCGCCAGCGCCAGAAGACCGATCAAAAACCGACTGACAGTGCGTGTCATGAATCGCCACTTTCCTAAGAGAAGGTGCTACCCCAGGCCGGACACCGGAGGGTGACCCCTCGACTACCAACGAATTTCCTGAACCACTTCTCCGCGTCCCTCGCGGACCACGATCGGAATCAACAGTTCCCGCTTGCCTTCGGACTCCCGCACCCGCGGGTCGGTCCCCGGAAACCGCATCCGGACCTGGCCGTCGATCACCCACGTCCCGTCGGAGGCCGACTCGATTTTAGTGGCGACCGCCGCGCGGAAATACACGCGCTCCAATGGTCCCTGGGCCGTCACCGTCAACCGCCGCTCGAAGTACGGATCGGAGCCCCCGGTCATCGGTCGGGGAAAGTCCACGACGCGATAGGTCGGAGCGGAATATTCGAAGCGCGGCCGCCCCTGGGCATCGAGCTGGTATCCGCGGAAGCGATACCCTCGATCGCGCGGCGGACCATTGGGCCAAGAGGTCTCCGGGCGATCAAGAATGGCGATGGGGGCCGTCTCCTCCAAGCGCATCACATGGTCCCCCAGTGGCCCCTGGAACCCTGGGCCGCGCCCTTCCCAGTGCTTGGCGGCGTCGATGAACCGACCGTGCCAGATCAGCGTCAGGCACATCCGGTTGGCGTCCCAGGCCAAGTGCGCTCGCTCCGGGTATCCCACGGCAATGCCGCGCGGCGAAAGCCCCTCGATGAAGTTGCGATAGATGATCGGCCTCTCGTCCGGCTTCAATTCAATGAGATGGGCGACCAACCCGTCGGGAATCCCCCCCTTGTCCCCCTCCTTGAGAAAGGCCCAGATGGCGGCCAATTGACGCGTCGGATCTCCTTCATACCCGTCGCGCACCGACGAACGGCCATTGGCGAATCCGGTGGGCATACGCGTGCCCGGACGATACGCCTGCGGATCGAGCATGTACCGGAGGAACCAATCCTCACGGATGCGGCGGGTCATGGTCTGCAAGTCGAGCGCCTGCACCCCTGGAGTTTTATGGGGACCAAACGTGTGGCATTTGACGCACCCGAGCGCCTGGTCTCCTACCAGGTGTCGCCCCGTCGCTTTCACCCGATGTTCCGCTTCGGACAATTCGGGTGGCGGCTGGTCCGCCTGGCGATCCGCTGCTTCGAACGCCCCCGCCAGGGCCTCGACCTGGGAGAGCGCGAATCGGGGCATCCGCGTGAGCATGTAGGGACGGTCCTTCGCCCCCTGCTGCAAGACGTGCCGCAGCCAGGCGCTGGTGAGCTTGTCTCCCACTCCATCCAAAGGGGGAGGAACGCGCCCTTCGTCCCCCATTTCGGGAATACGCGTCAGAAACAACGAGTTGCGGTCCCGTTCCGGACCACCCACCCCGCCCCGCGCATGGCAGGCATAGCAATTGAACGCCGTCATCGTTTCCGCGATCAACTCCGCGGGGGAGTTGGCTCCTGAAGGGGAGCGGACCGAGAGCGCCGCGGCGAGCGCCTCACGCTGATTCCAATTCAGATCAAAGTTCGGCGGCAATTGGGGGCGAGAAGTCTCCGCTCCTTGATTTGGCGCGCTCCCCTGGGCGGGCAACGCGGCCTCCGCGGCGAGACATCCCTGTTCTGGACGCAATTTGGCGAGCGGCGTCGCCGCCAGCGAAGAGATGACGCGCTCGCCCTGAAGGACGAGCTGATGACAATTGGCGCACCCCACGGACGAGAACAGGCGCCGTCCCTGGTCGACGAGTGCCGGATCAAAGCGAAAACCCCCGGAGGTCTCTTCGTCAGCGGCTGGCGGCGGACCTTTCTCCGTCAGGAAGACCGCACGATTGAAATCCTGCCGGGGAACCCCAGGCCCTTCATACTCCACGGCCAGCGTCGCTTCTCCACCTCCCTGAAAATAATCGACCTGAACGGGATGCATTCCCGCCGTCAGCGACACCTTTCCGGTCCGCGTCTCATGGGGATGAATGCCGTCCACGTCAACCACCTTCTCGCGATCGATCATCAGACGGCTCCCGTCGTCGGAACCGAGGTGAAACGTGTACATCCCAGGGCGGTCGATCTTCAAGAAACCGCGGAATCGGACGCCGTAGTTGTTGGCGCGCCCCGCCACTCCGACATCCAACCCCGCCGCCTCTCCGGTCTTGTACGGTTGCAACTCTTCGAAGCGGGGGAGTTCGTTCCAACTCCCTTCGTAAGCGGCAAACTGATAATTGGGATTCTTCGGCCGATACTCGACCGGACCGATCAGATACGTCGCCAGATCGATCGCCTCGCGCGGCTCGTAGACGAGGGCCGGCATCCTCCCGCCGGGACGGACGCGGTGCGGCTCATTCAAGAACGAGGCCAGACTGGGAATGCTGTATTTGGCGGGCAGATCACCCAACGGAACCGAAGTCCGGGTCGGCGCCGTATCGCGCGCTCCGTGGCAAGCGATGCAACCCACCTCCTGATACAACCGTGCGCCGCGCTGCAGCGCCTGGGGATCCGCACTCTGCAACGGCATGGTCCCTGTCGTCGTCAGAAAATTGGCCAGTGCCAGCACTCCTTCCTTCCGCTTCTCCTCCGGCCAGTGGCGGAACAGGTCCGGCATCTTCGTTCCCGGCTTCACCTCGTGCGGCGCGCTCAAATATCGAATGAGATAATCGGGGTGAATTCGCTGTCCCACGTCGTCCAGGATCGGTCCGCGGCCTGGCCCCTGCGGTTCCTTCGATGACTCGTGGCCGGCATGACAGGCGGCACATTGCAACTCATTCAAGAGCAATCGTCCTCCCGCGGCGAGATCCGTTCCGCTGGACGCATGGAAGCGTTCGAACCCCGGAACGATGGGGCGGAGCGCCTCGTGTGCGGCGTTACGCGGCAATACCCAGATGTTCCGAAATCGAACCGGATTTTGATGGTTCTGCAGATAGATCGGTCCCGGCTCCGGACCCTCGGAAAGTGGGGCGGCGGTCGTGGGTTGCGGCAAATCGACTTCCTGATGAATGACGACCCCGTTGTGCCGGACGCTGATCCGCGCATTGGCTGTTTTTTCTCCGGCGGCGTTCCACCGCGAGGCCGAAAACTCGACATCCAGAGTCTGCCAGGCGAGCGGCGGCAGATTCATGTTCAGGTCCGGCCCCTTCTGCGAATACAATCCTCCGCCATCATTGTCCTTCGCCTCCAGGCCGAACGAATCCAGAATCTGGAGTTCGTACCTCCCTTGCAGGTAGACCCCGCTGTTGCCGCGAGCCTGGCCGCGCGCGAGGGGAGTGTACGGGACACGGTATTCCAGATGCAGGACGAAATCAGTGAACGGATCGCGGCTGGTGCAGCCCTCGAGCAGCAGGCGGTCGCTGTGCCGCGCGCCCGGCAGCCAATGCTTTTCAACGCTCTCGCGACTCCCATCAAACAGCACAGCGGCCCCCCGTGGTGGCGTCGCCCCCAAGGTGGGGCTGCGGCGCTCCTTTTTCTCCAGCTCCAGGTGTCGGATCAGCTCCCGGACCCCGGCGGCATCCTCTTCGGTTTCGTGGCGCTCGACGCCGCTCCACCCCGCCCCCGGCAAACCGCCTCGGTACGTGACGACGACAAACTCCCCCGCCCCCTGCGCCACAACCTGCACCCCGTATCGCGGGCCGACATACTCCCCCTGCAACTGGAAGTCGTCATCGGCCTGGGTGGCCTCTTCGGGAGTCAGATAGGCCCGGGTCGATGTTTTGTCCCCCTGGGCCGCCAGAAACAAGGGCCAGCCGAGTCCGAGAATACAAACCGTTATGCACCAGCGAAAATTCGTCATCAGCCAACCTGAATTCTGCAGTCGCCCATCGCAGGCGGGAATTGATCACAGTACGGCAGACACTATGAGGAAAATCCATGCGGAGGACAACTCCACGTGGGGGACGCTGCCTGCGTCGCCGAAAATGTGACCAACCGTGCAAAACTAATCGCCCCGACAGAGCACCCCGGCAACCGCCAGGCGAAGACCAAGTGGGAGATGTGGTTGCTCGGCGGGCGCTTTCTCTCAAAAGAAAAAAAAGCGGCGATGAGTCGCACGCACTCCACGGGGATTTCGCAGTGGCCATCCGGGCGCAAGTTGCGTATACTTTCGATTCACCCCCAGGGATTTGGAAGATTCGCGACGATTGGCGGCGCGAGGGACACAATCCGAGACGTATGAGGCCTGGAAGAACCGCGATGGATCACGACCTGCAAGGACAGTGCGAGCAGTTGCTGAAGCGGATCAAGCATCTCCAGGACTCTCTTTGACCACGCCGGCAAGCTGCGCCGACATTCTGAGATCAACGCCGACATGGCGGCCCCCGGCTTTTGGGACAATCCGTCCAAAGCGCAGGAAATCGTCGCCGAGATGCGACAGCTCACGCTGGGACTCAAGCCGCTGAATGAACTGGAGACTGCGGCGGGCGACCTGCAAGTCCTCATGGAGTTCGCCGCCGAGGACGAGACAAGCGCGCAGGAGCTGACCGGCGCCGCCGCGCATCTGGAGACGCGGATTGAAGCGGTGGAGTTGCAGGCGATGCTCTCGCGTCCCGAAGATGTGTGCGGCGCGTACCTGAGCGTGCAGGCCGGGGAAGGGGGGACCGACGCCTCGGATTGGGCCGGGATGTTGCTCCGGATGTACCAGCGCTGGGCGGAGGTGCATGGTTACGCCACAGAAATGCTCGATATGTCCGAGGCGGAAGAGGCAGGCATCCGGAGCGCGACCCTGGCGATCCGTGGCGATTACGCCTTCGGATATCTGCGGGGCGAGGTGGGGGTTCACCGGTTGATCCGCATCAGTCCGTTTGATGCTGCGGGAAGGAGGCAGACGTCGTTTGCCGCGATTGACCTCGTTCCGGAACTGAACGACGACGTCGATATTCAGATCGATTGGGACAAGGATGTTCGCGAAGATGTGTTCCGGGCGTCGGGGGCCGGGGGGCAAAAAGTCAACAAAACCTCCTCGGCGATTCGCTTGACACACCTTCCGACCAACGTCGTGGTGCAGTGCCAGAACGAACGGAGCCAGCACAAGAATCGGGCCATCGCCCGCAAGATGCTGACCGCCAAACTGTACCAGGCCGAGATGGACAAACGGGACGCCGAACTGGCGGCCAAACGGGGAGAAAAAACCAAAATCGGCTTCGGCGGCGGGACGATCAGAACGTATGAACTGAACCCCACGCAACGGGTCAAGGATCATCGCACGCTGACCGTTTCGAGCAACCCGGCCCGCGTCCTGGATGGCGATCTGTCCCCGTTCATCGAATCCTACCTCCGCGCTCAAATCGGCAAACCGGACGACGGGGGATAAAGACCCCGCCAATCCCGCAAAAGTCATTGAACCCATAGACCGATCTTGATATCATGCAGTGCGACGCTTTGTCGTGCTTTGCGTCCCCCCATGGATATCAGGGATCCTGTTCATGCTGAGTTTCTTTGACTCGCGTCAGCCGCTCGGTCGTCGACAATTTTTGCGTGTCGGGTCGCTCGGTCTGGGGGGCTTGGCGCTCCCCGGTCTGCTCCAGACGCAGGCGCTGGGAGCGACGGGACGCCTGACCACAGGAAAATCAGTGATTTTCGTGTTTCTGCACGGCGGTCCCAGCCAGATCGAAACGTTCGATCCCAAGATGACCGCTCCCTCGGGAATTCGCAGCGCCACGGGAGAATTGACCACCCGCATTCCCGGCGTCACGTTTGGTGGCACGTTTCCGAACCTGGCGCAGCGCGCTGACCGACTGGCGATCGTGCGGTCGTTCGTCACGGGGGACGGGAACCACGACATCAAACCGGTGGTCGGGCGGGACACGGGGGGGGCCAATCTGGGGACGTTGTATTCGCGGGTCGTTGGCGCCAATCATCCCCTGACCGGCATGCCCACCAATGCGGCGTTGTTCCCGCAAGCGGTCGAGGCGATGTCGCAACCGGCACAAAAAAGTTTCGGAAACTTTGAATCGACAGGGGGCCTGGGAAGTTCGTTCGCTCCGTTTGTTCCAGGGACCGGCGCCGATCTGCAGCAGGACATGCAACTGGCGATTCCCATGGACCGCCTGGGAGATCGCCGCACACTCCTGTCGGAACTGGACCGCGTCCGGTTTTCGCTGGAATCGTCTTCGGGACTCTCCGGGCTGGACCGGTTGCGCGACCAGGCGTTCAGCACGATCGTGGGAGGGGTGGCGGGGGCCTTCGACCTGTCGCGGGAAGACCCGCAAACGATCGCCCGCTACGACACGTCGCCCCTGATGACCGCCGACCAGATCGACCGCAAGTGGAACAATCACAAATATTATGTCGATAACGTGGTCACGCTGGGGCGCTTGCTGCTGTTGGCCCGGCGGTTGTGCGAGGCAGGGTGCGGATTCGTCACAGTCACGACCAATTTCGTCTGGGACAATCACGCCGACGTCAACAACGCCCCGGTGGAAGAGGGGATGCGCTATTGCGGTCGCCCGCTGGATCACGCGCTGGGGGCGTTTTTGGACGATGTGCAGGAACGCGGCCTGTCAGACAAGATTCTACTGGTCTGCTGTGGCGAGATGGGACGAACGCCGCAGATCAACAACAACGGGGGCCGCGATCACTGGGGCAATTTGGCCCCCTTGCTGTTGACCGGAGGCCGGATCAAAGCGGGTCAGGTGATCGGGCAATCAAACCGCAACGCGGGAGAACCGGCCACCGAACCGGTCCGCATCCCGAACCTCGTGGCGACGATCATGCACACGCTGTTCGACGTCGGAGAGCTGCGCGTCACCCGCGGCGTCCCGAATGAAGTGATTCGCGCCGCCACAGCCGCCGAACCAATCCCAGGTTTGATGTAGGGTGGCCTACAACTGTGCCTTGAAGGCGACCTCGACGGCCCATTGTCGGAGGATGTCGCTCAGTTCAATGTCAGTGACCAGTTCGTCCAGCTCGGGATCGAAACCGGCGGAGATCATTCCGACCGACTCGCACAGCGCTTCCTCGACTTTCCACAAGCCCCCCTCGGCGATGAACACGAGCATGACTTCAAAGTCGACCGGTTCCTTGCGCTCGGCGCGAAGCGTGAACCGCAGGACTCCCAGCGGAACCCCATCCTGAAGTCCCGCCGAGTAAAGGTATTTTCCCGCCACGATTCGCTCGCCGTCTCCGGCGACCGGTTCCGAGAATAGCCCCATTTTGATGGGGACATGGTGAGTGAAGGTCACCCCACCCATCTCGCCATAGAATTTCTTCGTAAACCGTTGGAAACTGGTATTTGGATCCAACTCAATCGACGATTGCGTATCGGGGTTGCAACCCGGACAAGCCAGTGTCAATCCAAGCGCGAGCAGTACGGTCCATCTCCCGCGGCGGCACCAATCAACAGATGAGTCAGCGAGCATCGACAAAGGCCCGATCGTGGAGGGGCGGATTCCAATGGAATGGCATCGATCCATCATTCAAAATCTTACGCCACGCCGCGGGGAATAGCAATCGCGGCTCCAGATGCGAATTCGGTGTTGACCTCGCCCAGCCCGAATTTTCATCACGCCACCGCGGGCCTCCCCGATCACATCCGGGCGACGAATTCGTTTCGCAGCCAGCCATCGCCGATGCCGGCGAAATGCCCAAAAATCCACTCCCCGTTCTCATCCAGGATCGTGAACTCGGCCCCATCCTTGAGCGGTTGATCGAACGCCGGTTCATACTCTTTGCCGATCCCTTTGCGGGCCACCGTCTCTCCCGTCACAACCGCGCGGCGGGGATGTTCCAGGGAGTCCCAGGCGAGCGCGGCGTCGATCCCCAGCGCCAGGCTCAGCGCCAGGCACCCGCCTGACAGCCAATACAGCCGCGGCCAGCGTCGCAGCAACGCCGTACTCGCCAGCACCGCTGCCAGCAATAGCGCCCCCGCCGTCCCGTAGCACTTCTCCCCCACCGACGTCCAATCGCTCCAGAACAGAACGTGCGACCACCAGGCCCGCGGCGGCTCGGGCAACCTTCCGGGGGCCACGTTCAAGGCATGTTGCAAATTGGCCCCCAGATAAGGATCGCGCGGACGGTACATTCTGGCCCGGCGGTACGCGGCGATGGCGCGCCCCAGTTCCCCCGCCCGCACCCGCGCATTCCCCAGGTTGTAGTACACGGCGCCGCTTTGAAAGCCATCGGCCAGCAGCGACTCGAACATTTCCGCGGAATGCCGATACTCCGCGGCAGAACGCGCCTCTTCGAACGCCTGCTGCGCTTGGAGAAACGTCTGCTGACGTTCCGCCGGCGCCATCGCCAGACAGAGGGCGCTCGAGCCCAGACTGCACCACAACACCACAGACCATCTCAGGATGTTCATCGATCAGCCTCGGCGCTCCAGAGCCCGTGCCAGGTCCGCGATCAGGTTGTCGGCGGACTGCAGCATCGCTGCCGCGGTCTCCGATCCCCCCTCGCCATATTCAGCCGCTTCTATCGTCTCCAGCAGGCGACGGACTTTGCTCCGCGCCTCCTGGGGAACCTGCGCCTCGGCCAGGGCGCTATCGACATCGGCGGCGGTCAGACCCTGGGCCACCAGATTGCGCATGTCGGCAATCAGTCCCACCAGCGCATCGCGCACCGCGCGATGCGCCCGACGATGGTCGTTCTGAGCCAATGCCGCACGCCCCTCAGCCAATCGCCCTTTGGCAATGCGCCGCGCCTGCTTGCGGCGCTGATAGCCGCTGTCGCTGGCCTGGCGTCGGCGGACGGTGACCAAAGCGGCCAGCGTCCCAAATGCCAGCCAGCCGGCCAGCACCGCACCGATCAACCAGCGGACGGGAACCCGCTGGTCAGAGAGCTCGCGCGGGTCGGTCACATTCTGGTAGACTCCCTGAGCGCTCGACCGCAGTTCCTGCGGAGACGAACCGCCGACCCCTCCCACCAGATCGCCGACTCCGACGCTCTCTCCGCCGGAAACCTCCAGCGCGATCGGGTCGGCCGTGATCTCGGTGAATTTCTCCGTCTCGGGATTGAACACGCTGACCGCTACCGCAGGAAGAGCGACCTCCGCCCGGCGCGGCCGCAGGGCATACGCGAACCGCTTGGCCTCCCCTTCGACACGCCCGGTGGGACGCTGATCGATGACCTCGAAGTCTTCGGCGAAGCGGGGATTCGACGCCAAATCGGGGGCGGAGACCAAATCGAGCGATCCGGCGTCCGGAGCGCGCCGCAGCTCGACGGTCAACGTCAACGGGTCTCCCACGCGGAGACGGACCGGATGCGCGGAGGCCGCGATTTTGTAGTTGCCGATCGCGCCGCAGTAGGAGGCCGGTCGCGGGGTGGGTACTTCCCTGACCGAGACGGTCGCCACCGGCGTGACGGCCACGAGTTTGCGGCCGGTATAGCTCCGCTCCTCGCTCCCTTCGACAAATGTCCCTTTCACCAGCGACGGTCCGAACCGATATTCCCCGGTGCGCTCGGGGGTGAAGGTCCGGGAGAGTTCGTAAACGAAATAGTTGACGGGGCGGCCATCCAGTCCCTCGCGTTCCTCGCGACCGCGTGCGAGACTGAACAGGGCGGCCCGCGGTCCGTCAAAAACTGATCCGGAGCGGACCGTCACCTCGTTGACGGAGAACCCGGCGCCGTTGTCCGCGAGCAGGCTTTGCAACCAGCGATTCTTATCGGGGGCCGACAAGCCCGCCGCCGGGTCGATCCAGGAGGCCTCCAGATGGGGGGGTTGGCGGCGCAGGGGGAGCAGCGGATCGCGGTCCTGGGCATCGGGCAGCGGACGCACCAGCACCCGAAGCGTCACGGTGAAGGGCTGCGTCGGATAGACCCGTTCGCGACCGACGGTCAGCTCGGCGACCACCACCTCCTGCTCCTCCGGGGGAATCACCCGGAGCGACAACGAACGTCCTTTGAGCGATTTTCCCCCCGCGGTCGCCGTCGGCGGAGGAATCGTCAGCGTCCCCGATTCTCGCGGAGTGAGACGGAAACGGTACACATGGCTCAGTCGATGCTGCTCGGACTTCCGACCGTTGATGATGAAGACAGACGACTGATTCCGCGATTCGTCCCCATTGGGAACCACCTCAAACAACTCCTGAAGCGCGGAGAGGTCCGGAGGGGAGGGATTCTCCACATGGCGGATTTCGACGTAGTAGTCAACGGTTTCTCCCGTATAGATCTCGTCGGCCCCCAGTTCGACCGCGATCTCGGGGGTTCCCTCTTGAGCGCTGGCTATCCCGAGCCCCAGCGCAGCCAACGACAGCGCCAGGCAACTGCGCAGCACCAGGCCGTTCCAGCGGGTCTGCCACCGGCGCTCCGGACGAGCCATGAGAACAACTGGGCTGCGCATCACCAATCCTTGTCCACGGGAATCCGGCCGCGGAGTCGCACCCGGAGCCGACGATCGCGCTCGCGCTTCTCCTGTTCTCGCTCACGCACCTTGCGCAGGGCATCCTCCGTTCGATCGGAGGAGGGGGAGGGTTTTTGCTGATCCGGTTTGGAATCGGGTTGTGCCCCCTTCTCCTCCTGTTCTTTTGGTTGCGGTTTGTCCTCCGGCTCGGACTTCTGCGATTTCTCCTGCTCCGAGTTCTGCTCGGAGTCTTCTGGCTCTTGTTCCTGTGGCTTCTGTTCGCCCGATTGCTGGTCGTCGGAGGGTTTCTGTTGAGGGGACTGCTCCGGAGGCTGCTTCTGTTGCAGCTCTTCGAGTATCCGTCGGGCCTCCTCAGCCGGAGGGAATGCCTGAGAACCCCGTTTCTGGCGCAGCCCCCGCATGGCCAGTTCCATCTGCGCGGCGGCTTGCGGCGCCCGTTCGATCGCCGCCTCGAACCCGGCTTTGATCTGTTCGGGATCAACCTTTCCTTCCTCGGACGGGGTGGCGCCCGCCTGAGGATCGTTGTCCGCTTCCTCCTCCGGTGGCGCTGGTTTCTCCCCGGCTTCCTGCGCCATTCGGTCGAGTTCCCCCTGCGCTTTGAACGGGAGCAGTTGCGTCCGCCGCCACGTCTTCTGCTGCAACTCCTCAAGCCGTGCGAACTCCTCAGGAGATAACTCCGCCGCCAGCGCCGCTGGCTCGGCCGGGGGTTCCTCGGTCTCAGAGGGGGTCAGGCCGGGATCCGCGGGATCAGAACGAGTCTCCTCGGACTTCTCGTCCGTTGGCACTCCCCCCTGCGACGGACGGAGCGTTCGCACGATCGCCGTCTGATCCGCCAGAGCCCGCGCCAGGAGTTGGCGAAACGGGACAATCCCCTCCCAGATCTTCTCCAGTTCCGCGATCGCCTCCTGCTGCGCCTCGGTCGCGGGGTTCCCCTGCCGCCCCTGCAGACGACCTGCCGCCTGAACCATCTTCTCTCCCGCCGCGTCCGCCCATTCCTGCAGCAGCTTCAGCGACTCCTCGACTTCCCCCGATTGGCCGGGATCGGACTCTGGCGGGGTCAGATCGCTCCGGAGTTTCTCCTTGAGCGGCTCGATCTCCTGGTGCAACTCGTCCTGCACCCGCTTCAACTCGGCCCAGATGTCGGCGGGACTGGGGTTCTCCAGCGACAGCACCGACTGTCGCAACGCGGCCTGCGCCTGGATCAGGTATTCGATGAACTGCAACAGATTCAACTCGCGGCGGCGGCGCTCGCGATCCAGTTCCTGCCAGCGCGTCGTATAATACTTGATCCATTGGCGGACCAGCTCGATGTTGCGCCGCGCCCGCGGATTGTCCGGTTGCAGTTCCAGGCTGTGTCGAAACGATCCCACGGCCCCTTTCAGTTGGTCAATGATCTCCTGCCGCTTGTCCGGAGGGGTCTGTTCGGGATGCTCACCCGCCGCGGCCCGCGCGCCCTCGACAATCAGCGTCCCCAGGTTGAAGTGTGCCGAGGCAGCCAGTCGCCGATCTCGCGACAGCCCCGCCTGGAGATACAATTCCCGCGCCCGTTCCGTCTCTCCCTGGCGATGGCACGCGCACGCTTCGTCAAACGTGGCAATCGCCGATGGGGATCCCTTCTGTTCGGAGAGGGCCGCCGCCGCCGCGGCAAACTGTTCCCGCGCCGGTTCGAACTCCCCGGCAGAGTACAGTCGCAGTCCCTCCCGCACGGCGGATTGCGGTTCCCCCGCGATCACCGGCGCGACGACCCCCAGCCAGCACAACAGCCCCACTGCCACGGGCAAAACGGAGCTGCGGCGGGTCGTGACGACGGCAGCCCCCTGCCGCGCCGGCGGCGGTGTTGCCGCGCAATACGGCCAGATGCACAAATCCACCAGCAAGGCCAGCAGCGCGACCGCCAGAAAGAGCTGAAACTGCTCCGCCCGCACCAGTCGCGTGTGGCTTTCATCCGCCGCGCCGCGCCGCCCCTGGAGATAGTCCGCGTACAGCTCTCCCAGATCGTAGGCGCGCGTGCCGACCGGCACGTAGACGCCGGAGGTCTTGAGCGCCAGTTCCTGCAGCAGGGAGCCATCCAGCTTGCTCCACACCTGGCGACCTTCGTACTCGACGAAACTGCCCGTGCTGACCCCCGGAATGCGCGCTCCCTGATCGGCGTCTCCCAAACCGACGGCAAAGATCGCCACCTGCCGTTCCGCCGCGAGCGCCGCCGCCTCCAGCGGATACGACTGTTGATCGTCCCCATCGGTGATCAAGAGCACCGCCTGGTCCCGCTGCGCCGCAGGGTGAAAGACCTCCAGCGCTTTGCGAATGGCATCGCCGATCGCCGTCCCGCCGCGCGGCGCGCTGTCGGTGTCCAACTCGTCGAGCGCCCGTCGAAACATGTCGTAGTCCACCGTCAGCGGGCATTTGACGACCGCCTGCCCGGCAAAAGCGATCAATCCCACTCGCTCGCCGCGCAAGCGCTGCACCAGGGCCGCCACGTCCCCTTTGGCTCGTCCCAGGCGGCTGGGAGGCACGTCGTCCGCCAGCATCGAGCGGGAGACGTCGATCAGAACATACAGATCGCTCCCGCGCGGTTGAACTTTTTGCGATTGGGTTCCGAAGCGCGGCCCCGCCAGCGCGGCCAAACCTGCGACAATCGCCAACAGGCGGCAAGCTCCCTTGATCCAAAACCGGGCCGCGGAAGGGGTGGGGAGGATCCGCGGCTGCAAGTCGGCGGCAACGAATGCCTCCGCCGCCTGGCACCACGCGCGTCGCGCGACGAGCCACAGCACCAGTCCCCCGCCGCAGAGGGGGAGGATCAGGTACAGCCATTGAGGATGGGTCCATTCCATGGTAGTCAACACGCCAACTCGTTTCCGCACAAAGGCTCGCCCCGCCCGGATGCTCTCCGCCGCGGGCTTCGCCGCCAACCCGTCAGGGGAGTCCCCGAAATCGGGTCTGTCGCAGCAGCCCGACGATCAGAATCATCCCCAACCCCGGCCCGGCGAACCAGGGATACAGTTCCGTGTACTCCGCATATTGTGTTTCCTCGAACTCCGATTTTTCAAGGGCGTCGATCCGGGCATAGACCTCCGCCAGTCCTTCGGTGTTGGAGGCGTGAAAATACTCTCCGCCGGTGACCTGCGCCAGTTCTCGGAGGAGCGCCTCGTCAATTCGAAACTCCGCTGCGACCAGCACGCGGTTTCCGAATTCGTCCTCCTGCGGAATCGGCACCCGACCGGACGTCCCGATCCCAATCGCATAAATCTTGATTCCCGCCTCCTGGGCGATGTGCGCCGCCTCGCGCGGATCGACAGCCCCGGCGTTGTTGTCGCCGTCGGTGAGCAACACGATCACGCGGCTCTTGGCCAGGGAATGGCGCAGCCGCTCCACCCCCAGCGCCACGCCGTCGCCGATCGCCGTGGCCAGCTCTTCTTTCAGCGAGTCGCCATTGATCAGCCTTCCCTGGCGATCGCGCACCGGCTTGGGGACTTCCAACCCCTGCACGATGTCCACGAGCGCCCCATGATCCAGCGTCAGCGGGCACTTGCCGTCGGCGAATCCGCCAAACGCCACCAGTCCGATCAAATCGTCGGGACGCCCCGGCAAACCGCTCGCCCTTGAGCCGAGGACAAACCGACCGATGACCTCCTTCACCGCCTCCAGCCGACTGACGTTCTTCTCCTCCAGATGAAAATCGAGCGCTTCCATCGACCCCGAGATGTCCAATACGATCTCGATGGCGATCCCCTCGCCGCTGATCCGCGTCGCCGAACGCCCCGACTGCGGTCGCGCCAGTCCCACCACCACCAGGCACAACCCCAGACCGGTGAGGCCGGGAAGCCAGCGACGGACCCGTTGTGCCAGCGTCGCCGGCAACGCGCGCAGTCCGGCGACGCTGGAGAAGAGCGCCCCGCGCTTCCGACTGGGACGCGCCGACCACGCCAGACATCCCAGCGCGACCGGAAGCAGCAGCAGCCACAACGGATTGGCCAAACGGTAGGCGTCCATCAGGTGCCAACTCCTCGACTCGGCCGCTGCGCCTTGCGGCGGCTGAGTTTGTCCTGCGCGTGATTGTAGTACGTTGGATTCATCGGTCACGCTCCGCGGTCGGTGCATAGCGTTCGTCCGACGACACTCCGTTCCCACTCTCGTCCTCCCGATCCCGGCTCACCATGAACCTGGCGGAAGCAGACGGGGCGTCCCCCGGAGCATCCACGAATTCCCGCGCGCGGGCAATCGCGTCATCGACCTGAGCTCCCTGCGGCTGGTGTCCGGCATACTTGACCATATCGGCCGCTTCCAGAAACTCGGCCAGCCGGGCCGCGCGGGCCGGGTTGAACGGATGCCGTTCCCGCATGTCGCGCAGAAATTCCTCGGTCGTCTGCTCCGGCGCGCGGAGCCCCGTTGTGTCTTCGATGTACTGCCGCACCACCCCCGTCAATCGCAGGTAGAACTCCTTGAACATCCCGCGCGCCGGAAGCCCCTCCGCCAGGAGCGCCTCCAGGGCGGCGCGGGCCAGCTCTTCGGGAGAGGGGGGTGGACCGGCTGCCTCCCGCCGACGTCTCCTGCGCCAGAACCAATATCCGATTCCGCAGACCGCCAGCGTCAACCCGCCACACCACATCCACATCGTGGCTGGGCATGTCGGCAGAGGTTGCGGCGGAAGCATTGGTTCCAGGTCGGCCAGATCGGGAGTCGCCTCTCCCAATTCCGACGACACCGGAACCTCCAGCGGATCGGTCTCGACGAGCAGCAGTTCTCCCCCTGACTCACTCCCCGGTCGTTGATCGACAAACGTCACGGCAATCGATCGGATCAGATGCGGTCCCGCCTGCGTCGGTTCCAATTGGTACTGGAATCGGCGAACCTCAGTCGCTCCCGATTCCAAGGGGCGCTCCCGATAGTCTCGGATCAGGAAATCTCTCACTCCCTGCCCGAACTGCGGCGGCTTGATGTGGACCCCCGGCGGCGCTTCCACAACCACGCTCATCTCCACCAGATCGGACAAGCGCGGCGCCTTGGGAGTGACGCGGACGGTCAGCTTAACCGGTCCTCGCTCGGCCGTTCGAACCAGCGTATCGTTCGCATCGGGCCCGTCGGGCCCGATGCCGCCAGGCTTCCCGCCGCCGCATCCCATGCCAAACGGCACGAGGAGCGCCATCAGCCACGCGCCACACGCCGCGCGGCTGTTGCTGGAGATGCCCGGCCCTGAAAGCTGCCTCATCGCTGCCGCTCCCGCATGCGGAAGAATTTTTGCAAACTCTGGGCGTACGGCACGTCGGTGGAGATCTCCAGACGATCGACCGCCGCGCGGCGCAGCCCTTCCGCCAGTTGCTGTTCCCGCTCGCGCGCCTGGCCGGCGAACAACTCCCGCACGCGCGGATGCCGGGTGTCCAGTTCGACCAGTTCGTCAGTCTCCGCGTCCCGCAGCGTCAGGAACCCGACCGGGGGCAGCGCGCGCTCGCGCGGATCGCTGAGGGTCACCGCGATGCAGTCGTGCCGCCGATTGGCGATGGCCAGCGGCCGGGAGCAATCCGGTCCCAAAAAGTCACTCATGAGGAACACCACGCAGCGGCGGCGCTGCACTCGTCCCAGATAGTCGAGGGCCCGCGCCACGTCGGTGGGGGCCTTGATCGGCTCTTGCGCCAAGAGCTCGCGGATCAGCCGCAGCACGTTGCCGCGTCCTTTCCGCGGCGGCACGTAGCGGACCACGTCGTCGGCGAAGAACAGCAGGCCGACCTTGTCGTTGTTCTTCAGCGCGGTGAACATCAGGACTGCGGCGACTTCCGCGGCGGTCTCCAGTTTGCTCAATCGCAGCGAACCAAACGCGCCGGAGGCCGAAAGGTCCACGGCGATGATCACCGTCAATTCCCGTTCTTCGCAGAAGGTCTTGATGTAGGGGGTTCCGGTCCGGGCTGTGACGTTCCAGTCGATACTTCGGATTTCATCGCCGGGGACATATTCCCGGACGGCGTCGAACTCCATCCCCCGCCCTTTGAAGACGCTCAAGTATTCTCCCGCCAACAGGTCGTTCACCTGGCGGCGCGCGACAATCTGAATTCGTCGCACCTCCTTGAGAATCTCTTCCAGCTCTCGGGCCGCCATGCTGCGTCTCCGGCAACGTCCTAGGGAACCGGAACCGATTCAAGAATCTTACGGATGACGTCGGTGGAAGTCGCCTCCTGCGCCTCCGCCTCGTAGGTCAGGATCACCCGATGCCGCAAGACGTCGAAGGCCACGTCTTTCACATCCTGCGGCGTGACGTAGCCCCGACCGCTGAGAAAGGCGTTGGCGCGCGCCGCCAGACAGAGGTTGATCGACGCCCGCGGGGAAGCGCCGTATTGGATCAGGGGGGCCAGGTCCGCCAGGCGATAGTCCTGCGGACGGCGGGTGGCCGACACCACGTCCAGCACGTAGTCCTTGACCTTGTCGTCCATGTAAATCAGCGCGCACGTCTGTTTCATCTGCTCCAGGTGTGCCGGTTCCAGGACCGGATGCACCTCGCGGCGCACGTCATCCAGCACGCCATCTACCACCTTCCGCTCTTCGCTTTTGCTGGGATAGTCAACCACCACCTTGAGCATGAAGCGATCGACCTGCGCCTCGGGGAGGGGATAGGTCCCTTCCTGCTCAATCGGATTCTGCGTCGCCAGAACGAGGAACGGCTCCTCCAGCCGATACGATTCGTCGCCGATCGTGACCTGGTGTTCCTGCATCGCTTCGAGCAGTGCCGACTGGACCTTGGAGGGCGCGCGGTTGATCTCATCCGCCAGGATCAGGTTGGCGAAGATCGGCCCTTTGCGCGTGGTGAAGACCCCTTCGCGCGGATTGTAGATCAGCGTTCCAATCAGGTCCGCCGGGAGCAGATCGGGAGTGAACTGGATGCGGTTGAACCGGCAATGCAGCGCCGCCGCCAGCCCCTTGATCGCCGTCGTCTTGGCCAGCCCCGGCACCCCTTCCAGCAGGACGTGCCCCCCCGTCAACAGGGCGATGAGGAGCCGGGAGAGCATCGCCTCCTGCCCCACGAGCACCTTGCGGACCTCGGTTTTGACCCGCTCAAGCTGTTCCGAATCCCGCAGCACCTGCTCTTTGATTTTTTGAACGTCTACGCTCATGTCGACCTGTGAATCTCCAAGCCCTCAGGGGGAACCCGCCTCGACGCACCGTGCCACGCCCATCCCGAGAGCGGCCGACAGCATCCCCTGTCACCACGATTCTTACCGCGGGTATTGGATGATACGCAAGTCTGGCGGGAAGTGTTGGCGTCAGCCAGCGACGACCCGTTGCCACCTCCCAGGAAATGCCCCCCATGCCGACTGGTATGTCGCCTCCAAGGGAACCGGAACCTGCCCGCCAGGACGCAAGAACAACGGCATCTCCACCAGCCGCTCCCCGACCCGTGTCGGTTGGACATAGGCCCGAACCGCCAGGTCCGCCTCGTAGGCGGCCAGGGTCAAGGGGAGCAATTCCGGCGCGACATAATCCTGCCCGGCGACCTCCTCCCAGATCGCCCCATGCAATCCGTGCGGGTCGCGACGGCTGGGGGGAAACAGGTCCACGAGCAGCAGGTGAATCCCCAGTTCGAGCAGTGCCGCGGCTTTCTCCACGAAATCCCGCCACGCTTTGCGTCCCGATTTGTTGCCGGGGGACACGATTTCAATCATCGCCACCAGGTGATCGCCACTCACGTGCCGGATGGCCAGGGCGCTTTGCTTGCGGCGGTAGAACTCCAGGTCCGATTCCGCCACGACGGGAAGGGAGGGAGGCGCCAGCAGCAGGCCTCCGCCGTCTCCCTCGACTGGCCTGCGGGGGATCGGCTCGGAAGAGTCCCCGTCGCGAGCAGTCTCCAAGGCGAGGACATCCGGACCAAACCCGGCGGCATGCTGTTCCGCCAGGGCATAAAACTCTGGCGGGAGCAATCCGGAGTTGAGCGCGCGCTTGATCTCTTCGATCCAAGCGTGGTGAAAGTCGTGAAACACTCCCGCATCAACGCGGGTCCAGTCGTGGATCGGCATACCGCGTGGTTCCTCGCTTGTTCGGTGGCTACGGTAAGTCTGTTCTAACGCAAAAAACTGACGGGGTTGCGTTAACCATGCCGCCGTCGCCGCTTCCACTCGTCCAGCCGCTGTCGCAAACCCGCCTCGGCCCCCCAATCGACCGGTTCATAATACGTTTTTTCGACCCCCAGGTAATCGGCGGCGACCCATCCCCCTTCGTGATCATGAGCATACTGATACCCGGCCCCGTGTCCCAGTCGCTCCGCCCCTGGGTAGTGGCCGTCCTTCAGATGTATGGGGACCGGAAGAATCCGCTGCGTCCGGACGTCGTCCAGTGCTGCGTCGATCGCTTTGATCGCCGCGTTCGATTTAGGGGCCAGGGCGATGTAGGTCACCGCCTGCGCCAGCGGAATCCGGCATTCGGGAAGCCCCACCAGTTCCGTCGCCTGTGCCGCGGCACTCGCCAGAAGCAACGCCTGCGGATCGGCGTTCCCCACATCTTCCGCCGCCGCGATCACAATCCGCCGCGCCAGGAACCGCGGATCCTCTCCCGCTTCGAGCATCCGCGCCAGCCAATAGATCGCGGCATCCGGATCGCTGCCGCGCATGCTCTTGATCAGGGCGCTGGCGGCGTCAAAATGCTCATCCCCCTGGGCGTCGTACTGGATCTGTTTTTTCTGGATCGACTCTTGCGCGACTTCCAGATCGACTGACTGATTCGACCCACTGACCGACAGGACTGCCACCTCCAGCGCCGACAGGGCGCGGCGTCCATCTCCGTCGCAGATTTCCGCGAGGAACTCCAGCGCCTCGTCGGCGACCGTCACGGCGTGGCCCCCCAGCCCCCGCTCCCGATCGGCCAACGCCCGTTGCAGGAGTTGGCGAATGTCCTGGGCCGTCAGCGGCTGGAATTCAAAAACGCGACTGCGGCTCACCAGCGGGGAGACCAGCGAGAAGAACGGGTTTTGAGTCGTCGCCCCGACCAGCGTGACGACTCCGTCTTCAATGTCGGGCAACAGCACGTCTTGCTGCGTCTTGTTGAAATGATGCAATTCGTCGATGAACAGGACCGTTCGGCGACTGGCGGTTTCCAGCCGCGTCCGTGCTTCATCGAGCGCCGCCCGCACCTCTTTGACCCCCGCCGAGGCGGCGTTCAGCCGGGCGAAATGGCTTTTCGTGTGCTGGGCGATCAACTCGGCCAGCGATGTTTTGCCGGTGCCGGGGGGGCCATAGAAAATGACCGAGCCCAAACGATCGGCCCGGAGCATCCGGCGGAGCAGCTTTCCTTCACCCAGGAAATGCCCCTGCCCGACGAATTCATCCAGGGTGCGCGGGCGCATCCGCGCCGCGAGGGGCCGCGCCTGCAGGCGAGCTGCCTGCTCTTGCTGGTCGAACAATCCCATAGTCCGCGACCCTGTCGCGCTGGCAGCCGCGAAGACGAATCAATAAAAAAACCTCCACCGTAATGCCGTTCGAGTTGGATTGTTTGAACCCGCGATGCAATGTGGGGACCGACGCCAGGGTTGTGTGAGCCGCTACCTGCCCAAAGGCAGAGCGGATGTACACGCGGCCGGAAGCGTGGTGGTCCCCTGCGGATTGTTATAGGGTCAACAACGCTGAACCCGTGACGAACATGGCAGAGGCGCGTTGAATCCAAAGGATCAACGCCTCCCATCGTAGCAGCCCCGCGCCGCGCTGACAAGGTGTCGATCGTCGCGTGTCGATCGTCGCGCTGGCTCAACGGATTCGACCTTGTGGCGGATCTGTGGCCTGTGGCCGTAACGGCACAATCATGATGCCGACCCGTGGCCCCGCTCCAATCGCCCGCAGCCCGTCGTGGACGATCTCGTCCGCCAACTCCGGAAGGAACTGCTGCGACAGGCTCAGGATTTGGCCGCTGACCACCCCGTCCGATGCCCTACGGGCGATGGTCAGGACGAGGCGCTAATTTCGGTAGCCTGAGACACCACGGTTAAGAAGTCGCGCTGCGCCCAAATTTTGGAACTCGTCGTGATAATCAGGATTGGTCCACGTCCCGCCGTTTGGGCCCTTCCTGGCCCAATGCGACGGATACCTCGAAAGCCAGTATGGAGATATCGTCCTTAGGCAGAGCGAAAAAATAACCTTTACAATTTTCTATTGGTGATTGTTGCGGAATATGCGAAGACTGGCGCATGCAAGATGCGAAAGCCGAGGCACGGATCCGCCGCAAGTTTCGTTTGGTCGCTGTCGAATTGGACGAGCGGAGACGAAGGCAATGGGC
>JBJXGA010000235.1:0-25209 GCA_046152955.1 Planctomycetales bacterium | reverse complement strand
ACCCCATGCGGTCAGAGCGGATTTGCGCGCTGGCGCGGTTCGTGCAGAGTCTGTCGTCGAGCGCCGAACAGACGGCGGCCGTCCAATGGATGGAACGGACGCTCGACGACAGCGCCAATCGCCGGCTCACGCTGCCGCAGGCGTTTCTCGGAATCGATGCCATTCTGATCCTGTACCGCAATATCGTGGAGGGACTGGTCGTTTATCCCCAAGTCATCGCCCGCAGGCTGCAAGCCGAACTCCCGTTCATGGCGACCGAGAGCCTGTTGATGGCCGGGGTTGCGGCGGGGGGCGACCGCCAGGAGTTGCATGAACGGATTCGCGTTCACAGCCAGGAGGCGGCTCGGCAGGTGAAGGAGCGGGGAGAAGAAAACGATCTCCTGGAACGATTGGGGCGGGATTCTGCGTTTACCGCGGTGAATCTGGGAGAGGTCTCCGATCCGCACCGGTTCATTGGCCGCGCGCCGGAGCAGGTGACCGCGTTTGTGGCCGAAATCGTCGAACCGATCCGCCGCCGGTATCCCGAGGCTCTGGCGGGAGATGCCGGACAGGTGCGGGTGTAGCCGGCGGCTCGACTTGCTTGAGCATGTCGGGCAGTCTGGCGAATCGGGTAGTGGAGTAGTACGATCGAATGGCCAGGCGGAACTGGTTTCCCGTCGTTGATATCGAACCTGGAAGAATGAGGCTCGCCGATGCGGTGGTTGTTGTCGAGTGCGATCTGTTTGGCGGTTGCGACCGTCTCCATTCCATCTCAGGCTGCGGATGAGACGCCGCGCGTCGAGTTCAGCCGCGACATTCGACCGATCCTGTCGAACGTCTGCTTCGATTGTCACGGTCCCGATAAGAATCAGCGGAAGGCCGATCTGCGGCTGGATCAGCGGGAGGATCTGTATCGGGATCAGGGGGGCTACGCGCTGATCGTTCCCGGCAAGCCCGCCGCGAGCGAACTGTATTCGCGGATCGTCGATCCCGACGAGACACAGCGGATGCCTCCCCCCGATGCGCTGCGGCAGCTCACCCAGGAACAAACCGACCTGATTCGGCGGTGGATCGAGCAGGGGGGAGAGTGGCAGGGGCACTGGGCGTATGTGGCGCCGAGCCGTCCGGCGATCCCAGCGGTCCAGGATGACGGACGATGGATCCGGAATGATGTTGATCGGTTCATATTGCGGCGTCTGCGGGAGCATGGCCTCCAAGAGTCTCCGGAAGCGGACAAGGTCACGTTGATCCGCCGCTTGAGTTTCGATCTGACCGGCCTGCCGCCGACTCCCCACGACGTGGCGGAATTCGTCGGGGACCGCAGCGGCGAGGCCTACGAAAAACTGGTGGACCGTTTACTGGCCGCGCCGCACTTCGGCGAGCGGATGGCCATGCTGTGGCTGGACCTGGTGCGCTACGCCGATACGAACGGCTACCACGGCGACAATCATGAAGACCGGGACATGTTCCGCGATTGGGTGATCCAGGCGTTCAATCGCAATCTTCCCTACGATCAATTCACGATCGAACAGGTGGCCGGTGACCTGTTGCCCGACGGGACGACCGACCAGAAGATCGCGTCGGGATACAACCGGCTGCTGATGACAACCCGCGAGGGGGGAGCACAGGCGCGGGAGTACATGGCGAAGTATTCCGCCGACCGGGTCCGCAATTTTTCGGCGGTCTGGCTGGCGGGAACGATGGGTTGCAGCGAATGCCATGACCACAAGTACGATCCCTACACGATGCGCGATTTTTATAGCCTGGCGGCGTTCTTCGCCGACATTCAGGAGGTGGCGGTCGGAGAGCAGCCGGGGACGAAAATCCCAACTCCGACCGAGCAGTCGCGGCTGGCGGCGCTGGACGCCCGGATGGCGCCGCTCAAAACAATTCTCGACACCCCCACCCCGGAACTTGAGCAGGCGCAGATCGCCTGGGAAGGATCTCTCAAAAGCCGCACCGTGGAATGGACCGTGTTGCGCCCGACTGAGTTCAAATCGGCGGGAGGGGCCACGCTGAAACTGCTCGACGATGGCTCGCTGTTGGCTGGAGGGACCAGTCCCGAGCGCGACACGTATGAGCTGACGTTTCAGGGGTCGCTGAAGGAGGTGACGTCCCTGCGTCTGGAAGTGCTTCCGGACGATTCGTTGCCCGCCAAGGGACCGGGGCGAGCGGGGAACGGAAATTTCGTCGTCCATGAACTCTCCGCCGCCATCGACGGCCGCCCGGTGGCCTGGAGCCATGCCTCGGCGACGCATTCGCAGGGGAACTACGACGTTCAGGGATCAGTCGACGGCAAAGCGGAGACCGGCTGGGCGATCCTGGAACAGGTTGGAAAGCCCAGTCACGCGGTCTTCGAACTGCGTCCTGACCAGACGGGGGCACAAGAGTCGCGGCTGACAATCGTGCTCGCTCAAAACTATGGGACGCAGCATACGCTGGGGCGATTTCGGTTCTCCTCCACGCAGGCGGCGCGTCCCGTGCGGGCCGATGGGGGGAATGGGTTGCCCCCCAACATCGTTGAAATCGTCGCGCTGGAACCGGATCAACGGTCTGATGCGCAGCGGCTGGCGCTGGCTGCATTCTTCCGAACGCAAGTGCCGCAATTGGAGGCCACGCGTCGTCAATTGGGAGAACTCCAAAAAGAACGGGACGCGGTGTTTGGAGGCGTGCGGACCACGCTGGTGTCGACTGCCGGGCCGCCGCGGATGATTCGAATGCTCCCGCGCGGCAATTGGCTGGACGAATCCGGCGAGGCGGTCGCGCCGGCCCCCCCGGCATTCCTGGCGCCAAATTTGACAGCGCCGGGAGAAGGGCGGCTGTCGCGGCTCGATTTGGGGCAATGGCTGGTCTCCCCGGCACACCCGCTGACGGCGCGCGTATTCGTCAATCGCCTGTGGAAGGTCGCCTTTGGGCAAGGGTTGGTTCGGTCGACTGAGGACTTCGGAGCGCAGGGAACTCCGCCGACCCATCCCGACCTATTGGATTGGTTGGCGCTGGAATTCGCCTCGCCAGCGACCGCCGGGGTCGCTCCGTCGGATGGCGTCCCCTGGGACGTCAAGCGACTCCTGAAATTGATCGTCATGTCCGGGACATACCGCCAGACGTCGCTGGCGCGCGAGGGGGCGCGGCAGCAGGATCCGTTCAACCTCTGGCTGGCCCGCCAGGGGCGCTTTCGCCTCGATGCCGAAATGGTGCGGGACAACGCGCTGGCGATCGGGGGGCTGCTCGTCGATCAGGTCGGCGGCCCTAGTGCGCGGCCGTACCAGCCGGGAGGGTATTGGGCGTATCTCAATTTCCCGGTGCGAGAGTGGCAGGCGGACCAGGGAGCCGGGTTGTATCGCCGGGGACTCTACACCTACTGGTGCCGCACGTTCCTCCATCCCAGCCTGAAAGCCTTCGATGCCCCGACGCGCGAGGAATGCACCGCGGAACGCCCCCGGTCAAACACCCCGCTGCAAGCGCTGGTGTTGCTCAACGACCCCAGTTACGTCGAAGCTGCGCGGGCTTTTGCGGAGCGGGTTTTGCGTCTGGGAGGAGACCGTCCCGAGACCCGTCTGGAATTTGCGTTTGAGCAGGCGCTGACCCGCCCGATTCGGGACGCGGAACGCGAGTTGCTTATGCGATTGTACGAAAAGCATCTGGCGCAGTACGCGCAGGATCCGGCGGCCTGCGAGGCGCTTTTGCGGATTGGAGAGCGGCCCGTCCCCGAAGATCTGAACCGCGCCGAACTGGCCGCCTGGACGTCGGTCTGCCGGGCGATCCTGAATCTGCATGAAGTGGTGACGAGGAACTGAAAGGCGGTCCCATGCCCTCACCGTTTCCTGGAATGAATCCGTACCTGGAGCAGGACGACGCCTGGCATGATTTTCACGAGCGGTTCATGCCGGCGGCCGCCGCTGCGCTCTCGCCCCAGGTTGACCCTCGTTACATTGTGAAGATCGACGAGCACGTCTACGTGCATGAACTGGGTTCCGAGAATCGCCAGTTGGTGGGGCGCGCGGATGTTGCTGTGACGCGCGGCGCGGAGGCGCCCGGTTTCGCGGCAACGTCTGTCTTGGACGCCCCCGCACATGTCCTCTTGCCGGAAGTCGATATCGAAAGACACTCCTTCGTCGAGATTCGTGATCGTCGGAGTCGACAGCTTGTGACGATCATCGAATTGCTCAGCCCGGCCAATAAACAACGCGGGCCGGATCGGGAACAGTACCTTCGAAAGCGGGAGGAGCTATTGGCCGGTCCCGTGCATGTGATCGAGATCGATCTCTTGCGGGGCGGACAACGCATGCCGATGCAACCGCTTCCTGCCAGTGACTATTGCGTGCTGGTCAGCCGCCGGGAGGAACGCCCCAGCGCGGGAATCTGGCCGGTGCTTCTGCCGGCTCGTCTGCCGGAGATTCCCGTTCCGCTCAGTTCCCCGGATACCGACGCGCGGCTCGACCTGCAGGAATTGCTCCACGGAATTTACGACGCCGCGCGCTACGGCAGCTACATCTATGACGGAGCGCCCGATCCGCCATTGCTCCCTGCGCAGCAGGCGTGGGCCGAGAATTTGCTCAATGCATACCGAGCCGATTCAGTCGCCCCCGCCAGCGGGTGAGCCGCAGCACTAGGCGCATTTCTTTTGTTCATCCCCTCCGGTTTCCTTCGGAGTGGAGAGGAGTTTCAATGGCACGACGGGAAACGCGCTGTGAACGGTTTCGGGCCGAATCGGCGGAGCGGCGATCCCTTCCGTCAGCGCGCTGGCGGCCGGACTGCTCCTCAACAACTGTCGCAGTCCGCTCCAGGCGGCATGCAGTCTTGGAAACAGAAACTGCCCGTTTTCCCGCAGGTATTTCCAGCGGAAGTAATATTGCCGGAAGCACTCCTGATGCAGTTCGTGGACCTCTTCGGTCGTCAGATGTTCGTATTGGAGGTTGGGGGTGTAGACGTCGTAGCGGCTCCAGTCCCGATTGGCGACCAGATGCTCAATCTCCGCCATCCATCCCGTTCCCGGATACGGGGTGCAGACGTTGAAATTCGCCGCAAACGGATCGACTTGTTTCGCGTACCGCAACACCGCCCGAATCGATTGCCGCGTGTCTTCCGGAAATCCGATCATGAACCCCGCCACGACGCGGATCCCCAGGCCGCGGCACAGTTCGACGAAATGGCTCTGCTTGTCATCTTTGATGGGCGCCCGCTTGTATTTGACGAGCGTGTCGCGGCTGGGGGTTTCGATGCCAACGGTCACGGAGGTCAACCCCACGTCGCGGAGCATGGTCAACATCTCGCGAGTCAACAACTCGATCCGGCTTTCGACCGAGAATTGGATTTTTCGCGGCAAGCGGCCGATTTCGGCGGCCAGTTCTTCGGCGTGCTTGCGGCGGGCGCCGAACAGGGGATCGCGGAACTTGAACGATCGGAAACCGTACTCCTCCATGTCCCGGCGAATTTCTTCGCCCACGCGCTGCGGGGCTCGCGCCCGGACCTTGTTTTCCAGGATGATGTAAGGGCAATACGAACAGCTCAGCGTGCAACCGCGGCTGGATTGCACATACGCGGTGGGGAACTTCCAGAAGTCGTAACCGACGTGGAACTTCCGATAGGGAAAAATCGACCAATCGGGAAACGGCAGATCGTCGAGATTGGCGACGGTGCCGATGTCGTGCAGCCGCGCCGTGGATCCTAGGACGTCGGACAATTTTACCAGCAACTGCTCGGGTTCTCCCTGGAGCACCTGACAGTTGGCGGATTGAAAACTCTCGGGAAGCGTGCTGGCGACCTGCCCGCACACCAACAGTCGCGTGTGCGGCGCCGCGGCGTTCAACTTTTGCATCACGGACAGCTCATAGGGGAGCGTCATCAGCGCCGGATTGAAGATGTAGACGTCGGCCGGGGGAGTGGACTCGAGGGAGTAGCTCACCGTATGGCCGAGCTGTTTGAGTCCCGCGGCCAGGTAGCCGTAGGCCAGGGGGGGCGCCCGGAAGTCGCGTCGGTAGAACTGCTCGATGAATCGATTGCGGAGTCCTTCTCCCCGGAACTGACCGACGCCAAAACCGCCGGCAAAGTCCTTGAACGCTCCGCCGTGGCGTGTATCCCACAGAACGATGTGCATAGCCTGATTGTCTCCGCGTGTCGCGGGAAGTGATGGATCGAAAAAGAGGAGCGAATGGTCGAGTTGAGCGACTGGAACAGGGGTCAGGCGGCGTGCCGCGCTGGAGAACGGAGGGAGGACTCCTCGGGCGGACGGTTCAGGATTGTCGTTTTTGTCGGAGAATCGAGCCGATAGCGAATACCCCGCCAGACGATCGTCCGCCCAATAGACGATGCCGCCAGTCCCATCCAGATAACCAATGACACCAGGGGCCAACCCCAAATGTTGAGCAGCGAAACCTTGCGATATTCGGCTTCATCAAGGTCAATAAACGGGCGGACGCTTCCGGCGGCGATCGCCGCGCGGGTGGCGATCGTCAGGTAATGCAACAACGCGCCTGCCGCGGGCCAGATCCAGGAGAGACTTCCCGTTCCCGGATGGATCGCCAGCGCCAACAGTCCTCCCAAGACTCCCAGCGACAATCCCCCCAGCAAGAGTGCCGACCACCACCAGACCGGAGCGTAGACTTTAACGATCAGGTATTGCCGTCGCAGAAATTCCGCCAACCCGCTCCAGGTGAAGTCCGCCGACGACTGAACCAGGCAATGGGGTTCGTAGGCGACTTGCAGCCGCGCCTGACGTACCAGGCGACTGACCACCAAGTCGTCGCTCAGGCTCCCCCGCCAGGCGCCCGGCAACCCCAGCCCGCGAAACGTCTCGGCCTTCATCGCCCAGGCCCCTCCCCAGACGAGGTTGAAGCCGTGTGGTCCCAGGTTGTTGACCACCGTGTTGTTGATCGCGGAGAGCAGACGGTTGACGAACGTTGGACGGACCGGAACATACCACCGATAACCGGTCGCCACGGCGAATTTTCCCGATTTGAGCCGACTGACCAGACGCCCCAGCCACTCGGGATTGGGCCGCGCGTCAGAATCGACGAACGCCAGCACCGCGTCGCCAGACTGCGCCTGTTCCGTCCCGCACACGAGATTATGGACCTTCTGTCCCGAGCCGTCGGCCTTACCGCAGACCACCACGCGGGAAGGAACCGAGGGGTATTCGGACTGCAACCGGGCGATGACGGCAGCCGCTGCGTCCCCCCCCCCTTCGATCAGGAAACAGAGGGTCAAACGCGAGTAATCTTGTTCGAACAGCGCCCGCAGGTTGGCCTCCATATGGAGGTCCAGCCCCTTGCAGGGGATGAAGAGGGTGACGGCGGGAACCTGGTCAGTTGGCAGCGCCGAACGCAGGCGGACTTTGTGATACCGCCGATTTTCCCAGGCGTGCAGCAGGAGCAGCCCCGCTTGCGCCAAACCCAGGGCGCACAAGAGCCAGGTCGCCCACCAATACCAGTCCATGCCAGGTTGCCATCCTTGAAAGGCCAGCGCGACGGCCTCCGTGCCGTCAAGACGTTGCGCGAGTACGAATACCGGTCCGGTCGATTTCCGTCAATGGGAGACTGAGGGGGAAGTTCGTTCTCCAGAATAGTTCACCGTTCTCGGGAATTCCTGTGTCTCAAAAGAGTGCCGCGGCTAATTCGTCGCAACACTCATTGCAAAAACAGGTTGCATCGCACTCCGGCATCAACGACAACCCCGAGTTGAACCCGAATGGGCTCCCTTCGCTTGCACCATTGCCAAAACCTAAAGGGGGCGATCTTGGAAATCGCGTCCAGAGGTCCGCTGCCTTGCCATCCAATCGCATCCTGGCCGTCGAGGTCGCCTTCAAGGATCGGCGAAGTACCCCCGGCAGGAATCGGACCTGCGACCTACGGTTTAGGAAACCGTCGCTCTATCCACTGAGCTACGGGGGCGCGCATTGAAAATTCCTGGAACGGTCGAACACTAATGGCCGGTCCACTCGTTGGAATCGTTTCCCCGGCTCCGCGCCGCGCGGGGTACGGAGATCAGGAGGCGCGGAGATCCTGTCGTCGATCTCGGCGAACCCGTGAAACGCATCAGACCCCATTGTGCCGCGCTGGTATGGCGAATGCAATCACAGGGCGCTCCGGGCGCGGCGATGGCCAATTGCCAGCAGGAGCATTCCGACGCCGAACAGGACGCAGGAACCAGGCGCCGGAGCCTGGACGAGGCTGGCGAACGTGGGGTCGTCGATCGTGATCTCGAAAATGAAGTCGCCGTCCCCTCCCGAGAGGGGGATCGTCAACTCGCTCGTACCGCTGAAGACGGCGTCGATGAAGATGTTGGGAAGCAGGGAATTGAAGACGTACGGCTGGACTGTCGTCGTGTAACGGGTGTAGTAACCGCCACTCACCCCCACGTCGCTCAGTCCGATGGCCGGGCCGCCGAGCAGACTGGGCCGGAGCGCCAGTACCCCAAAATTCCCAGGAATCTTGGCGGTGTAGTGCCCCAATCCTTCAATGTCGATCGCCAGCGATTGGAATGGATAGAATGCGGCAAACAGTTGAACGTTCAGCACGTTGTTATCGAACACCCCCTGAAAGTGAACAGGGGTATCGTTCAGGAGTGGGATCCCGTCCAGGCTGGAGTCGGCCGCCACGGTGACGTCGCTGTCAAAGTGCAGCAAACCGGCTTCCACCTCCCGGTTCGATAGACCGATGGCCAGGAAGCCTAGAAACGCCAGCAGGAACGCCGCTTGTGATTTCATGGATGCACTCCGTCGCCCGCTCGTTTCAGTTACCGCAAATTGCCCAGGCTGACGGACCCCGCATATAGGAATCGCCCCATCAGCGTCCGACCCCGTACTGCGGGCGCAATGCGACCCCAGAACCGATCCCAATCGGGGCGCAACCGGCACAGATGCTTCCATTGTTCGGTTGGGGCGCTTCGTCCGCTTGAGAACAATCGCGAACGGACGCCGTGTTTGTCACCCGGTCGAAACCCGGCGAATCACCGGATCTTCAGACTGGCGATCCCGACAATCGCCAGCAGAGCGGCGCCGATCCAGAAGCGGACGACGATCTTCATCTCATGCTGGCCGCGGAACAGAAAATGATTGTGCAAGGGACTGCACGCGAGGAGTCGGGATTTGGTCCAGCGAAACCAGGCCACTTGGGCGATGACACTGGCGGTTTCCAGAACAAAGATGCCGCCGACGATCAGCAACAACAGCTCTTGCCGAGTGACGAGTGCCGCCAACCCAATCAGGCCCCCCAGCGGAAGCGAACCGGTGTCTCCCATGAACACCTGGGCCGGGTAGCAGTTGAACCACAGGAAGCCCAACACGGCCCCAACCGTGGCCCCCAGAACGATCGACAGCTCCCCCGATCCAGCGAGGTACGGAATCCTCAGGTAGTCAGCCATCACCTTGTGCCCGGCCAGGTAGGTCAACGCGACAAAGGCCGAGCCGGCGAAGATCATGCACCCCCCCGCCAGTCCGTCCAGACCATCGGTCAGATTGACGGCATTCGAACTGGCGACCAGCACCAGCATGCTCCAGAAAATGAACCCCATCCCCAAGTGTAGCCCCACCTCTCCGAACGGCCAGAGCAGCTCCAGCCCCAGCGGCTTGTCGCGATGGTGCCAGAATAGCAGCACACCGACGAACGTGCTGATCACAATTTGGCCCAGCAGCTTCTCCCGCACGGTCAGACCGTTGCGACTCGTCCGGAGCTTGGTCCAATCGTCAATCGCTCCCAGGCCGCCGAATCCCAGGGCCACGACGAGTCCCAGTTGGACATAACGACTGGCCAGATCGCCCCACAGCACCACGGAAATCAGGACTGCCGCCAGGATGAACAAGCCCCCCATTGTGGGGGTGGAGTTCTTCGCCGCCTGAATCGCATTGAGCCGCTCAGAGTCGCTGGCGACCCGTTCGCGAAAATGTCGCTTCAGCCAGCCGATCGCCAGCGGTCCCAGAAACACCGCCAGCAGGAACGAGGTGACGCTGGCCAGGGCGGTACGGGCGGTCAAAAAGACGCGGGTATCCCCCGACGAATGCTCTTCAGCAAACCGCCACCAGGAATCAACCTGTTGTAGAAGCCAGATCAGCATGCTTCGCAGACCGGGAGAATGTGCGTTCGATCGCGCAAAGAACCAACGTTCCGGATCACCAAGGGAGGGTGATTTAGTTGATTTGGCGGGACGCGCCAATGCCGGGTGTCGGCGGGACGGGAGCGGATGACGCCCGAGGCCCGACTGGGGACGTTTCACGCCCATCGTCGAGCTGTGGATTCCCACACCCTGGAGCGGATTTCGGAGAAATCCGCGTACAATTGCCGTCCCGCCGGAGTGGGGGGACTCCGGCGGAACGGCATGCAGAAGAAAAAGTTCTACTACGAAGCGACGCGTGGAGTGAAGACCCAGAAATCACTTGATCCATACGTCTGGAACTGCTTCTGATCAGTGGAAGCTGAACAGTGCCCGGGATTCCCGCAAATCTGGAACACGTAGTAGAACTTCGGTTGGACAGGTGTGTCAGGCGACCGCCCGCTGCGCGGCAGCCGTTGGAGAGTTTTGAGGTTTTTGGGGATAGTGTTTGAGCCATTGGACGATGCGTTCCATCCGCATCCCCCGCGAGCCTTTGATCAAGAGGACGTCTCCCGGCGACAGCCAGCAATCCAGGACGGTGAGGAGCGCTTCCAGATCATGGAAGCCCGCCACTTTGTACGGACGCATACCGGCCCGCAGTGCTCCGTTTGCGATTTGATCGGCCTGATCGCCGAACGCAACCAGCCGGTCGATTCCTGTTTCCGCGGCACACGCCCCCAATTCGTAGTGGCAGCGTTCCGCTTCGGTTCCCAATTCCAGCATATCGCCGGCAACCAGCAGTCGCTTGCCGGTCGCGGGCCAGTCTTTCAGGCAATGGCAGGCCGCCTCCATCGAGAGCGGGCTGGCATTGTACGTGTCGTCGATCAGCGTCCACTCCCCCACCTGCTCGACCTGGCAGCGCTGGGGCATGCCGGAGAAGTTTCGAAACCCTTCGGCAATGGCTGAAGCGTCCATTCCGATCTCGCGGGCTACCGCCAAAGCGCACAGCGCGGCTGTCAGGTAGTGACGGGCTGGAACCGCCAGTTCGTATTTCCGCCGTTCCACCAGGAATCGCAACTGTCCAGGTTTGAATTCGACTTGTGTCGCCCGCACCTGGTTGCCGGGAGCTTCTCCGACAAGGAACACCTGGCAGGCGGCACGCCGCGCCATGTCGCGCATCCGGTCGTCGTCGCCGCCGACGACGGCAAATCCGTCTGTCGGGAGCGCTTCCAGCAGTTCTCCTTTGCCCTGGTAGATCTGGTCCAGCCCGCCAAACGATTCGAGGTGTGCCGGTCCGATGCGGGTGACTATTCCGATTTCGGGACAGGCGATCTCACACAACGCGCGAATGTCCCCGACTCGGCCGGCCCCCATTTCCAGCACGGCGAAATCGTGATCCGCCGCGAGCTCCAGCAGACTCATGGGGAGTCCGATCTCGTTGTTGTAGTTTCGCTGGCTGCGCATTCCCGAATGACTGCTGGAAAGGACGGCATGCACCATTTCGCGCGTGGTGGTCTTCCCGACGCTGCCGGTAACGCCGATCACCATCGCTTCCCGCTGGTGCCGATACCACCGCGCCAGGTCTCCCAGCGCCCGCAGCGAGTCGTCCACCTGCAATATGGGGCCCGTCAGTTGGGCAGCCCGCGAGCGTTCGACCACACAGGCCGCCGCCCCCTGGTTCAGCGCCTGAGTAACGAAATCGTGACCATCGAATCGCGCGCCTGGCAGCGCCCAGAACAAATCCCCGGCGCGCACCTGCCGCGAATCGGTCGAGACGCGCGTGATCGGCGGGGGATTGGCCCCCAAGCCGGTCGCGGTCCCCCGCGTGGCAGCCAGCACGTCATTGAGCAGCACCGGTTCCATGGCGGGTCAGACAACCAACGAATTGTGTGGAATCAAATGCGGATGCGGCCCGGCATGCGCGGGATAACGATCGTCCAGGCAGGCCCGCGCCACTTCGCGATCGTCGAAGTGCAGTCGAACACTGCCGGTCTGTTGTTCGGTTTCATGACCTTTGCCGGCGATGAGGACCGTGTCCCCCGCCCCGGCATGTTGCAAGGCCCAGCGAATGGCTCGCTCGCGATCCGGTTCGATGTACGGCGACCGTCCTCGCCCCGCCATTCCGGCGACGATCTCTTCAATGATCCGCTGCGGATCTTCAGATCGGGGATTGTCGCTGGTCACCACGGCCAGGTCGGCCTCGGCGGCGGCGCGCCCCAGCAGCGGCCGCTTGGTCCGATCGCGATCCCCCCCCGCTCCGAAGACGCACAGAATTCTTCCGCGCGTTAAGGGACGGAGCGCGGTGATCGCGTTCCGCAAAGCGTCTTCGGTATGGGCATAGTCGACAAACACCGGGAACGGCTGCCCGCCGACGACCGGCTCCATTCTGCCTGGAACGCAATGGAGCGCTTCGATACCGCGAGAAATTTCCTGGAGGCCGATACCCAGGTGCCACGCCGCGGCAGCCGCCGCCAGGCAATTGGAGACGTTGTACCGACCGATCAACGGGGTGCGGACGAGGACCGATTCTTCGCCATGCATGAGTCGGAAGAGGGTTCCTCGCAGATTGGATTCGAGAAGATGTGCGGTGAAATCAGCCGGCTGGCCCAGGCCGAAGGTCAAGACCTTGCCCGGCGCGTGCGGCAGGCAGGAGAGGCTGCCGGGATCGTCTACATTGATGATCGCCGTTCCGTTCTCCTTGAGGTGGTCCAGGATACGGAGCTTGCTCAGCCGATATGCTTCGAAGTCATGGTGGTAATCGAAATGATCCTGCGTGATGTTGGTAATGATGGCCGCATCGAGCGCCACTCCCGCGGAACGCCGCTGATCCAGGGCATGGCTGGACAATTCCAGCGTGGCGTGGGTGGCGCCGTTGGCGATCATCGCGGCCAGCCAGCGGGCCAGAGTTGAGGAGTCGGGAGTCGTGAGGCGCGACGGTTCGGTCCGCTGTCCGTCGCAATAGTCAATCGTCCCCAGCAGTCCGGTCTGCCGGTCGGCCCCCTGCAGGATCGAACGAATCAGCCAGGTGGTGGTCGTTTTTCCATTGGTGCCAGTGACGCCGGCGACACCCAGGCGGCGCGACGGGTCGGCCATCAGCGCGCTGCACAGTTGCGCGTAGGCGCGCCGCACGTCAGGAACGACGCATTGGGGGACAGTCACGTCAGCCAGCGGACGATCGACGAGCAACGCCGCGGCGCCATGCTGCAGTGCCTCGGCGATAAACTGGCATCCGTCTTGCGACGTTCCCCGAATGGCGGCGAACAGTCCCTGGGGCTGGCAGTCGCGACTGCGATCGGTGGCGGACGTGACATGGATGTCCACACATCCCACGTAGCTCGCCTGCGGAAACAGGCGACGCAGGTTGACTGGCAGCGGGAGATTGGAAACCCAGGCCGTCATGACGATCAAAGCGGACCAACAGAATTGACAAAACAATCACAGTTGTACGATGCGCTGTGACGGGAGCGTCCTTGCCCCGTCACAGCGCGCATTCCGATTCCCCAGTCACGCATGGGAGGGGAGTGCCGTTGGAATCCGTTCCGGAGCGGCAAGCGTGACCGTGTACTCGGGGAATCGAGGCGAGACGAAAATGTGGAGGTGAGTTTCGAATTGGGTGTCTGCTTGAGACGGCGGCATTCTCTACATTCCGGAGGAACCGTCAATCACTTTTTTGACAAAATTTCAGCGATTTGTAAGGCTTACACGCCGCCGTTCCAAGCGGGGTGGTGGGCCTGCGCTCGCGACGCCGGATTGGGCGATGGGCGGGTTCGCTGCTGTGCGTCGTCTCTTCATCGGCGAGCTGGTCCCACCCTGCGGCGCGTTGCCGAATCAAGCCTGGCGAAGCTGCGTCGAGGAGACATCCGCCCGGAAGAGGTCGGGAGGAATCGCGGCAAACAGCCTGGCATATGGGCCGGGAAGGGGGACGTCGGCCAACGTCACAAACCGCTCGCCCGATTGCCGTCCGGCGACCAAAAAGCGGCACCCCTGCTCCGCGATCCGCGATAGCGCGGCATGCATCGCGGCCTCGCTGTCGCCATAATAGCGCGGCTGGACGATTCGTTCCGCCGTGTCGGCCCCGACGACAAACGTCACTCCCGGCAAGACCTCTCCCTTTTCGGCGAACGTGGGGGCCATCGTCAGGGCCAGGGGCTGCGACGTGAACTGCGCTCGCCGGCGTTCGATCGTCAAATAGTCCAACGGCGGCTTGTCAACGTTGTGCAGCGACAGCTCGTAATAGACCGGCCCTCCCAACAACTGCTCGGCGACGTCGCGCAGCGCCTCATGACCAAAATGGAGCGGGTTGAAGGCGCCACACAGAACTCCTTTGGGAGTCGGAATTTGATGTTCCGGCGATGCCAGTTCGATCGCCAGTCCCTCCGCTGGAAGCGACCACACCAGGCGACGATTTCCCAGCCGCAATTCCTTGAGCAGCGCCGCAGCCTCCTGGCGATGGGAGTCCACCACCTCGCCGGGCCTCAGGGCCAGTGGCGGGCAGGACGCGGTGGGAATCCCCGCGGCGCGGGCCGCTTCGAGCAGCACCACCTGGCCGACCAGTTGCTCCTCTCCCATCCGATCGCGCGCCCCCTTGTCGAGCACCAGCGCGACGCAACTCGTCGAACCGGCAGTCTGCACCGCGACAAAGCACCGGTGATCCCCTTTTTTGGGGCGGTCGCTGACGAGGGCTGCGGTGCAGGCGATCCCGGCGATGGCATCGCCGCTCACTTCTTCAGGCAGAGGGGCCGCAGCGCTACGCGAGAGGCCCCCCTCCGCCCGAGCCCGTCCCGACAGTCGTTCGCCGCGCTCATAAGCGACCGTCGCCATCGCCAGCGCCGTCTCTTCAGCGCAATACTGTTCCGGGGTCTTCCCCAGCCAATTGGCCAGCGCGGCAGCCGAGTAGGGGATCGTCGCTTCCAGGATTGTCCGCGACCCTCCGGGGACGACCAGGAGCTGCGCCACCGCCGAAGCCCCTCCCCCGGTCAGGACGATCACGAACTGCTGCGGCGACTGGTGAATCGTTTCGATCAGCCGCCGCCATTTGGAATCCAGGGAATTCGCCACGCCATCGGCCATCGGAATCGGTGTTCCAGTCTTCAGGAATCAGAGGAACCTGCCAAAGGTCAATTTGCCGCGTAAATCCATTCAGTCGGACGAGCCGTGTTGTCGGAGGAGCGCGACGATTCGGTCCAGATCATTTTCGACGGGAACCGGGTGATTGGCAAAGGGGGCGGCAGCGACTCCCCTGGAGCGCAGCACGCGGTCAAATTGCTCCGCATCCTGGGCATGGTAGGCGACGGTGGTGGTCGGGTCTTTGAGCTGGTGCCCGGTGAGGATGCAGACAACCTCGTCGGAAGGGGCGATGACTCCCTCGGCCCGCAGCCGCTTGACCCCCGCGACCCCGGCGGCGCTGGCCGGTTCGCAACCAAACCCTCCCGCTCCGACCTGCGCCTTGGCGTCGAGGATCTCCTGATCGTCCACCTCCCGCACCACCCCCTGGCACGCCTCCAGTGCCCGCAGCGCCTTCTTCAGATTGACAGGACGATTGATTTCGATCGCTGAGGCAATCGTTGACGCGCGGCGGCCCGCTTGCCCGAGCTGTGTGTAATACGCGTCGATCAGCGGCTGATCGGGCCGTCCGCCGCACCATCGGAGTCCCTGCTGCTCGTACAAACGGAACAGGGTGTTGGCCCCCTGGGCATTGATGACCGCCAACCTGGGAATCCGATCGATCAGCCCCAGGCGATGTAGTTCGATGAACGCCTTGCCGAAGGAACTGGAATTGCCGAGGTTGCCTCCGGGCACGACGATCCAATCGGGGACTTTCCAGTCCCGCGCTTCCAGCACCCGGTACATGATCGTCTTTTGTCCCTCCAGGCGAAACGGGTTAACGCTGTTGCACAGGTAAATCTGCTCCGAACGGCAGACCGCCTGCACTTGGCGCATGGCGTCGTCAAAGTCCCCCCGGAGTTGCAACGTCGCGGCACCGTAGTCCAGCGCCTGCGACAGTTTGCCATAGGCAATTTTGCCGCTGCCGACGAAGACCACCACGCGAAACAGTCCTGTCGCGCTGGCGAAGACCGCCAGCGAGGCGCTCGTGTTGCCGGTCGATGCGCAGGCGGCCTTTCGCGCCCCCACCATCTGCGCGTGGGTGCAAGCGGCGGTCATCCCGTTGTCCTTGAAGCTCCCGGAGGGATTGAGCCCCTCGTACTGCAGGAACAGTCGATTTTCGGGCATCCCGCAATAACGGGCGACCAGCGGCGACGGCCGCAACAGCGTCTGCCCTTCACCAATCGTGACGATCCGATCGTCCGGAGCAAACGGAAGCAGTTTGCGAAAGCGCCAAACCCCGCTGAGCTCCAGCGGCTCGTTGCGGCGGCTCCAGGCCGATTCGAAGTCGCGGAGCGTGGAGGGAACCGGCAGACGTTCCCATTCATAGTCGACATCCAACAAGTCGCCGCACCGCGGACAGGCGGTCAGGGTCTCCATGACGGAGTATCGCCCGTCGCAATCGGGGTTGATGCAGTGTTGAAACGCAAATTCGCCGGAGGTCATTACGAGGTGTCGTGTGGAGCCGAAGCGGGGCGCAGCCAAAAAGGGTTGGATGGAAGTCTGGCCAACACTTTAGCAACCGCCAGTCGGTTTGGCAGCACTTCGGCCGGGAATGAATCGCGAAACGTACCAAAGAATGAAGGGCAAGCCTAACGAACGACCAGCGTGCTCAGTTGACGCCTTCTTCGAGCCGAACAACAATCCCCGGATGCGCGCATTGGTCACTGGCGGAGGAGGATTTCTCGGGCTGTATCTGGTCGAGCAGCTTGTGGCTCGCGGCGACACCGTGCGAGTCCTGTGCCGAGGTACGTACCCGCGGCTGGCGGCACTGGGAGTCGAAGTACATTCCGGCGACATTCGCGACGTTACCGGGGTGATTCAAGCGTGCCACGGCATGGACATCGTCTTTCATGCGGCGGCTGTTTCGGGCATCTGGGGTTCCTGGCAGCATTACCACGGCATCAACACGCTGGGGACGGAGAATGTCATCGCCGGTTGCCGCTACGGAGACGTTCAGCGGCTGGTCTATACCAGTTCTCCCAGCGTCGTCTACGATGGTCAGGATCATCGGAACGCCAACGAATCGCTTCCGTACCCCGCGAGTTATTTGTGTCACTATCCCCACAGCAAGGCGCTGGCGGAGCAGGCGGTGCTGTCGGCCAACTGCGTCAACGGTCTGGCGACCGTGGCGCTCCGTCCGCACCTCATTTGGGGGCCGCGCGACAATCACCTGATCCCACGATTGCTGGCCCGCGCCCGCGCGGGCCGGTTGCGCCGGGTCGGCCGGGGGGACAATCTGATCTCCATGAGCTACGTGGAGAACGCGGCGGCGGCCCACTTACAGGCCGCCGACCGGTTGGCCCCAGGATCGCCGGTCGCCGGACGGGCTTACTTCATCAATGAACCGGAGCCGGTGAGCCTCTGGAAATGGGTCGATGAAATCCTGTCGCTGGCTGGTTTGCCGGGGGTCAAAAAGAGCATCTCCCCCGCCGCGGCGTACGCTGCCGGAGCGATGCTGGAATCGCTCTATAAGGTGGCGCGACTGCCGGGAGAGCCCTCGATGACCCGGTTTCTTGCGCAGCAATTGGGGAGTTCGCATCACTATTCCGTCGCCAGGGCCGTTCGCGATTTTGGCTATACGCCCGTCGTCGAGGTCGAGGAGGGGATGCGGAGGCTGGCGGCCGACCTGCGGAATTCTGAATCGGCTGCGCGGCGTCCCAACGGGAGTTGACGAACGTCGGCACGCCTGCTGCAATCGCTTGGGCCGACGGCGGTTCGTCGGCGCGAGCCAGGGCTCTGTCGTTCATCACAGGGAGTAGGCATGGGGATCCGAAAATCGCTTCGGCGCGCTCTGGGGGGAAGCGACGCCGAACAATGGCGGCAACCCCCCTATTTTCGAATGCGGCTGGCGCGCGACGCAGGCCCTCGGCTGCTGTATGCCCTGGGAATGGGATTGGGAATCAGCGGTCCGATCAATTTGTTGTTGCTGGCGAGCGCCCCGGCAGCGCAGCTCGCCAAAGCCTTTCTGTTGGCAGGCGCGATGACGGCGGCGATGCTGGTGATCGTGTTCTTTTGGATCGATTTGGTGATCGTGACCGTCTCGTTGGAGTCTGACGGAATTCGCCGCAAGACCAAAGCACTGCTGATGAACCCCTTCGGAGCGCGGACCCGGACAGACAATTGGAGTTACCAGACGATTCAACGCTGCGGTCTGGTTTCAGCGGATGATCTGGGAACGAAATACTCGGTGCTCGTGTTGGGAGTCGCGAAGCGGATGATCGCGCTGGGGATTCCGGAAAATGTTGAACTCCAGCAAGTCGCCCAGGCGCTGACGGAGCGCGGGCTCAACCCCAAGCCGCTCAGGAATCTCCCCGCTGAGGCGCTTCCGGGAACGAGCGTCGATCGGCACAAGGCCGTACGGGGGACCGTCGCCGCCGTCATCGGTTTACTGCTGGCGGTGGGTGGACTGGGCAGCCGTCCGTTCATTCACGCGGGAGGAGGAGCGGCAATCAATTCTGCGGCGGTGGAAGCGCAGGTCGAGACGGCCCCTGTCGGCCGAACGGTTCGGAGGCTGACGGGAGTGGGCGCCGGTGGCCTGACACACGCCCAGATTTCCCCCGACGGACGGTGGGTATGGGGAGTTGACAAAGAGTCTCAGCAGCATCGCGTGTGGAACGACCAGCAGGATCAACCTGCCGGAGCGCTGACGATTCCCGCCGCGACGCAGATCTTTGCCGAATTCACCGACGATGGACGGCGCCTTATGGTGTGTGCCGATCGGAGGGCTTTTGTCTGGACCGTGGAACCGCTGGAGCAGGTCGGGCAATTTGATCTGAAAGAGCTTCCGGATGGAATGGCGCTCTCGCGCGACGCAGGGGAGCTGATCGTGGTGTCGATGGTTTCGGTGCGCGCCTATGCCCTGCCTGAGGGGCGGCCCGTGGCCGAGCATCCCAATCTTCCGCCGAACGCCGTCGTGGGGGTGGGGTTGTCGGGCGATGGAAAGTCGGTGCGGATCGCCTGCCAGTCGCGGATTCTGAGCATTGACTGGCAGGGAGGGACCGTGACCGAATTGTTCGTTTTTGACAAACCGCAGAAGGCGTATTTGTTTGGTTCCGTGGGGGGAGAGGGACGATTCGCCGCGATGCAGGGGAACGGCGGAATCGAAGTCTTTGACCTCAATTCCAAGACGCAGTCCCATCTGACTGCCGGTCTGGGTTATCATCGTCCGGTGATCACCGACGATGGCAGCCGGGTGGCGGTTCCGTCGCTGAACGGCGTCGGCGTGTGGAACGTCCGGACAGGGGTAGCTGTGTCGCGGTTCACAGACGGGCAGGGAGTCAACCTGTGCGTTGCGGCGCGGGGCGAGCGGTTGCTCGGATGGTCCCCATCCCGGAGTGTGTTGGTGCTTTGGGAAATGCCGCCGGCCCCCTGAATCCCATTCTCCCTTTCCCAACCCCACCGTTGCATGCGATAATCTTGATGGATGCACAGTCCTTCGAATTGGTCGGAATCAGCGAGGCCTGAATACGGATGAGAATGACGCGAATGTCGATGCGGCGCCTGGCGGCGATGTGCTTCACGCTGGCGGTGGGGAGTCTGGTTCTCCCGACGCTGACACGGGGGGAGGATGCGGCAGCCCCGGCCAAGCCCCCGATCAACTTCGAGGACGATGTCGTTCCTATTTTGCAGGTTCGATGTCTGAAGTGCCATGGAGAGGAAGCTCGCAAAGGGGGACTCGATCTGCGGCGGAAGTTCACGATGATCCAGGGAGGGGACGGGGGGCCGGCTCTGGCGCCGGGGCGACCGGAGGAGAGCCTGCTCATCGAGATGATCTCCAACAAGGAGATGCCCCCCAAAGAGGAGGAACCTCTGGATGCCCGGCAGATTGAAGTCCTGAAGCGGTGGGTGACTGCCGGGGCGCCGATCAAGGGGGAGGCCGAACCGCCACTGGAAACCAGCGACCAGGAAACCCCCCTCAACGAAGAGGATCGTCGCTTTTGGTCGTTCCAACCCCCAATTGCTGGTCCGCTTCCCGAAGTCAACGGGTTGGATCAGGTGCGGACGCCGATCGATGCCTTCCTCCTGGCGCGGTTGGAGGCGCAGGGGCTGGCCTTCAATCCGGACGCTTCAAAATCGACGCTCCTGCGCCGCTTGTGCTTCGACCTGCTGGGGTTGCCTCCCAGTCCGGAACAGTTGGACGCGTTCCTCGCGGACGAACGAGACGGAGCCTACGAGCGGCTGGTCGAGCAACTCTTGGAGTCCCCGCAATATGGAGAACGCTGGGCGCGGCATTGGCTGGACGTGGCCGGATACTCCGACTCGGATGGAGGTCTGGACGCCGACCGGGAGCGGCCCGAGGCATGGCGGTATCGCGACTATGTGATTCGCGCGCTGAACGACGACAAGCCGTACGATCAATTCGTCAGGGAACAGCTTGCGGGGGACGAGCTGACCGACTGGCGGCGGGCTCCAGAGATCACCCCCGAGGTGGCCGATCAGCTTGTCGCCACGGGGTTCCTGCGAACCGCAGTCGATCCGACCTACCCCGGTTACAAAGAGAAACCGGAGATTTACAAAGTGCTGGCCGACACGATGCAGATTGTCGGATCGGCCTTCCTGGGAGTGACGATCCAGTGCGCCCGCTGCCATGAGCACAAGCTGGAACCGATTTCGCAGCGCGACTATTACCAGTTGAGCGCCATCTTTGCTCCGGCGCTCGACCCCGAGCGGTGGCTGGCCTCGTCGGAACGGATCATCCCACTGGCGACCGAAGCGCAGCAGGCAGTGATCGCCGCGCGGAATGAAGGGATCAAACGCCGCGTGGGAGAGTTGACGCAACATCTGACGGAGATTCGCTCCCGCTTGCGACGCGAGGTGGTCGACCAGCGATTGCCGTTGGCCTTCCAGGAAACGCGCGAGGAGTTCCGCGGGCCGGAACTTCCCGCCGGGTGGGGAGTCAAGCGGGAAGGAGCGGCGACCGGCTGGAAATACACCGTCGGCGGCGATGAACTGCAGATTCAGGACATCGAAGGGAAGCCGACCGGCTACGCGACGATTCGACTCACACGGCCGGCAGCTTTGGCGGGGGATTTCCAGACCGAGTGCCGGTTCCGATGGCATTCCGCCGACACTGCTCCAGAGAACAACACCGCCATGCAGGTGTTGCTGGTGAATCTGCGCGACGCCGCCGGGAATATCGTGGTCAGTCAAGGTTACGTCGACGAGAACAACTCCCGCCGGGGGACCGCCGTGGGAGGAATCGGAGTGGGGCCGGACCTGATCGCCCACAATCTGGCAAAGTACCAGCAAGTCGCCCCGCCGGACGAATTCGCCCATGCCCTCTCCCCGGCTGGGGCGGCGACGATCACCATCCGCCGCGACGCGGAAGGAAAAATCACTACGACGCATGACGACGGAAAGGTGAGAACTGGTGTCGCGGGGCAATCGACTGCCACAGTGGCGGAAATCGAAATCGAATTGCGGCGGTTCATCCTGCCGGGCGCCACGTTCGAAGGGCTGGCCATCGACCGTCTGGTCGTCTCCCCCGGTGCCGGAAGTGCCGTTGACCAAGAGACACAGAACCGACTCCGCGACGCCCTGCTGGCCGAAGACTCAGCACGCAGCGAGAAACAAAAGAAGCTCCTGCAGGAAAAGGGGCCGCGGCTGGCGATCAGCGACGACGACCTCCGCGCCTGGGCCGCCGCGCGGCATCCCGAGTTGCTCAAAGACAGCGAACGGCTGACTGCGGCGATCGCGGCGGAGCAGTCGCTGGTGCAGAGCATTCCGCCGCTGCGCGGGATCCTCGACCTGGACGACACGCCGGTGGAAACCCGCGTCCTGCGTCGCGGGGACTTCAACAACAAAGGACGGGTCGTCACGCCGGGAGTCCCCGCGGTGCTGGTGGCGAGCGATTTTCACTTTCAGCCGCTGGCTGGATACAAAACTTCCGGTCGACGGAAGGCTCTGGCCGAATGGCTGACCGATCCGCGGCATCCGACGACAGCCCGGTTGCATGTCAATCGGGTGTGGGCTGGACACTTTGGTCGCGGCCTGGTGGAAACGCTGGACGATTTTGGCCACTCCGGTAAGCTCCCCACGCATCCGGAACTGCTGGATTGGCTGGCGTCGGAGTTCATCCGCCGCGGCTGGAGCCAGAAAGCGCTGCACCGGTTGATTGTCACCTCAACAGCGTACCGACAATCGTCGGCGTTCGATCCGGCCAAGGGGGCGGTCGATGGCGAAAACAGCCTGCTCTGGGCTTACCGGCCGCAGCGACATCAGGGGGAGACGCTGCGCGACAGCGTTCTGGCTCTGGCCGGAAAGCTCAATCCCAAGATGTTTGGCGCTGCAACCCCGGTCGCTCTTCAGGGAGACGGTTCGGTGATCACCGCCGACAACGACGCGGGGAACCGGCGAAGCATTTATCTGCAGGTGCGCCGCAGTCAGCCGGTCACGCTGATGGAAGCGTTCGACACTCCCAAAATGGAAGTCAACTGCGCACGCCGCAGCGAGGCGATCGTCGCCACGCAGGCGCTGACGCTGATGAACAGCCCCTTCATGGAATCGAGCGCCCATCGCCTGGCGGAACGGATCGTCCAGGGGGCCAGCGACCGGGGAGGGCGCGTCAACCTGGCGTGGAAACTGCTCTACACCCGCGTCCCAACCGAATCCGAGCGGCGCTGGGTGGAGGAATTCCTCGATCAGTATGTCTCGCTGCATCTGGGAACCAAACTGACAACTGCTACCCCCCAGGAGCGGCACGAGGCCGAAGCTCCCGCCTGGCCGCATTTGACGCTGACGCTGCTGAATACGAATGAGTTTTTGTTTGTGGATTGACGCCGGTTGAATCGTTCGATTCCCCTGGGGTGGTCATGCCCTTTTTCGATTTTGTTTGGACTGATGAGATTATTCAGCACCTTGACGAACATGGAATTTCCCCAGAAGATTTTGAAGAAGTGGTTCAACATCCGATGGATATGGGTGAGAGTCAATCGTCTGGCCTGCCAGTCGCGTTTTGATTCACCTTGGATGGCCGATACATCATCGCTGTTTATGAGGTTCTGGACGAGTGGACCATATTTCCCGTGACGGCTTATGAAGTCGACGAGCCGCTATGAAGTGAAAATCCAGCCACAAAACTCAATGGAACATTCGATGACAAACAAACCTAATTCTCGTGTTCGTCTTGAACTGACTCCTGAACAACAGAGGCGGATCCAACTGCTGCGGCAGGAGGTGACGGCCGACGTCCCGACCTTGAAATCAACTGCCCGCGACCTTCTTCGCTCGCGCATCGAGATGGGGCTTCGAGAACCGACTTTGAGCGGACAATTACGGCAGGCGATCACGACCAGCGGGTTGGAGTTCGCAGACATCGCCACCGAACTTGGGGTCACACCAAAAGAGCTCACGGAATTCATGACCTGCCAACGGGGGCTTGATTCCCTTGTGATGGACAAGCTGGCCACGCTTCTACGGCAAGAATTGCGGCCAGTAGGATAATTCGCCGACAACCGGCGGCTTGTCAAACTGAACTCGACGTTTGAATCTCAGGATACCAAAGTATGCCCTGCCGAAACCTCGACTGCGTGTCACTTCCCGACCTCATTCATCGCCGCGAGCTGTTTGGGCGGGTCGGCACCGGGTTGACGGGGATCGCCCTGGCGGCGCTCCTGGCTGACGACCCGTTGCCGGTCGCCGCGGGGGCCGCGACGGGTGCGCCGGTCGGACAGGCCCCGCACGCCCGGCCGCGCGCCAAGGCGGTCATTCAGTTGTTCCAGCATGGCGGTCCCAGCCACATGGACCTGCTGGATCCCAAGCCCGAACTGACCAAACGCGATGGGCAGGCGATGCCCAAGTACTTCACCGATCTGGTCGCGATTTCCGCCCATGGCGGGCTGTTGGGAGTTCCCTTCAAATTCTCCCCGGCGGGATCGTGCGGCGTCGAGTATTCCGAGATCATCCCGCACATCGCCTCGTGCGCCGACGACATCGCGGTCATTCGCTCGATGCACACCGAGCACAACAACCACGAGCAGGCGCTGTGGATGATGCATGGCGGCCTGACCGTCACCGGCCGCCCCACGCTGGGGGCCTGGGTCAACTACGCTTTGGGTTCGGAAAACAAGGATCTGCCCGCCTACGTCGTGTTGCGGCACGACAATCAAATGCCGGTCGATGGACCGCGCAACTGGTCGTCGGGCTGGCTCCCTCCCCGGTATGCTGGAGTCCACCTGCGGACCTCGGGACCGCCGGTGTTGTATCTGCAACCACCATCGGCGGTCGCTCCGGAGGTGGATCGCCTGCGGGCCAATCTGCTGTCGCGCCTGAACGAGGAGCATCGCGCGGCACATCGACTAATCGATCCGCAGCTCGAAGCGCGGATCGCCAGTTATGAGCTGGCGGCGCGGATGCAGGTCACCGCCACCGAAGCGCTCGACCTGGCACAGGAGACTCAAGAGACGCAGCAATTGTACGGATTGGACAAGCCCGTGACGCAAGCCTACGGGAGACGCTGTCTGATGGCCCGGCGGCTGGTCGAGCGGGGGGTGCGTTTCGTGCAGATCATGGTCGAGGGACAACGCTGGGACACGCACGCCGACAACGCCAATGCCACCAGGAAAATCTGCGATGAGACCGACCAACCCGCCGCAGCGCTCCTCAAGGACTTGAAACAGCGCGGGCTCCTGGATGAAACACTCGTGCTCTGGGGGGGAGAGTTCGGTCGAACTCCTGTAAGTCAGGGGGGGAGCGGTCGCGATCACCACAAGCAGGGCTTCAGCGTCTGGATGGCCGGCGGGGGAATCCAAGGAGGCCAGGCCTACGGGGCCACCGACGAACTGGGCTATCACGCCGTCGAGAACCGCACCAAGGTCTCCGATTTCCATGCCACGATCCTGCACCTCCTGGGGCTGGACCACAAACGGGTCAATTACCACCTCCGCGGCCGCGACGAGCGGCTCACCGACGTCTACGATGCCAAAGTCCTGACCCCCCTCCTGCAATAACCCCGCCGCCTGTGGCGGACGCTGCCCGATAGGGGTAGGGAGGGCCGATTGGTTTCGGCCCCCCCTCCCTCCGAACCGGACGGGCGGATTTCCCGCATCCGGCTCTCCCGTTAGTGGTTCACCTCGGAGAGGATTGATGGTAAAGGAGATA
>JBJXGA010000234.1:0-10031 GCA_046152955.1 Planctomycetales bacterium | reverse complement strand
CGACGATCGTGGCCACCTCCTTGAGCAGGGCCTTGTCCTGGGGCCAGCCATCGGAAACGACCGGCTCAAGGCCGTTCAGTTTGAGGCACTCCCCCAAGAGGACTCAGGTGTGCAGGTACATGTGGCTGCCGTGCGGATGATCCGGTTGCTTCCCGATGAGCAGCACCCGAGGCGTTGCCGTCCGTTCCTCCGCCGCGGCGGCAACGGTTAGCCCGCAACACACAGCCAGAGCCAAAGCGGTTCGGCACAGGATCGTCATGAGTCGCCTCGCGAGTGTCGTGGAATGGTCCACCGCGGACCGCGGTGAGGCGGCCATCATAGGTGATCGTCGAATCGTCGGCCAATCCGACGCGAGCCGGTTTGCGGGGACAGCGCGGCCGCTCGCCACAATCAAAGGAGCGCTGGAATACAGGGCCATGAAGAAAACGACCCGACGCTGTTCGCTGGGATCATTTTCCTGATCCAACGGGATTCTGATGGTTCTGTACGGGGGGCGCGCGGTTCGACCGACTCGGGCGCGGATCCGCGGTTCGCTGTGTCTTTGGCCCATGCGAACGGGGTCAGGAATTGGTACACTTCGGACCATGCCATCGGATCCGGAAAGGGGGAATTCGCATGAAGTCGTCGGTCGCTGTTGTCTGTCTTGTGCTTCTTGGCTGGGAAATTCCGGCCCATGCTGCGGGACCGCTGAAGGTGTTCATTCTTGCCGGGCAGTCGAACATGCAGGGACATGCGCATGTCTCAACGTTTGATTCACTGACCGATGATCCCGGAACGGCGCCGATTCTCAAGGAGATGCGCGGTGCGGACGGTACGCCGCGGGTGTGCGAGAGGGTCTGGATTTCATCGATTGGGTGCCTCGGCGATGCCTACACGGACCTGAGAGAGCGGAAGGGCCGGTTGACGGCCGGCTTTGGCGCCCCTGAAGACAAGATCGGACCGGAATTCACGTTCGGGATCTACATGGAGAAACTGCTGGATGAACCCATACTGATCATCAAGACGTCCTGGGGAGGCCGAAGCCTGCACACGGATTTCCGTCCACCCAGCGCGGGTCCATACGGTTGGAGTGAATTTGAACTCGCCCAATGCCAGCGGCGGGGTGACGACTTGGAGAAAATCAAGGCGGATAAGATCCGGGCCACCGGTCTGTTCTACCGTCACATGATCGAGCACGTGCGGCGGGTACTGAAGGACATCCAACGGGTCGCACCGGATTACGATGAGACACAAGGCTATGAATTGGCTGGGTTCGTCTGGTTTCAAGGCTTCAACGATCTGGTTTCGGACTGGACCTACGAAAATCGGATGAAGCCCGGTGGATACGACCTGTATAGCGAATTGTTGACGCATCTCATCCGCGACGTCCGCAACGACCTCATGGCGCCGAAGATGCCCTTTGTGATTGGAGTCATGGGGATTGGTGGCATTGCGGAGGGGAAGCAGCCACCCCAGATGCATTTCCGCCAGGCCCAGGTCGCGCCGGTGTCGCTCCCTGAGTTCCAGGGGAATGTGGTGGCGGTGCAGACCGCCCCCTTCTGGGATGATGATTTGGACGCACTGCAACGACGGATGGAAGAACTCAACTCCAAACTGAATCAGGAAGCCCGCAAGAACCAGAATCTGACTCCTGCCGCGATCGAAACAGCGCGCAACAAGGCTTACGCCGAGAACTTCACCCCCGAGGAGTTGAAACGCCTCAAGGGGGTCTCGAACGGAGGCTACCATTACCTCGGTGCGGCCAAGATTCTGGCGCCAATTGGCAAAGCCTTTGCCGAGGAATTGGCCAAGTTGCGATCGACCCAACGACAGAACAGGCAATAAACCGAATTGTCCCGCTCGTCGAGTGGACCGGGCGGCAGTTCATAGCCCCTCATCAGGAACATTCGATGAACGCCTGCGGCCTTTGGTTTCGACTCGTGACCTTCAGCCTGTTCTGTCTTGCCGCACCGTTGCAGGCGCAGGTTCATTATCACAGCCCGGAAAGTCCCTGGGGCCAGCGCGCCGAATCGGGGCCGGATGCGCAAGTCCCGGGCTGGTTTTACAACCTGGGACTCACCGGGTTGCGAGCGCAGTTGGTCCCCGAGGAACCCAGCGGACTGCTGATCAAGTATGTCTTTCCCGGGTCACCCGCCGAGGGGCAGGTTGAGGCGGGGGACTTTGTTGTCGGGGCCGGAGGCCGATTGTTCCAGGGAGAACATCGCAACGGTTACGGGCCGATCGTCTTTGGCGCGGATGGTCCCATCTCCGAATTGGCGCAGTCACTGGAAGCGTGCCAGGGGAGTGACAGGAATGGAACGCTGTCCCTCACGCGGAAGCGCGGCGGAAAGACGCAGGAAGTCGTGCTCAATATCGGCCAGAAGTACGGCGCGTATTCGTCGACATTTCCCGCCCAGTGTGCGAAGTCGGACAAAATCCTCGCCGAGTTGCTCCAGTATCTCGTCGCACAGCAAGCGGAGGATGGTTCGTTCGGCAATCCGGTCCACAACACGTTCGCGCCGCTGGCGCTGCTGGCCAGCGGGGAGGCGGACTATCGGCCGGCCCTCGAGCGCAACGTGCGGTTTCACTCCCGTGAGACGCGGCCGAAGGACAAACGGTACTTCGATTTGATCAACTGGACCTACATGAGCGCCGCCATTGTGCTGAGTGAATACTACCTGGCGACGGGAGAGAAATGGGTGCTTCCCGAACTGCAGGAGGTGCAGGATCACCTGACCGCGGGCCAGTATCTCCGCATGTCGCAGATCAATCTCAAAGCGAAAGAGTCGCATCCCGACTCGTTTCCCAAAGGCCCCAAAGATTCGCATGGCGGCTGGGGGCACAATCCCGGCTTTGAAGGCTATGGCCCCATCGCGATGCTCACCGGCCAGGGAGCGTTGGCGTATTCTCTGATGCATCGCTGCGGGATCACAGTCGATCGTAAACAGCACGACGCGGCTTATGAATTCCTCAATCGGGGAACGGGAAAAAACGGCTACGTCTGGTACGGCGACCAGATGGGAGGCCCTCCGGACGGGTGGGCGGATCTGGGCCGAACCGGCGCCGCGGGCATCGCCAACTTCCTCAGCCCCTACAGCGAGCCGATCTACCGCCAGCGAGCGCTGGCGCACGCCCGAGTGATCGGCGAGCATCCGCAGAGTTTTCCCGATACCCACGGTTCGCCCGCGATGGGAATGGCCTACGCGGCGCTTGCTGCCAACGTCGATCCCGACAGCTTTCGCCAGCTCATGGACGCCAACCGCTGGTGGTTCACCATGGCGCAGTGCGGAGACGGCACGTTCTATTATCAGCCCAATCGCGACAACGCCGGCTATGGTTCCGACGCCCGGATGACGGCTTCCTGCGTGGTGGCGTTCCTCTTCACGATCCCCAGGCACAGCCTGGTGATCACCGGCAAGGGCGCAGCGCCGGATGTGGGCAAGTCGGAACAGAAATGATTTGCGTCTCCAGCGCTGTCGCAGTCTGACGGCAGCGACTTTGCGCATGCCAGCCCCAATCGGGGCGAAATTCGATAGCCCAGGGCGCTTTAGCCCAGGGAATAGTCTATGCCAGCCCAGGCCAACGGCCTGGGAACAATCCCAAACCCCAACAAAAAGCCCCAAGGGGGCGCCCCTAATGTGTTGCGGTCATCATTGTCGAAGGATTTGGATGGCATTCCGGCACGATAGGGGCGCCCCGATTGGGGCTTTCCTCTGTCGCGGCTTTTTTCCCAGGCCGTTGGCCTGGGCTGGCATAGGGATGCCACGTTGTGGCGAAATCAAAGAGGGAATCGGTTCCGAACTCGAATCGTTCGAGCCCCTCTGGATTCTATCCAACGAGAATCCTTCACGTCGTTCCCCGATTGGGGCTTCTTTGTGACTTGTGATCATTGGAACCCTTGGGCTAAAGGCGCCGCTGGGTTTTCGAATCGCGCCGCGTTGCGGCTGACAGGTTGGCCACGCCATCGAGCCGAGTTCGATCGTTCTCTTAGAATGTCGTGATGTACCCGTACTACCACGGTGGCCCGCTTTGTCGGTTGACTCGCGAACACACGGCCCCCGACGCTCTTTCGTGCGGCAAGCCGAAGCAACGCTTGCTGATTCCTACTCCCATTCGTCACAATCACCGCATGGGTCCGTACATCTGGTATTACACTTGGGGAGTGCTCCTGGTGCTGGGGAATGCCGCTGGTCTGTTGGCGACCGCCTTTGCGCTTCCCGGCAATTGGGTCATCGTCGCGCTGACGGCGCTCTTCGCCTGGCTGGTGCAGGATCCGTCAGGAGGCGGGGTGAGTTGGAGCTGCGTCGTCGCGGTGACCGTGTTGGCGGTGGTCGGCGAGATTGTCGAGTTTGTCGCCGGGGCGGCGGGGGCGGCGCGGTCCGGGGGGAGCCGTCGCGGAATACTCCTGTCGATCGTCGGCGCCATGCTGGGGAGCATTGCCGGTGCCGTGATCGGGGTGCCGATTCCGCTGATCGGTTCGCTGATCGCGGCCGTCGGTGGAGGGGCGCTGGGGGCCTTTGCCGGGGCCTATCTGGGAGAGACCTGGAAGGGGCGATCCGAGGAGGAACGAGTGGTGATCGGTCGCGCGGCATTGGTGGGGAGGTTGCTGGGGACCGTGGGAAAGCTCGGAATGGGGGGAGTGATGTTCGCCATCTCCACTGTCGATGTGTTCTTCTTCTGATCGACGTTGCAATATGCCCCCCGGAATGAATGACGAAACGCTGATCGCTGCGATCCGAGAAGGTGATCAGACCGCTTTCGCGCAGCTCCTGGCTGCTCATCAGCGCGAGATTCATGCCGTCGTCCGGGGGCGCGTGGGGGAGCCCCAGGTTGCCGCGGAACTGACTCGCCAGGTCTTCCTGGAATTCCTGTTGGCCAGGAAGAAACACAGCGCCGGTCTGTCGCTGCGCGTCGTCTTGCGCCAATTGGCACAGCAAGTTCTGCAGGAACATGCCGATGCTCCTGGACGAAACGATCCGAATGAATGGCTGGCGCGCTCCCTCGATCGGGATCGTGAGCATCCGCCAGAACCGGCGGCGACACCCAAAGAGCTCTGGCCCGCGCTCGACGACTCCTTGGCGCGGCTCAACTCAGGGGAGCGCCAGGCGCTCGAATTGTTCTATTCCGCCGACCGGCCCCTCGCCGAGATCGCGCAGCAATTGAAACGGAGCGAAGCCGCGGTCCAGACGCTCCTGACGCAGGGAAAGGCCGGGCTGCGGGAGGGCAAGGCGACAACTTCCGCAGATTCGGGCCACGAACTTCCCTTTGCCGAACAAGTGGCTCTCGAAGAGCGACTTACGTTTCGCCTGGGTCGGCTGGAAATTCCCCCGTTCGAAGTGTGGAAAGCGGCAGATCACGCCCGAAAGGCGCGCCGCCGACGAACTTGGGGAGGCCTCGTCGCGATGGTGATCGCTGCGCTGCTGATCGTGGGAGCGTATGTGGCGAATTCTCCCTCCCCTCCTCTGGAGATCGCCGATCGCCAGGCGCGAGAATCAGATCGGCGCGCTGCGGCCTCCGAAGAACCGACAACTGGCGCCGCTGCGGCACCGCAGGAGAGCGCCGACAACGGGACGACGGTCCCCCAGCCCCGCGATCGGGACGAACCGTCTGAACCGAACGAACCCAACGAACCGGACGGCACGCTGGTTGCCGATCAGGGTCCGCCAGTCGAACCATCGGGTGACGAGGAAGAACCGGCGTCGCCGATGCCCTCCGAAAGGCCGGGGGACAAGCCCTCCCCGGTCGATATTGCCGTCGCTCCCCAATGGCCCGAGTTGAATCCCGATGGCCCGCCGCAGCCCTGGAAGAAAACCATTTTTCAGGACCAGATTCAGGCCGGCGCCGGCCTGGGGCAGAAACAGCTTGCCCGCTGGCTGGGGGTGGTTCCCGGACAGCTTTCGCAGTTTACCGAAGCGCGGCGGGGAGACCTGCCGGTGGCCGGTTTTGAAGGGCTTGTCCGCTGGCAGGCCCCCTGGCCGGAAGATGCGGTGCTGCGGCTGGCCCCTTTTGATCACTCCGGTCTGGCGCTGCATTTCTGGAAAGGAACCGAAGGGGTCACGTTCTGTTACTTTGAAACGCCGCGCTCCGGGTGGGCCGCCTATCGCACCACGCGCGAAGGCGACACCCCGCGCCCCTCTCGCTACATGCTCGTCGGCGCTGACAATGACCGCTACGACCGAACTTTGCGCGGCGCGGTGGAAATCCGGTATCAGAAGGGAACGCTCGTGCTGAGCCGCGGCGACCTGCGGCTGCTGACGGCGACGTTCTCCGGTCCCCCGTCCGAATTGTATTTCGACAAACGGGCGTGGTTTCGTTCCCTGACGATGTATCGGGGGGAACCGCTTCCCGACGAACCGGAGGTCAAGGGGGTCCATCTCCTTCCCCAAGCTCCACCGGCGCGGCAGGAATGGGGAGGGGAATTGCCCGCCGGAGCGACGGTGACCCGCTTGCCCAATGGTGGGGTGCGACTGACGCGAGAGAAGGACGCGCCGTTTGCCTGGACTGGGGTCAAAATCCCGCGGAGCGGGTTGTATGAGGTCGTTCTGCAATTGGGTGAAGCGACTCCGGGAACCGGCCTGTTTATGGCCAGTGCCGCGGGAAAGGCCAATTACCTGCTGGCGATTCTGCGGGACCAGAAAACGGGTGCGCCTCTGCTGGGATATCGCCTCCCGGATGCCAATGGCTTTGACGCCATCGCCGACGTGACGACGCAGGTGGTCCCTTTCACTGGACCCGGCTTGTGGGTGCGCATCGTTCCCGGAGCGGGGACGGTCAAGTGCTGGGTCAGCGACGACGGGCGGCATTGGGGGCGGCCGCTCAATCCGGTTCGCGGAGTCCGCGATGGCTTTTCCCTGGTGGGGCTGGTGGGGTTGCAGCAAGGGATCCCGTCGCAGATCGAAATCCAGCAGCTTGAAGTCCGCGAGTTGAGCGAACTGGTGGCGCTGGCGGATCCGAAGTTGCTTGAGCGTGTCCCTCCCGAACTGGCCAAAGTCACCTCTTCGTTTCCCGCCTGGTGCGGGCAGGTTCTCGCCCAGCAACCCCCCGACGTGAACCCGGTCGCCTGGCGCATGGCGTGCGCGGTGCGGGTGTTGTCGCGCGGGGAGGTCGGCGACCAGGGGCTGCGCATCCTGTCGGGGCTGCTGGAAGACAGCTTTGGCAGCGGGCAGTCTCCCGAGGATTTGTTGCGACTGTTGGATCAGGCGGCGTTGGCGTACGACGCCTGGGATCCCCCCGATGGCGAGCGTTTTGCCCGCCTGTATGAGCGCTGCGGCGAATTGCTGATCGAGCGCGGCGACCCGCGTCCCTATTCCCTTCCCGGACGGTCGCTCCTTGCCAATGCTCTCTGGACGACCGCTCCGTATCAGACGATGCCCGAAGCGCTGGTCCGCTCGGAGATCGTCGGCCTGGTGTACGCGGACCGCTGGTCGGAATTGCTGGAGTTGTCGCAACGAATCAAGTTCTGGAATCGCCCCGGCCCGCCGGACAAGACTTGGCCCGAGTCGCGCCAAAAACTGCGGCGACTGGTGGAATGGAGCGAACTTGCGGCGCGTGATCGGTTGGGGCTGTCAGGTCCCCAGACCCCCGATGCCGCGCCGGGAGGCTTGCGCCTCGCGCATCCGGTGATCCCGCCGCTCAGTCGCGATGGACTGGGGTTGCTGGCCGACCTGCAGGCCACGCTCGCCGATGCACAGTATCCGGCAGCCTGCCGAATCATCCAATCGATCCAACCGGAGCAGATGCCGGGGTTGGCGCCGCATCCGACCGACCCGTCGCTGTTTGAATCGCTCTGGCCGGCGGTGGCGCGGGCCATGCAGGAACATCCTGCGTGGCGCGAAACGATGAACGAACAGTTTGCGCCGCTGGCGAAAGCCCGTTTGCAACAGGCGATCGCCCGCGATTCGGTTCAGGAAGTGCGCGCCGTGGCATTGCAGTTTTGCGGCACCCCCTCGGCAGCGCTCGCCTGCCGCTGGCTGGGGGATCGCGCTTTAGCCGAGGGAAAAATTCACCTGGCGCTGGCGGAATTCGAGCGGGGGCGCGGCATGTCGGCGCCGGCGGACGTATCGGGTTTTGAGGTGCGGGAACGGCTGGCGGCGGCACTGTTGGGATTTGAGACCCCTCCCGCCCAGACTCCCGCGGAATCGCTGACCGACTGGCGGATGACCCCCCAGCAGTTCGACGAATTGATTGCCGAGTTGATCCAGCGCGACGCCCCGGTCGCGGCCGAAGAAGTGCCTGCAGCACCGAACATCAGCCAGGAGGAACTGGTCGCGTGGCAGGTCCGCGCCATCGGGGAGTGGAAGGGGCAGACCGGCCAGCCGACGGTGGATCCCTCCAGCGGTCCGATCGACTGGGCCGCGCGACAATTGTCCTGTACCGCCTGGGGAGAGCGACTGTTCATTTCCAATCGGTTGCAAGTCGAAGCCTACCGGCTCCAGACCGGTAAACGGTTGTGGCATTGGGAAATCCAGGCGGGTGAAGAGCAGGGGAGGAAGCGCTGGCCTCTGCTCGCCATGCGGCCGGTCATTACCCCGCACCGGATGTTTCTGGCAGCCGCGCTGCGGGACAACGTGGCGCTGGTTTGCCTCGATACGGCCAACGGCAAAGAGCAATGGCGCACCGATCCGCAGTTGAATCTTTGTTCCGATCCTCTGGTGGTGATGCAGCAGTTGCTCTGCTTTTCCACCAATGGACTCCCCAAAGACCGGCTCTGGCAACTTGATCTGACCGCCATTGATCCGCAGACGGGAGAAGTCACGCGACAGACCCCCCTGATGGAAATTCTCAGCGACAGCGACCGGAGATTGTCGTGCCAGGTGGCGGTCGTCGGATCGCGACTGATCGGCGCCATCGGTGGGACGGTCTTTTGCTGCGATTCTTCGGGGCGCCCCCTCTGGCTGCGGCGGCAAACCTGGGTGCCGGTGGCTGCCGATGCCTCCGCCGGAGAATGCGAATATGCTCCTCCCTGGATCATCGGCCAGCGGGCGCTCGTCATGCAGCCTGGAGTTCTGGAATTGATTTGTCTCGACGTGGCGACCGGGCATCAACACTGGCGACTCCCGTTGAGCAACCCGCGGCGACTGCTCGGCGCCGACGAGCGCCACGTCTATGTCGAAACCTCGCAGGGGATCGTCGCCTGCTCCCTGGAAGAGGGGAAGGAGGTCTGGACCCATCCGGTCCAGCACCAACTCGACGCCTATCGTCTGGAGGAAGATGGTCTGTTGCTTTACACCCGGCGCGAAATGCTCCCCAATGGGCGATCGCGACCGCTCATGGTGTGGATCGATACGCAGAACGGTCAAGAGGTCGCCCTTTGGCCCCTGGCGGAATTGGAAGACGCTGTTCCTCTGCTGGGACCGCTGATTTCCCACAAAGACCAGCTCTGGACGCTGTTCGGCAAAGGAATGGGAGCCGGACCGCGGACCATTTGCCAGCTCACCCCCACCTCGAATCCCGCCCTTCCGTCGCATGCCGATCCCGAGCGGGTCGAAGCCTGGTCCGCAGCGGACAGCGATCCCCGTTTGCGATTGCTCGCCGCCCGGTTCTTTCCCGACTGGTCACAATTGGGGGGGGCCACCGACCCCGCCAGCGGCATCCGCAAGGAATTTCAAGGGGAACCCTTGGTCCTGGCCACCCGCGCCGCCGCCGATCGCCCGGCATTCTTCACCCGCCAGATTCACGTCGACCGGGGAGCGCAGCAGCCGCGCCTGGTGATCCGCGCCGCGCATGAAGTACACGAACAGTGGACGCTGGGAGTTTTCGTCGGAGGTCGCAACCTGCTCACCGCCCCGGTCGACGCGGCCAACGTCAAGAAACAATGGGGCCGCTGGGAGGTGGACCTGAGCCAGTTCACGGGAAAAACGATCCGCCTGGTCGTCGCCCAACGCGCGGGCGAACAACCCGCCTGGGGAATCTGGAAAGAGCTGGAGTTGATTCAGGGGCCGTAAAACGATGCAATCAAAACGCCGACGTCAGCGTTCGTCGTCGGCTCAGCCTCAGCGGATTTGATTTCAAACTATAAGGGTGAACGGTGTTCGGCAAATTCTTGAAGCAAA
>JBJXGA010000233.1:0-10241 GCA_046152955.1 Planctomycetales bacterium | reverse complement strand
TCCTACCGTCAATCCTGTCAAAGGTAACACCACTAACGGGAGAGCCGGATGCGGGAAAACCGCCCGTCCGGTTCGGAGGGAGGGGGGGCCGAAATCAATCGGCCCTCCCTACCCCTATCAGTTCGCTCGCCAATCCCGAGAACATCACCTTGACACGTTTGGGGATCGGTCGTACTCTACGCCCCCGCTAAACCCGCAACGTGATCCTCATCTGCGAATGGAGTCGCTCATGAGCGAGCAAATCTCGCCCGGCTGTGCCGAGCTGCGCCCCGATCCGGTGCCGCTCATCGATCTGGTGGCCCAATACCGCACGATCGCTACCGAACTGGACCAGGCGGTCTCCCGCGTCTTCTCCGAGCAGAAGTTCATTCTCGGGGACGAATTGGCCGAGTTCGAATGCGATCTGGCCGAATATTGCGATGCGCGCGAGGCGATCGGCTGCGCCTCGGGAACCGACGCGCTCCTGTTGGCGCTCATGGCGCTGGATGTGGGACCGGGGGATGAAGTCATCACCAGCCCCTACACGTTCTTTGCCACCGGGAGCTCGATCACCCGCCTGGGGGCGCGGCCGATTTTCGTCGACATTGACCCGGTGAGTTTCAACATCGATCCGGCGGCGGTAGCCGCTGCCGTCAGCCCCCGGACGCGGGCCATCATGCCGGTCCACCTGTTCGGCCAGTGCGCCGAAATGGAACCGCTGTGGCGCCTCGCCAGTCGCCACGGTCTGCCGATCGTCGAGGACGCCTGCCAGGCGATCGGCGCCGAGTACCAGCGCCGCCGCGCGGGAGTGTTGGGATCGATGGCAGCCTTCAGCTTTTTCCCCACGAAGAATTTGGGAGGAGCCGGGGACGGCGGCTTGTTGACCACCGATGACGCCTTCCTGGCCAAACGGCTGCGGCGCCTGCGCGTGCATGGAGACGCGGGACAATACGAACACATCGAAGTCGGGCTCAACAGTCGGCTCGACGCGCTGCAAGCTGCCGTGCTGCGAGTCAAGCTCCGTTCGCTCGACGCCTGGACGGCCGCCCGGCAGCGGAATGCCGAGCGCTATGCCACGCTCTTCGACGAATACGGACTGCTCGATCTGATCACTCCTCCCCGGGTTCTGCCGGACCGCCGCCACGTCTTCAACCAATATTGCGTGCGCGTGGGAGAGGGGCGTCGCGACGCAGTGCTGGCCGGCTTGCGGGAGCGGCAAATCGGCTGCGCGGTCTATTATCCCAAACCGCTGCACTTGCAGCCCTGCTTCGCCAATCTGGGATATCGCGCCGGATGTTTGCCCGAGTCGGAACGGGCGTCGCAAGAGACGATCGCCCTGCCGGTGTTTCCGGAATTTTCCGAGGCGCAGCAGGAACGGGTCGTGCAGGCGCTGGCCCAAACGCTGGGACGTCAGCCGCGCCGCACGGCGCAGGAAGTCGTCCCCCGCCCCAAATTCCTGTCAGTCCCCGGCCGCACTCCCGCCGCCACGTGATGGGTCGCCCCCCCTGTAGCCGACGCAGCCTGCGTCGGCGTGACACTGGTCCGCCAGAAATCGGCAGAGAACACGAACGACCGCTAAGGGGTAAGTTCTCAATGCCCAAAGTCGCGCAGCGCACTCTGGGTGCGGTCGCATTTTGCTTTGGGTCATCGCCAATTCAATTGGCATTTCTGATATCATGCTTCGTCGGTGGGCCTCTTTGGGTCGCGTGCCATTTTCCGACGGAGCACATACATGTCCCGCAAAGTCCGCTGGGGCGTTGGCATTCTGATCTGCGTGCCTCTGGCGTATGGCCTCTGGCAACTCATCTCGGCGACGCGCGCGGCGGCATCGATCGCGCGCAGCCGACAGAATCTGAAGCAGATCGGCCAGGCACTGCACAGTTATCATGAACAGTACGCGTGCTTCCCGCCGGCCTATGTCCTGGGACCGGATGGCAAACCGTGGCACAGTTGGCGGGTGTTGCTGTTGCCATTTCTCGGTGAGGCTTCGCTTTCGGAACGGTATCGGTTCGATGAGCCGTGGGATGGTCCTCACAATAAGCAACTGCTTCGACAGCGCCCCAGCGTGTTTGCCTCATCACGGCAAAAATCGGAGAGCTCGGAAGTCACGACCTATTTGGGAGTCGTGAGTCGACGATCGATGTGGCCAGCGCATTTTTCCGTCAAACTCAGCGACGTGACGGACGGCGAGAAGAGTACGCTTTTTCTTCTCGAAAACGACGACAGCGACGTGCTGTGGTCCGAACCACGCGACATGCGCGAAAAGGACGCCCTGTCCATGTTTCCGCCGCGAAACAAGGAGGATCAGTCCGGATCGTCGACAGGCCAGCCCATCCCAGTCTTGTTTGTGGATGGAAGAGCCCGCGCGATATCCACACTGATTCGGCGGGATTTCTTCCGATCGCTCCTCACTCCGAAATTCGGCAGGTACATGGTGGCTGACGGTTGGCCACTTGACGATGAGTCAGTTTCGAAGTTGCCGAATGTCCTGGACATCAGCCACTACGCAGGGACGCGCATTGCGCCGGTTCCCGAAACGAAATTGGATGAACGAACGACGACCATCTACTGTGCTACTGTACAAATTGCTTGGGATCTGCTGCGTCCCGCGGACGGCGCGCCGGTCGAGATCACCGGAAGATCTCAGAGCGCAGACTTGCTCAACGCCGATCGATTTCCACGCGATGCGCTCGATGCCACGGCCTACTTTGCCGATTTCTCTGAACTCCATGACGAAGATTCTGCGGCGCTTTTCAAGAAGTTTCACCGGAAGTTTCCGGAGGCGCCGGTCGAAATGCTGGGTGGGTCGGCGGACGGTCCCGGCCTTCGGATCCTGGCGTATTTGCAGAAGTCGTTGCCCTTCATCGACGTGATGGAACGCTTTCCCTCGCCGCTCAAGTTCCACAATGGGGATGAGCAATCCGCAGTCCACTCGTTCGGTTGGTCGTCGTCAGAGGATCCCGGGGAAACAAAAGAGGTTCTCAAAGAGACCGTCAAGGTTCGCGATTTTGTCTCGAATGAGGATTTTATTCTCGTGTTGAATTCGGCCAGTCCACGGAATGACGAGATCATTCTGGCGAAAATTCCTAGGGGAGGGACGCTGCAGTCAACCTGGCTGGGAACCGCAGACCGGTTACAAACTCCTTTGGGAGACGCATTGACTCCGGAACTTCGAGCCTTCGATCAACTGCAAATCCCGATCATTTCGTTCGGGGTCGTGGCCTCCTTGACAGAGCTGGTGGGTCTGGGTGTGCCGACAGTGGACAAGCCAGATCGCTTCATCGCCGACGCCCGGCAGACCATCCGGTTTCGCCTGGACGAGTACGGCGCCGAACTGATCGCTGACACACAGATGATTTTGTCAGACTCAAGCGACGGTGCATTAGAGTCCAACCCGGTTCCACGCAGGCTGATTTTCGATCGTCCCTTCCTGCTGGCACTGAAAGAGAAGAAAGCGACCAGGCCGTACTTTCTGGCCTGGATTGGCAACGCGGAGCTCCTGGAGGCGGCGAGCCGGTAAACAGCGCACTCTGGGTAGGGTTGTCTCCGCATCGATTCTGCAAACAAAGTTTTTGCATATCGGACAGACGGGCCGAGTTGCCTTGGGAGTTCATGAGCCGGGAGCTGCCGTCACAATGTCTCCTGCCACCTCTGAAACTCGGCCAGCAGCTCTTCACGCGCGCAGCGCGGGCGCAACACCGTTCGGACTCGAAAGCCGTATTCTTTCAGCACCTCCGGTTGCTGCACGAGAAACTGAAAGTCCCACGCCGGATTGGTCGTCTGCAAGGGGGCGTTCGCGCCGCCGCCGCTGGGTGAATGCGTCAGGCGGATTCCTGCCGCGCGATCGAACATCACCAGCCACACCAGATCGTCATGATTCCCGTAGAAAAACGGCTGGTCGAAGCGGAAACGCGAGAGGTTTTTGAAGAGCGCGTCGCGGCTGCCGGCAGGAAAGGTCATTTCGAAGGAATCGTTTCTGTGCCGCACGGTGCTCTGGTCGTTGTGCCACTGCGTGCAGAACTGCGTCCAGAGGCGGCTCTGCCCGTCGAGACCGCCCAGAAAGTACATGCTCTTGTCCGCCGGGGCGTTGAGATAACTCGCCCAGAACAGCGACAGATAGCCGCGCGAGAAGACCGGCTGGTGCGCCACAAAACGAACACTCATGTCCAGGTAATGCGGCGCGACCAGCCGAAACCGCGTCCAGCTTTCGACATGAAACGTGGGAGTCGGCGGCTGGTGCAACTCGGCTTCGGCGTCGCCAAGCTGGCGGAAGCTCATCGGCGCGTGGCGCGGCTCGAAGAAGACTTTTCCATCATCAAGCTGCTCGCCGGTGATGATGTGCTCCAAGTTCAGGCCCGCCACCGCCGGCACAAACAGGTTTCGAGAACTGCTGGCATGCTGCAAACTCCACACCCCATTGTAACCGGCACGATGTTCCCCCTCGGCCGAGTTGTCGCCGATCACAGCGGTGAGATCTCCGGCCTGGAGAATGGCGTGGGTCGCCGTGGCCCCGTCGGGCGCGGCACCGCAGAGCTGAACCGCGGACGCGAACGACGCGCCCAGGGCGGTGACCGCTGAGGCGCCGAGGAAGCGCCGGCGAGTCACGGTTCCGGGAAGAACCTGCTGGTTTCGTTGGTCGTTCATGAAATGACTCGCTTCAAGAAAGGAAGGCTGCTGGCGAAGTGGCGCTACGAATGGTGACGATGAATCGTCGCACTCTGAAGCCCCCCGTGTCAAAGGCGACGTCTGGATTTGACTGGCCGGTTGGGCAACAGTTCAGCCAGAAACCTGCCGGTGTGCGATCCCCTGCATGCCGCGATCTCTTCGGGAGTGCCGCAGGCGATCAGTGCTCCACCCTTGTGCCCCCCCTCGGGGCCCAGGTCAATGACATAGTCAGCGGTCTTAATCACGTCCAGGTTGTGCTCAATGACGACGACCGAGTGGCCGTTGTCGACCAGACGGTTCAGGCTGATCAGCAGCCGATCGATGTCGGCAAAGTGCAGACCGGTGGTCGGTTCGTCGAGGATGTACAGGTTGTGCTTGCCCCGTTTGAGCTTACCGAGCTCGCCGGCCAGCTTGACGCGCTGCGCTTCGCCTCCCGAAAGGATCGTCGAGGGGTGCCCGAGTTTGAGATAGCCCAGTCCCAGCTCATCCAGCACGCCGATCTTGCGGGCAATCGAGGGTTGGTTCGCGAAGAACCGTGTCCCCTCCTCCACGGAGAGGTCGAGAACCTCGGCAATGTTTTTCCCCTGGTATTTGACCTCCAGCGTCTCCTGGTTGTAACGCGCCCCTTTACAGGTCGGACAGACGACCTCCACGTCGGGCATGAACGACAACTGGGTCGTGATCGTCCCTTCCCCGCCGCATTCCTCGCAGCGGCCTCCCTTGACGTTGAAGCTGAAGGTCGACGCGGTATAGCCGCGCTGCCGCGCCTGGCTGGTTTCGGCGAACAGCGTTCGAATCGCATCGTAAAAGCCGATATAGGTCGCGGGGTTGGACCGCGACGAGCGCCCGATGGGGGACTGATCGACGTCGATCACGTCGCTGAGGTGCTCGCTGCCGGAGAGTTCGTCATGGGCGCCGGCGAAGACGCGGCTATCGTGGAACAGCGCCACGAGGCGCTTGTGGACGATCTCGTGGATCAGCGAGCTTTTGCCGGAACCGGAGGCGCCCGTGACGCACACGAACTGTTCGAGGGGGATCGCGACGTCGATGTTCCGGAGGTTGTTCTGGCGAGCGCCGCGCACGACGAGCGATTTGCCGCGAGAGGGCCGGCGCTGGTCGGGGATGGCGATGCATTTCTTGCCGCTCAGGTACTGACCGGTGAGCGAGCGGGAGTCTTTGAGGATTTTCGGCACGGACCCCTGAGCGACGACCGTGCCCCCATGCACGCCGGGGCCGGGGCCGATTTCCAGGACATGGTCGGCGGCCCGGATCGTGTCGGCGTCGTGCTCGACGACGATCAGGGTGTTTCCCAGGTCGCGCAGGCGCTTGAGCGTCTCGATCATCTTGACGTTGTCTTTGGGATGCAGGCCGATACTCGGCTCATCGAGCACGTACAGCATGCCCATCAGTCCCGAACCGATCTGAGATGAGAGGCGAATCCGCTGCGATTCACCCCCGGACAGCGTCGCCGACCGCCGATTGAGGCTCAGATAGTCCAGCCCGATCGCGATCAGCAGTTCCAGCCGCGTGGCTACTTCGCGCCCGATCGTCTCGGCAATTGCCTGCTGTCTGGGGGTCGGCCGGATCGACTTCAGGAACTGCAGCAGATCGGCCAGATGCATTTCGCCGATTTCAAACAGATTGCGGCCTTCGATGGTGACGAGGCGGCGGGCCCGTTTCAGGCGCGCGCCGCCGCACTCCGGACAATCGTATTCGACCATCACTTTTTTGAGATACTCGTCCATGCCGGCGTTGGACGTCCCCTGTTTGCGGTACTGGCGATAATGATGTTCCAGTTGATTCACGATCCCCTGGAACTTGATCTTTTTGCCGGCATGCTGCTGGCCGATCTTGGCCTTGGGGGGCAACACGACTTCGAATTGCTCACCCCGCGTGCCGTACAGCAAAATCTGCACGTGCGCCTGGGCCAGTTCCTGAAACGGCGCATCCAGGCTGAATCCATAATGGGCCGCGAGGCTATACAACATTCGCCCGCCCCAACTGTCGGGGCTGTTGCTGAGGGCTGCGGTCACGAACGCCCCCTCGTTGAGCGTCCGTTTCGGATCGGGGACGAGCAGCGCGGGATGCACGCGCATCGCCGTGCCGATCCCGGCGCAGGTGGGGCAGGCGCCGGCCGGATCGTTGAATGTAAATTCGAACGCCTGCATCTCGCCAGCCACCAGGCGATGGCGCGCGCAGCCGAACCCGTCATGGAATTTCTTGTGCGGGGCGCCGGATGGCCGGGGCTTCACAAGGTGAAAGCCGAGCAAGCCGTCTCCGAGCTTGAGCCCGTGTTCCAGCGACGTGACCACCTGCTGATCGATTCCCGGCCCGACGACGAACGTATCGATCACCGCTTCGACGGCATGCGGCTGATCTTCGTCGATTTCGATGTGTTCCCCCAGGTCGCGCGGCTGGCCGTCGATCCGGGCCCGGCGGTAGCCGTTGACGCGAATGTGGTCGAACAGGTACTCGTAGTCCTCGCCGTGAATCTTATAAACCGGCGCCCGCACTTCGACTTCGGACCCGGCAGGCAACGACAGCAGACGCTCCAGCATCTGGTAGGGAGTGCGGACGGCGAGCGCCTCGCCGCAAAGCGGGCAATGTGGAACCCCCATCGTGGCCAGCAGCATCCGCAGGTAGTCGGCGATGTCGGTCATCGTCCCGACCGTCGAGCGGGGGTTGGCTCCGATCGTCTTCTGATCGATCGACACCACGGGCGAGAGTCCATTGACGAAATCGACGTCGGGCTTCTTGAGCTGGCCCACGAAGCGTTTCGCGAATGTCGACATCGATGCCAGCAGCCGCCGCTGTCCTTCGGCATAGATCGTGTCGAAGGCGAGCGACGACTTGCCGGACCCGCTCACGCCGGTGACGACAACCAGCTTGTCGCGCGGGATTTCGACGTCGACGTTTCGCAGGTTGTTCTCGCGCGCGCCGCGAATGTCGATGGTCGTTCGCATGCAGGCTGGTCACTCCGCGTCCAGGAAGTACGCTGGTTCCTCGACCTGCTGCAAGCTGCGCTTCGTCAGCTTGAACGGCGCCGACACCTTCTGCAGCACCCCTTTACGCTCCAGCCATTCGCAGGCCGATTCCAGGTGCCAGGGGTGGACCTGCGAGAACGCGAAGAAATCGCCGATTTCCGACAACGGTACGACGCGGTTCTGCTTCTTGAGATACGCCAGGAGCGGTTTCAGGTGTGCCGCGTAGTGCCGGTCGAGATACTGTTCGATGGCGTCCAGCGCCGCGGAGAGTACCCGCCGGTTCTTCCGCCGGGCCAGCACGTCGAGGTAGATCGTCCGGAACAGTCCGGGCGCTCCCTCCAGCGCGCGGTAGATGACGTCTTGTTCCCAGACCTCGCCGCGGCGGATGATCTCGGTATGCGCCACGCTGTGCGCCGCCTCCAGCGTTTCCTGCGCCGCCAATTCCAGGTCCCCCTTGAGATCCAACCGCTTGCGCGCCTGGCGAAGCGCATGAATGGTCCAGGTCGAAAACAGCAGGAGTTCTCGCTCCTGGTCCTTGGTGGCCAGGCGGTCGGCTTTTTCGAACCAGCCGGCAATGGACGGATCCCTGCTGAAGACGATTCGGCGTCTGGCGAAAAAGTTGCACGAAAAGGCGGTGCGGGAGGCCCCTTCCACCATCTGCTTGAACCGGTTGCGCGGGATCAATTCGGCGTGGATGTTGATCCCGTCTTCGACCAGGGTGCGAAAGGTGCGTGCGTCATTCCCGTCGCTCGGCAAGCGCCGGCTCACGCCGTCGGCCTCAATGATCCAGACGGCCAACGACTCCCGCCGCCAGATTGTCTCTTCGGCCAGGCTCCCCACGAGCACGACCGCCAGCACATAGCGATCCTCCTTGAGGCGCTCGACGAACTGCTCGAGCGCGGCCTGAAATCTCTCGCGCTTCTCAACCTCATTCTCAGGGGGCACAGTCGATGCCTCGAAGTCGTGTGTGACAGGTCGGGTCGGGAATGGATTCTAGGGGACTGCCGAAGCAATCTGCAACTTTGTCGTCACCGAGCTGTCACCGAGCTGTCACCGAGCTGTCACCGAGCGAGAAGTACACTTCGTGAATCGGCCGAATGGCGACTACCTGGGTGGAGCAACCAGCGCCACGCGGAGGTCCATGACGTTGGTGTGGGTGGGGCCGGTTCGGATCAGGCCCCCGACCTGTTCGAAGAAGCGGTAGGCGTCGCTCCGGGCCAGATAATCGCCGGGGGAGAGCCCCAGGTTGCGGGCGACGCGCAACACTTCCGCATCCGCCAGCGCGCCGGCGGCGTCGGTGGGGCCATCCTCCCCGTCCGTTCCTCCCGAGAGAAGGGTCACGCGCGACAAGCCGTCGTCCCACAGCGACTCCAGCGCCGCCAGGACGAGCTGCTGGTTGCGGCCCCCCAGGCCGCGAACCGCTTCCGGCGCCAGGTGGACCACCGGTTCGCCTCCGCTCAGGATGCACATTGGTGGGGATTGGCGCCCCAGAGTTCGGGCGAGCGTTTGGCACAACTCGGCCAGCTCGCGCCCGGCCTGGGCCGCCTCTCCCTGGTTCGCCGAGCCGAGCGATGAGACGGTGTAGCCCAGCTTCATGGCGCGGGTCGCCGCCTCGCGCACTGCGACAGCGTTGTTGCCGATGATGTGATTGCTGATCCCCTCCTTCAAGGGGGGGGCAGGCTGCCGGGTCGAAGCGCTGTAGAGCACATCGAAGACTGCCTGTGGCACCGCGGGGGGGGCGCCGCCGAATTTCTGCAGCACCGCCAGGGCCGCTGCCGGGGTAAACGTGTCCGCCACCGTTGGTCCCGAGGCGATCACGTCGAGAGGATCTCCGACGACGTCGGAGATGATGAGCGAAATCAACCTGTCGGCGCGGCAAGCGCGGGCCAGCCCCCCTCCTTTGATCTGCGACAAGGGCTTGCGGACAGTATTCAGTTCCTGGATCGTCGCCCCCGCATGCATCAGGAAGCGGGTGACCCCCTGTTTATCGGCCAGCGTCAACCCAGTTGCCGGGGCGGGCAACAGCGCGCTCCCTCCGCCGGAGATGAGCACCAGACACAGGTCGTGGCGGTCCAGACCGCTGACGATTTCCAGAATCCGCCGCGCTCCGGCGACTCCCGCCTCGGTCGGCTCGTTGACCCCTGCAGGGCGCGCGGGATGGAGGTGAATCTTCCGCAACGGTCTGACGCAGTCAGCGGGGACGTTGACCCATCCCTGCACTCGCTGGTCGACCAGTTCCGCTCCGAGCGCCTGTTCGACCGCGGCGGCCATCCCCGCGCCGGCCTTCCCTCCGCCGACGACCGCGATGCGGCCAATCTGTGCAAGCGGCAGCGGCTTTCCGCAGACCACCAGTGTCTCACCCGTAACCGATAGCGCGCCTGCGACCAGGCGCTCCGAATCAACCGCGCTGACTCCAGCCTGCCAAATCGCCAAAGCGTCGTTGCGTAGGGACTGTGCGGACCACATGGTTTCGCTGGTTGGAACGGGGGAGCCGCCACTCTATGAAACCCCGTTCGCGGCGAACAGGGGTCGCCTCACGCTTTCGGCATCGGCACTGGAGGTTCGGCAGGGGGGATTGCCGGGGTGGGGCTGGGGGGGGCCGCGGGGGGGGGG
>JBJXGA010000231.1:0-13788 GCA_046152955.1 Planctomycetales bacterium | reverse complement strand
ATTGCGCGATCGGGTGGCGCAGGCACCCCCCGATCAATTCTCGCTGATCGAAACGTTTTGTCGGCGATTGATTAACTCGCCCAAAGACAACGACTTACAAACCCGCGGGTTCGCCGCCGAAATACTGATGCGTCTGGGTATCCAGACTCCGCAGACCCGCGGGCCGGCCCTGATCGTCGAAGAGAAAAGCGGGATGACGTTCGTGCGGGTTCCGAAGGGTGAGTTCCTGATGGGCTCCGAGCGAGGTGATGCCGATGAGAAACTGGTCCACAAGGTTTTGATTTCGCAACCCTTCGTGTTGGGAAAATACCAGGTGACGAATGCCCAGTACGCCCGTTTTCTCGAGTCTGCAGACGGGAATACCCGAAAACCAGCGTATTGGGACGATCGGCGATTCAACCAGCCGGAGCAGCCGGTAGTAGGAGTGAGCTGGAATGAGGCGATGGCATTCGCCAAATGGGCCGGAGGACGGTTGCCGACCGAGGCCGAGTGGGAATACGCCTGCCGCGCTGGGACGACGACGGAGTACAGTTTTGGTGACGACGAGGGCGGACTTAGCCAATATTCTTGGTTCGACGAGAACAGTGGTGACCAGACGCAGCCGGTAGGATCGAAGAAACCCAATGCATGGGATCTCTACGACATGCATGGCAACGTGTGGGAATGGTGTTTGGACTGGTGGGGAGTCTACAGTGCAGATGTTGTTGACGACCCGCGGGGTCCTGAGAAAGGCCAATACCGGGTGAACCGGGGTGGTAGCTGGTTCGCCGATGCGTCTGACTGTCGGTCGGCAGTCCGCAACGGGAGCAGGCCCAACTACCGGGACTACTATCTTGGCTTCCGCGTCGTGCTCAGTTCCGTCCGGTGATTCAGGTTAGGGTCCGGAGCCAGGAGCGGAGTCCACCTGGCGACGCCGTTAACGGAAGGATTCGCAGATAATCGCGACGGAGCGAGCGAGGGAAGAATGAAAAACGACAAATGCAAAAAAGCAGCGGTTGCATGGAGTTGGAGGTACGATGATGTCTGCAACAACAACTTTTTCTGGTACTTTACTTCCTCCGGGGCCGCGGACGCCGAGTTGGTGGCAGTTGATTCGATTTTCCGGCGATCTTCTTCGGCTGCTGGACGAGTCGCAGCGCCAATTCGGCGATACGTTCACGCTGCGGATTGCCGGGAACGGGCGGTTTGTGATGATTTCCGATCCCCAGGCGGTCCGCGAGGTGTTCCTGGGGGATCCGGAGGTGCTCCACTCCGGTGAAGCCAACGCGCTGTTCATCGCCACCGTTGGGCCCAGTTCGGTCCTGGTGCTGGATGGCGCCCCGCATGCCAGGCAGCGGCGGGTGGTGGTGCCCCCGTTTAAGGGGGAGCGGATGCGCGCATTTTTCGACGCGATGCGACTCGAAACCCTCGATGAAGTCAGCGCGTGGCCGGTCGGGACGCCGTTTCGCAGCTTGCCGGCGATGCGGCGGATCACGTTGCGGGTGATCCTGCGGACCGGTCTGGGGTTAGCTCCCGGCCCGGAGATGGATCGCCTGGAACACAAGGTCGAGCGGTTCCTGTCCAACGGTCGCCAGCGGTATGCGCTGGTGATGATGACGGTGATTCCCATCGAGAAACTCAGCGGGTCACGCTGGGTGCCGCTGTTTCGGCAACTCAGTGAACTGGACGACGACCTGTTCGCCCTGATCGCGGCCCGCCGTCGGGGAGACCAGGTGCCAACCGGCGAGAACGTACTCGACGACTTGTTGGCCGCAACGCATGAGGATGGATCGCCGCTGGATGATCGGGAGGTACGCGATGCGCTCATCACGGTGCTGATCGCCGGACATGAGACGACGGCGCTGGCGCTCTCCTGGGCGCTGGTTGAAATCGCAGCACACCCGGCGGTGGCCGATCGACTGGGGGACGAATTATCGCGTGTCACGGGAGGAGCCCCTCCCGAGTCCGGGCACATGTCGGACCTGGAGTATCTGGATGGGGCGGTCCGCGAAAGCCTCCGACTCCGGCCGGTCGTCCCCTTCGTCGTCCGCAAGACGGTCCGGCCGTTCCCGCTGGGGGATCGGGAGTACCCGGCGGGAGTGGTGCTCTGTCCTTGTTCGTATCTGGTGCATCGCCGGGAAGAGCTCTATCCCGATGCCGAGCAGTTTCGACCCGAGCGTTTCCTGGAGCGGAAATTCGGCCCGCACGAGTGGTTTCCTTTTGGCGGGGGAAACCGCGTCTGCGTCGGAATGCCGTTTGCGCTGTACGAGATGAAAGTGCTCCTGGCGACGCTCTTGAGCCAAGTCCGGCTGAGCCGCCCGACCGGCACCCGCTCCCGAGCCAGGCGATACGGGATCGTCCTGGGTCCGGATGATGGGGGAAGAGTCATTGTGGAATCTCGACCCCGCCAATAAACGTCCGCTGGACGTGCAGGTCGCGCGACAGAATCACAACGTCGGCGAATTTGCCCGGTTCGAGGCTGCCGCGGTCGTGGGCGATTCCGGTCCGTTCGGCCGGAGTCAGCGACGCCATGCGGATCACATGCGCCGGGCCGGCGTCGGTGTCGCGGGCCATGATGCGGATCATGTGATCCAGGGCGAAGACCGAACTGGCCAGTGGACTGCCTCCCGGCATGACCCCCACGACGCCGTTGTGCTCGAACGGTTCGCCCGTCTGGTGATGGCCGATGCGGTAGACGCCCGGCGGCATGTCGAACGCCCGGCTGCAATCGCTCACCAGGCACAGTCGCGACGGTCCCTTCATCCGATAGGCGAACTGCAACATCTCCGGGGCGTGATGCGATCCATCCGCGATGACCTCCGTGCTCATCTCCGGATGATAGAGGACAAATTCCGCCATGCTCCCCTGCTGGGGTGTGCCGAGGCGCTTGCGGATCGAATCGGCGCTGCTCATGGCGTTCCAGAAGTGATCGACATGCCGCATCCCGGCGGCATACACGGTGGCCATCTCCGACCAACTGGCGTTCGAGTGGCCGCAGGTGACCAGACACCCGGCGGCGCTGGCTGCCCGGCAGAATTCCACCGCGCCGGGAAGTTCCGCGGCACAGGTGGCGGAGCGGATGAGTCCCCGGGCGAGGGCGGGCTCGTATTCGGACGGGTCGGGATGCCGCTCATGTCCCTTGGGATGGGCCCCGACCTTCTCTGTGGCGAAGTAGGGCCCGTACCAATGCACACCGCCGATCCGCGCGCCGTCGGCGACACGCCACTGGCGGCGCGCCTCCGCGACGGCGTCGAGCATCGCGCCCAGTTGCGCCGGCGTCCCGGTGGTAGTCGTCGGGAGGACCGTGGTGGTGCCGTGTCGGGCGTGCGCCCGGTTGGCAGTGCGGACTGCCTCCAGCGTGCCATCCATATAATCGCTCCCCGCGCCGCCATGCGTGTGGATGTCGACAAATCCTGGGGTGATGAATCCCTCCCCCGCGTCGATGATTTCCACCCCCGCCGGGAGCGTCAGATCGCGCGCCGGCCCGACGGCGGCGATCCGTTCACCCTCGACGATCACCACTCCCTCGGGGAGCAGGGAGTCTGGAAGCACAACAGTGCCGCGAATGGCAAGACGATTGGGCATGGGGATTTCAAAGCGTGACGTTGGGATGGGACAACCTCGGGTGAACCGTGGGACGAGTATATCGAATCTCCGTCGCCTGTCGCACATCCACGCGTTCGTCCCGCCTCCGCGCAGCTTGCCTGAGCGGGGCGCCGCCTGGCTGCACTCCTGATCCCTTTTGAACTCAGGCTCCCGGGGAGGTATCGAAAAGCGCAACGCAGTCACCCCGAAGGGAGTCGACCATGCACGGGAATGCCGATGGTGCGCGAGGCGTGCTCCCGTCGAGGCAAGCTCGACGGAGAGCGATCGTTCATCGTCTCGCGAATGGTAGCTGTCAGGCGTCGCCCCGCTGAGACAAGCTCAGCGGAGGCGGGAGCCATACGTCTCGTCTCCGCGATACTCACGCAAGTGACTGATTGGGCGTCGCATACATTCGGTACAAATTCGGCTAATGGCAATACGGGCTCGATCGTCATTACAATGGGGCCGCAAGCGGTCGGGGTCCGGCTACCGGTGCGATGGCTCTTTGTCGAGGTGGGGGTTCAGCATGTTTCCAGTTCACCAGGGGGAGAATCGGCCCATGTTTCATCGATATTTGGCGGAAAGAGTCGAGAGGTTGTTTCGAGTCGCTCCCCCGGCAGCGTTCGCGATCTTGTGCCTTTGGGCCGCGCTCCTCTGGGCCGGTCTGGCACATTCCGGGGTTGCTGCTGACGAAAAGGAGGCCGCCGCCGCGGCGATTCCGGAGTCGGTCGAGGTTTTCGGCAAGGTGGTTGACGACGAAACCGGGAAGCCGGTGATGGGGTTCATCGTCCAGGCCGGCAAATTCGATCCCAAGACCCCCAAGCAAGTGACCTGGGGCTTCAGTGAATCCCGGACGACGTCCGGGAATTTTAGCGCGAATGTCAAATGGAATCAGGGCTGGACTGCGCGAATTCTCGCCGAGGGATACCTCTCACAACCGGTTCTTGAAGACCCCCCCGCTGCCGGAAAAGCAAGGATCGAGAAGGTGATCCGCCTCAAGCGGGGGCGCACGATCCGTGGCCGCGTCCTCGACCACAAAGACCAGCCGGTCAAAGCGGTCTCGGTCTTCGCCATCCGGCAGACCAACATGACGCTCGCCGGTGGCAAGGTGGTCCATTCTTTTGACGGCGAGGAAGACCCGACGGTCCGTGGAGTGAAGACCGATGACCAGGGGCGGTTCGAGCTGCCTCTCGGCGATCCTCCGCCCATGCCGTCAGCAGGGGACAAGGAGAATGCCGCCGCGAATGGCAAGCCGACCCCTGCCGTCAGGCCGGGACTCGTGGTTTCCAGTCCGGCGATCGACGCCTGGCCGGCGCCGCTGCCTGAGGGGAACGACGAAGCGGTCATTCGTCTTCCGTCGCCGACGCACGTCGAAATCAAGTACGACATTGACGGGGCCGATGAGGAGGGGACGATTTTCCTGCAATCGGTGATGCACGAAGTCGAGGCGTGGAAGGGATTCGAGGTCATTCGACAGTTCAAGATCAAGAACAAGGGGCAAGTGCAGCTCGAGTCGCTCCCGCCGGGCCGGTATCAGTTTGCACGGAGCCGCATGCTCCAGCACGGCAACATCGGACAAGGACATTTTCTTGACCGGCAGTACATCGACGTAGTCAGCGACCAGACGACCACGATCGATTTCGAGCGGCCCAGCGGCGCGCGGCTCAAAGGCTCGGTCGAGTGGGATGAAGGGACAAAGCTCACCGGGATCATCATCTCCGTCAAAAAGGTGCTTCCCCCCGACGCATCGCCAGCGGACAGACTCTTTGCGGAACGGATCGATGCCCGGCTGTTGCGCGTGTCGTCCAAGGACAAGCCGGATGGGGATTCGGAGATCACTGGCAATCGCGGCCTGTTTCTGACAGAACGGATTCCCCCCGGCACCTACGAGCTGCATGCCGAAGGCTACGCCCCACTGACCCCGGAACAACAACGCCGCTCGGGAATCATCGGCCCGACGCTGACGGCCCAAGTGACTGTCACGGTGCCGGAATCGGGGGTGGTACCGTCTCTCAAACTGGAACTCAAAAAACCTGCGGCGGCAGAGTAGCGCGGGTTGCCAGGTGACGAAGACCTACGCCAAAATCTCATCGACCACATTTCCCGCCACATCGGTCAGCCGGAAGTTGCGCCCCTGGAAGCGGTAGGTGAGTTGCTCGTGGTCCAGGCCCAGGAGGTGCAGCATGGTGGCGTACAGGTCGTGGATCGAGATCGGGCGGGAGACGGGGAAACAACCCAGGTCGTCGGTTTCGCCCAGCGTCATGCCGGGGCGAATTCCCCCTCCCGCCAGCCACATGGTGTAGGCGGCGATCTGGTGATCGCGCCCCACCGCCCCCTGCGGATTCACCTGTCCGACTGCCGTTCGGCCCAGTTCACCTCCCCACAACACGAGCGTGTCTTCCAGCAGGCCGCGCTGCTTCAGGTCAATGAGGAGCGCCGCTGTCGCCTGATCGGTCTGTCGGCACAAGACCGGCAGCCGCTGCTCCAGGTCGCCGTGGTGGTCCCAGTCGCCGTGCGTGAGCTGCACGCAGCGGACGCCGCGTTCCAGCATCCGCCGCGCGAGGAGGCAGTTGCGGGCATAGGCGCCATCGGGCTGATCCGCGCCGTACAGCTTGAGGGTGGCGGCGGTTTCCCGGCCCAGATCGACCGCCTCCGGGGCGCTCTGTTGCAGGCGCAGCGCCAGCCGATACGCGGCGCTGCGCGCGGCGGTTTCCGGGTCGGCGGTGGTTTGTTGCCGCAGATCGTTCAACCGCGTCACCGCCCGCACCAGCCGCTGCTGCCCTGCTGCGGTCACTCCGGCGGGGGAGTTCAAGTTGAGAATCGGCTCTCCCGTTTCCCGGAGGGGCACCCCCTGATAGGCGGATGAGAGAAAGCCGGAAGCGTAGATGTTGCCTTTCGTGCGCGGACGCATCCCCGACTGCAGGACGACGTACCCCGGCAACACGTCCGACTCGCTCCCCACTCCATACGTCAGCCAGGCCCCCAGGCTGGGACGGCCGAACACGCGGGTGCCGGTGTGCAGAAAGACCTCCGCCGGATGGTGAGGGACTTCAGTCGCCTGGACCGTTTTCAGGATCGCCAGGTCATCGACGACTCGGGCGAGGTGCGGCAGCAACTCGGACAGTTCCGCGCCCGACTGACCGTGGCGCGCAAAGCGATAGCGCGTCCCCAGCAGTTTGGGTTGTTTCTCCTGAATCTGGGCAAACTGCATCTTCTTCAGGAACGACTCCGGAATGTCCTGGCCATCGAGTTTCTGGAGCTTGGGTTTGTAATCGAACAGGTCGGGTTGACTCGGGCCGCCGACCATGAATAGGAACAGGAGGCGTTTGGCGCGCGGGGGGAAGTGGGGGTGGGGGGGGCCAACCGGCCAGCTTACGCTGGGCCGTTCGCCTGGCTGATCGCCTGCGCGGAGCGCGGATACTCCGGTCAGTGCGGCGGAGAGGCCCAGCGCTCCTTGTTCGAGGAACCGCCGCCGATCGAGGGTCGGGCCTGTCGCATTGTCCTGCATGGTTTGGTTCTCGGGATCATTCACGGGTGATGAATTCATCCAGATTGAGCAAGGCGCGGCAGACTTCGCTCCAGAGGGCCTGTCGGAGCTGTTCCTCGGGGCCGCCAGACGCCGATGATCCCGCGGCATTTGCTGGCGGCGCCGTCGCTTCGCGTCGCGTTTCATCCAGCAGGTCGCGCAGCACTGCCAGTTCCTCGTCGCGAGGGGGGCGGGCCAGGCAGAGTTGAAACGCCTGCCGAAGCGTTGCGTCGTCGTCACTGGCGCTCTCCCGCAAGGCACGCTTTGCCAGTGCCGCGGCGCATTCCGTGAACCAGGGGTCGTTCATCAGCGTGAGCGCCTGCAAGGGGGTGTTGGTCGGGCGGCGGCGCGTACAGGCGGCCAGCGAATCGGGAGCGTCGAACAGCGGGAGAAACGGATGGGGAGTCAGACGAAAAAAGTAGGTGTACATGCCGCGGCGGTAGCGGTCTCCCCCCGTGCTCTCGCGCCACTCAGCCGGAGTCGCGCGATTGACCAGAATGCCGGAGGGTTGCGGCGGAAAAACCCCGGCTCCACCGATTCGCGGGTCCAACAGCCCACTGGCGGCCAGGGCGGCATCGCGGATCGATTCGGCTTCCAGACGCAGGCGATTCTGCCGCGCGAGCAACAGATTGCGGGGATCGACTCGATCCTGCTCGACGCTCCGCGACGACGACTGGCGATAGGTGGCGGAGGTCAGGATCAGCCGCTGCAGGCGTTTCACGCTCCAGCCGTCGGCGACGAATCGAGCGGCAAGCCAATCGAGCAATTCGGGATGGGTGGGTCTTGAGCCTTGCGTGCCAAAATCGTTCTCGGTTTCGACCAATCCCAGGCCGAAGAGTTGCTGCCAAATGCGGTTGACCGTCACCCGCGCCGTCAAAGGCTGCGCGGGGGAAACGAGCCAGCGGGCCAGATCGAGACGGGTCGCGCGCTGTGCGGGATGGGACTCCAGTTCCGGGAGGACCGCGGTAACTCCCGGTTCGACTGTTACGCCGGGATTGGCCAGTTCCCCGCGGATGAGAATGCGCGTTTCGCGAGGGGCCGCGGTTGCCTGCAACGCGGGAGTGGTGGGAAGCTGCGGCAGTTGGGCTTCGAGTTCCTGAATGGTCGCTTCACGCTGCCGATAACCAGGGTCGCGCACTGCGGCCAGCGCCGCCAGGAGCCGCTTTTGCTGGTTGGGGGTGCGCTGCTCGAGAACGACTCCCAAAATCGAGCGGACATCCTCCGTCAGTCCCCCCCGTTCTTCCGCGGTGAGTTGCCCTTCCCACTCCGGGAGCCGGGCGGCCAGTCCTTCGCGGTATTTGTCGCGCTCCTGGTGGAGGACGGCAAGCTGCGCCTGGAGCGCGTCACGACGCGCCACTTCGTCGGGGGGGCCCAGTTCGAGCACCATTTCGTCGGCGTCGTTGAGAAACGCGAACATTCGATAGTAGTCCCGCTGCGTGATGGGGTCGAACTTGTGGTTGTGGCACTGCGCGCAGGCCAGCGTCATGCCCAGAAAGACGGTCCCGACGGTGTTGAGGCGATCGACCAGCGCATCGATGCGCGACGGCTCGCTCCCGCCATCTTGCGGACTGTTGAGCAGGAAACCGGTGGCGACTCGTTGCTGGGGAGTGGCCCCCGGAAGCAGGTCGCCGGCGAGTTGTTCCATCGTGAACTGATCAAACGGCAGATCGGCATTGATGGCCGCAATCACCCAGTCGCGATAGCGCCAGATCGTCCGGGGAGTATCGGACTCGAATCCGCCGCTGTCGGCGTAGTGCGCCGCATCGAGCCAATGCCGTCCCCAGCGTTCGCCGTACTGGGGAGAGGCCAGGAGCCGATCGACGAGCCGCTCGTAAGCGTCGGGGTGCAGATCGTCGAGGAAATCCCGCGCCTCTTCGGGGGTCGGGGGGAGTCCGCGCAAGTCGAACGAGAGGCGGCGGAGAAGCGTCAGGCGGTCGGCTTGCGGCGCGGGGGGCAGCCCCGCCTGTGCCGCGCGGACCAGGACAAACGCATCGATCGGATTGCGAATCCATGGATCCTGGAGGTCTGGAGCGATTGTTTTCCCCAGTGGCTGAAAGGCCCAATGCCGGGCAGCCTCGTCCGTCGGCGCCGATTCGTCGTCGGGCCAAAAGCCGCCGTCGTCGATCCAGCGGCGGATGGCGGCGATCTGGTCCTCGGAAAGCGGCGGCCCCTCGGGAGGCATCCGCAGGTGTTCGTCGTTTTCACCCGTAAGCAATCGAACCAGCCGGCTTTCTGTTCCATTTCCCGGAATGATCGCCGTTCCGCGGCTCCCCCCCTCCAGAGCCGCCGATTTTCGATCGAGACGCAAACCCCCTTCCTGTTGCTGTGCTCCATGGCAACTCTGACAGCGCTCCTTCAACAGCGGTCGCACATTGTTCAAAAAGTGGTCACGGCGCGGCAGGTCATCGGCCCGTGCCATTCCGGCGAGAGCGCAGCCCAGGGCGCTCGTCAGGAACCAGGTAATCGCGGACCGGGGTGAGGCGGGCATGGACGCTGTTCTGGAGAGGACGTCGACGCGCGGCATGGTAAAACGATGTGTTAGATCCCGGAGGGATTCGCCGCAAACTGTGAAATTTGCAATTCCATGGAGCGCAGGCAGTGCTCTCGCATCGCCTGTTCCGCGATCTGTGGATCCCGGGTGGAGATTGCCTCGACCAACGACAGGTGCTGTCGTCGAGGCTGTTCGCAATGTTGCGCCATCAGGCTCCCGCGCGCCAGCATCCGCACAAGTTGATTGGCCCGCAGCGCCTCGACCAGCGCGCGGACGCCCGACCGTTCGGCGATCAGCAGGTGAAATTGAGAATCGAGCTCGAAGACCTGCTTCCAATCTTGGTGGCGGTCGATTCGCCGGTCGAGTTCTCCGGCCAAACCAGCCAACTCGCGCCGCTGAGATTCCGCGATGCGGGCCGTACAGTGTCGAATCGCTTCGCACTCCAGCGCGGTCCGCAGAATGTGCTGGTTTCGCAGGGCGTCGGAATCCAGGCGACGGACGCGGGCTCCCCAACCAGGCTCGGTTTCGAGGATCCCGTCTCGTGCCAGTTCGCGGAGTGCCTCGCCGACCGGCGCCATGCTCATTCCCATTTCAGACGCCAGCGGACGGAGTGGTAACCGCTGACCGGGGCGCAACCGGCCGTCGATGATCCGCCGGCGCAATTGGCGATGCGCCTTCTGCGCGAGCGTCTCTTCCCCGGTGACAAACGTTTTAGGCATGGCGATTCCTTATATCCACACAATGTTCGAACATTGATCGTATGTTACGGATTCGCCTGTGGGCGGTCAACTGGCAGAAGCCCGGTGGCGGCTCAACATCGATCTTTTCGCGAGTGCGGTCAGGAACGATCCGGCGCCGACGAATTCTGTGGATTTCGTCCAAGCCCATCCGCAATTGGATTGCAGCAGGTCGAACTTTCGCCTGCACCCCTTCCGGGGAAAGGACGCGCCTGGATTGTGGACCGGAAGGAAGAATACCAATCTTCACCGGCTACTCATGCCGCAGCGCTTCGATCGGATCGAGCCGGGCGGCGGAGCGGGCGGGGTAGAGGCCGAACAGGACGCCGATCCCCACGGAGATGCCGAACGCCAGAGGGAGGCTCCAGACGGCGACGGTCGGCTCCATCTCCGAAAACATCCGCGCCGTGTCCGACAAAGAACCGGGACGCGAGTCGAGGATGAACGTCAGCGTGATGTAGCGGATCAATTGAAACGCATAGGGGGTCGAAAGCCCCAGCAGAATCCCCAGGATCCCTCCCGTGCCGGAGAGCACCACGGTCTCGGTCAGGAATTGTTCGATGATGTCGCTCTGCTTGGCTCCCAGCGCGCGGCGGATACCAATTTCGCGGGTTCGTTCCGTCACGGTGGCGAGCATGATGTTCATAATGCCAATCCCCCCGACGATCAGACTGATCGCCGCGATCGACCCCAGCACGATGTTGAAGATCTGCCGCAATTGATCCGCCTGGCGCAGCAATTCCAGCGGCACGACCACCGCAAAGTCTTTCTGAGTGTGGAACCGCTCGAGGGTGCCGCGGACCGCATCGGCAGTCTTCATCACGTCTTCCACGCTGCGGACCGACAGCGTGATCTGGTTGAGTTCCACGTATTCGGAGTCCATGCCCCCCTGTTTGGGGGTCCGGATTTCGTCACCCAGTCGGGCGCGGAAGGTGTTGATGGGGATGTACAGGTCTTTGTTGAAGTCCTGACTGGTGAGGCTCCCCCCGATCCCGGCGGAGGGGGTGCGGTCGGCGGTGACGCCGATGCAGGTGTAGAAAATGCCGTCGATCTGGATTGACTTGCCAACCGGATCTTCGGAGGGAAACAGCCCGATCGCCACCTCGTGCGCCAGCACCACGACGTTGGCCAGGTGTTCCTGGTCGGCGTCAGTCAGGAACCGCCCCTTGGTGACTTTGAGGTGGTTGATGTCGAGATACTCCGAGGTGCAGCCGACCAGGCGGCAGCTCATGACGTGCTTCAGATACCGCGCTTCGCGGGGGAGTTCCCGAATGGGGATGGCATCCAGAATGGTGGGGATCGTCTTGGTCAGTCGGCGATAGTCGGAGCGGAGCAGGCCATAGCGGGGGGTTCCTCCGCCGCTGGTGTCGGTGGAGGAGCCTTCGACCGGCTTGATGCTGCGAACGATGATGTTGGTGGCCCCCAGGGCGACGATCTGCTTTTGCGCCTGCGAACTGGCCCCCTCACCGATCGCCAGCATGGCGATCACTGAAAAGACCCCGAACACAATCCCCAGCATGGTCAGCCCTGACCGGAGTTTGTGCAGCATGAGGCTTTTGAGCCCCAGTTTGATCGTGCGAATCAGGCGGGCAAAGGACATGGGAAACCGCAAGGATCAATGGGGCGGGGCGAACAGAAAACCGGGAATGGATCAGCAGGCTGGTGGGCGGAAATTGGAAAGGAAAGTGCGATCGATCAGGCCGAGGTTTCTGTGACGGGACGTTCCGGGCGCGTTCCTGGTTCCTCCTTGACGGGACGTGTCCTGGTTTCTTTGAAGACGACACCGTCGCGCATCACGATTTGCCGCTTGGCCCAATCGGCAATGTCCGGTTCATGCGTCACCATGATGATCGTCCGCCCCTCTTCATTGAGCGACTTGAGCATCTGCATGATTTCGATGCTGGTGGCGGAGTCGAGGTTTCCGGTGGGTTCGTCGGCGAGGATGATCTCCGGATCGTTGACCATCGACCGGGCGACCGCCACGCGCTGTTGTTGCCCCCCCGAAAGCTGAAACGGACGATGGTCCAGGCGATCCGCCAGTCCGACTTTGATCGCCAGGTCCAAACAGCGCTGATGATCGGCCGGCTCCATCGCGGGATATCCCGGTCGATACAGCAACGGCAACTCGATGTTCTCTAACACCGTATATTGCATGATCAGATTGTACGACTGAAAGATGAATCCGATCTTCTGGTTGCGAACGTGAGAGAGCGCGGCGTCGTCCATCTGGGAGACGTCGGTCCCTCCCAGGATGTACTTACCCGCGGTCGGACGATCGAGCCCCCCCAGCACATTGAGCAGGGTGCTCTTACCGCTGCCGGAGGCCCCCATGATGGCTACGAAGTCTCCTTCGGGAAAATCGAGGGAGACCCCGCGGAGGGCTTTGACGAGGATCCGCCCGGCGCCAGCCGAAAGGGGGGCATATTGCAAATCCTCGCGCGGCCCGGCTTCCGGTTCGAGGGCCGGACCCAGATCGTACGTCTTCGTCAGATCGACGACTTGTGCTGCCAGTTTCATGGTCAGCCACCCGCTCCCGGCGCGCCGGCCCCTGCACCGCGGCCTCCCCCTGGGGGACCACCGCCCCCGCCCCCGCCGCCAAAGCGAGCCCGCATCGCTTCCATGGCCTTGGTCCATTCCTCTTTTTCGATGGCGTTGTTCTTGTTGGTGTCGAGCCGTTCCATGCTGATGAACTGCTTGCGATCTTCGGGGATTTCGTCCGCCGTGATCTTGCCATCGTTGTTCTTGTCCATGCTGGCGAAGACTGCCGCAGGATCGAAGTTGCCCCGTCCGCCACCTCCCGCTCCGGGACCTCCACCACCAGGTGCGCCTGGGGCGCCACCAGGAGCCCCAGCGGCGGTTGCGCCGGGCGCTCCCCCGGCACTGGCTTTCGGTCCCCCTTGGGGTTTGGCGGCATCCTTGGTGGCAGGAAGATCCCCCGGTTTGAACTGCGAGGCGGTATCGGCCAACGCGGGAATTTCGTCTTCCAGGAGAGTGATCTCTTTGGGGAGGGTCGTCCGCGGATTGAGAACCACTTTATCCCCTTCCTTCAGGCCCTCTCCTTTGCCGTACAACGATTCGTCCTCAAGAACTTGCGTCGTCGATTCATTGGACTTGCCGATCTTGACCTCGCGGCGGACCGGACGATTGTCGACCAGCACCCAGGCGAATTGCCGTCCCCCCCGCTCCACGAAACCGGTGATCGGGGCCTGGAGCGTGGAGGCGATTCGATCGATCAGAATTTCGACCTCGGCCGTCAATCCCGGCTTGAGGGAACTGACCTTCGAAGTTTCGTCTTCAATCTTGATGAAGGTCACGTATTCCTTGAGATTGATGTTGGGCCAGTTCCCGGACATCGGAACGAGAGAAACCATGTTCACCACGCCATGGAACGTTTCCCCCGGCAGGGCGTCGACGCGGATCGTGGCGGGCAATTGCTCGCGGACCATGTCGATCTTCGATTCATGGATGCG
>JBJXGA010000207.1:0-49635 GCA_046152955.1 Planctomycetales bacterium | reverse complement strand
CCTGCGCTTCGGCGCTAAATCCCAACTCTTTCTACGGTCCCAAGGATTGGAACCTGCAGGTCCAGGGAGGGATTGCCGAATCGCTGCGGGCGCATGGAATTAAGTATCTCTGGCTGGTCGAGTTGGGTAATCCGCAGAAGAACGACCCGCACATGGCAGTTTTGCGGTGGCAACTGGAGGACGAGCGCGGCGGTTGGCCTGTGCATCGAGGGCTGCAGCAGCTTGCCGAGCTGGTCCGCCGTCCGGGCGAGACCTGTTGCCTGTTGTGCGCGTGCGAGAAGTACACCGGATGCCACCGTCGCCTGATCGCCGAGGCGCTCCGCGACCGGCATTTCGGCGGGTGCTTGGCGCTCGTCAACATCGGCGCCCGAGGGACTGAACCGTCGTAGCGGATGCGCTCGCCAAGCTCGAGGTCGTGTCATAGAATACGCCCATGCAGGCAAATCGACTTTCACGCGCTTCCCATGTCTTGAACAATTACCAATGTGACAGCCGCGAACTTCGCCGCCGCGACTCGGGCGAAACCTGCTGTAGGGATCTGTCCGGATGTGTTGTGAACACCCGTCCGATTCAATTCTGCCACGCACGCAGCGATTCGCGATCTCAGTCTGCGATTGGAGCCGTTTGACGGGGCTCCGAGACGCTCGCCCCCCCACCCCAGCCCTCCCCCCGCCGGGGAGGGAGGGAGGAAGATTGCGCCCTGCGGGCTTCGGGTTTCGGGCTTCGGGAATTGAACTTTGAGCTTGGGCGTCGGCGGGGTGACAGTGATCGCGTGGCGGATGGCGAGTTGGGATGCTGGATGTGGATCGACGCTATGCCGCAGGGTTTGTTGGAGATGGCCCGGTGGGGGCACGGCTTGCTTTGCACTTGGACTCTGGCAGCGTCCACCACGGGGGCTTACTGCTCAATTCTCAAAATCTGATCGGCGCCAACGTCTCTTAGCGTTTGCTCTTCGCCGGAGGGCCAGCGGATGGTGAGGGTCTCCAGTTGCGTCACCTCCCCCAGGCCCCAGTGGATGCGGGGGTCGCTGGAGGAGAGGTAGCTGGAGGCGGGAGAGAGGTCGGCGATCCAAACGCGCTCCCCCGCTTTGCCGATCACTCGCGCGCCGTAGGCGAAACGGTTGGGGGATGTTCCCCGCAGATCGAGTGTCAGCCAGTGGTGCGGGGACTGGGTCTGGTTGTGAAACAACGACACCGGGCCTTCGTAATCGACGGCCACCAGGTCGATCCGTCCGTCGTTGTCGAAATCGCCGGTCGCCGAGCCGCGACCGACCATGCTCCGCTGCACGTCCTTCCCCTGGGTGGGAACCAGATCGAGAAATCGCATTCCTTCCAGATTGCGGAACAGCGAAATGGGCTGGCGAAAGTCCACGCCGGCTCCCTGCACGTCCGCGGCATTGTCGTAGACATGGCCGTTGACGAAAAAAATGTCGGGCCAGCCGTCGTTGTCAAAATCGGCCCACTTGGCGCCGAAACCGAGCCGCGATTTCGTGGCTCGCTCCAAATCGGTCGGACCGGCATTGTCGAAAAAGCAATTGTTCCCCAGATTCATGAACAGGGCGCAGGAGAGCTTCTGAAAATTCGTGACGATCAGGTCGAGCCGGCCGTCGCGATTGTAATCTCCCCAGTCGGCTCCCATGGCGGCGATCGGATTGCCGTTGCGTCCCACCGCCAGACCGGAGGCCAGCGCGATGTTGTCAAACTGCATCTGGCCCCGATTGATCAGAAAATCGGCGTCGACGGCGTCGTTCCCCAGATAGAAGTCCTGCTTGCCGTCGTCATCCAAATCGATGAACGCCAGCACCAGGCCGACTCCGGTGGTCTGGACGATTCCGGAACTCTCGGGAACGAGCTCAAATCCCCCGCGCCCCGCGTTGCGCCAGATCTCGCCCCGTTCCGGCGGATACGACTTGGGAGTACACCCCGAAATCACTCCCGGCATGTACTCGCAATATTGCTGCGAGTGGGGACCGAACTCCACGTAGTTGACGATCACCAGATCGAGCCAACCGTCGCCGTCCAGGTCCATGAATCCGGCACTCGCTCCCCAATGTCCATGGTTGAGCGCGTCCAGCCCGGCCCCCTCGGTCGCCAATTGAAACGCAGTCCCCCCGGCGTTGCGATACAACGCCAGCCGATGATAGCCGGTCAGCAACACATCCAACCGACCATCTGCGTCGTAGTCACCGACGGCGCATCCCGTCCAGTCCCCCTCCACGCGCGTCAATCCGCTGGCGGCCGTGATCTCCACAAACCGCTCCCCCTGTTCGTTGTGGAACAGCGCCGGATGCGGATCGCCGATCAACAACACATCCTGCCAGCCATCGTCGTCCACGTCGAACAGGGCACAACCGGAGCCAAACGCCTCCAGCGCCCGCATGGGGCGCGGCTGCTCGGGCCAGACGTAGTTCAAACCCCGCTCGGCCGCCACGTCGGCGAATGAGATCCCCCCCGTCTGCCGGGCGATCCTTGAAGCAGCGGCGGAATCCACGGCGACTGGCGGGGCGCTCTTCACGAGAGGATCCCCTTTGCTGCCGCATCCCAGCACTCCGCTGGCGATCAGCGCCCACCAGCACCCCCAGCTCCAGGAGCGCATCGGGAGAGGGCGCATCGACGGCAGTTGCGACAAGCGCTTCATGACTGGGATGCTCGATCTGGTTGAAATGGGGACTCCGCCACGTTCATTTCCTCCAGCTCCTCAACCGCCACTCCAGTGCTTCGGCGACCTGTTGATCGCCACAGTCCTGAGCGTAAACCGCCAGGTCGGCCAGGATGTCGGGGGTGACCATCTCCGCCGCCGGGAGGTTGCGGAGATTGCGACGGATGCGCGTGGCCTGTTCCACCAGCGCGGTCAGTCGCTCGACCTCTTTGACATTTTGCCGACGGCGCTCGACCTGCGACAGGCGATTGAGCGTATTCCAATCGAGCGGATGCAATTCCAGGGCGCGGAGATAGGCGGCATGCGCCTCGGGGATTTCATCCCGCGATTCGTGCAGCCATCCTTTGAACCGCCAGAAACGGCTGTCGTCCGCCGCCGCATCGGGGGCCGACAGTTGCAGTTCCGCAACCCCCTCTGCGTCGCCGATCGTGATGCATTGATCGATCTTGTAGGCCAGCAGTTCCAGGTTGTCGGGAAATCGCTCGTACAACTGGTCGATCATTTCGAGCTTGGTCCGCCCCTCGGCCGCGCGCGACACGCCGTCGGCCGGTACGCTACCGGCTGAAGCACTGGCGGCCGGTTCTCCGGCGACCGGCTCGGTCGGCTCCGGCAGATTCATGGCGCGGCCGACAAGAAACGTCTCATCCTCCGGAACCGCCTCCAGCCAGCGTTCATTCATGGCGATGCCGTTGGAAAGCCTCAGCGTGTCGAGCAGCATCAGGTAGACATAGGCTTCGCGCGGCTCGCGTCGATAACGGATCGACTCGCGGATTTGCCGCGCCAGCCGCGCGCGTTGCCGACTGAGGGCGAAATACTGAATCAACCGGTTGTGCGCTTCAGTGGTTCGGGGTTCGATCCGCACGGCGCGCTCGCAGGTGGCGGCCCCCTCGCGAGGCCGGTTGAGCGGGCCAAACTGCAAGGCCAGCAACTCCAGGAGCGCGGGGATCACTTTGGGACTGTCGTCTGGAATCCTAGAAAGGCATTCGGCGGCCAAATCCAGTTCGTCCCGCGCCTGCGCGGCGGCGGCCAGATACAGCCATGGATCGGCATTTTGCGGATCCCACTGCGACCAGGGGGCCGCCAGTGTCTGGAGGTCGCTCCAGCGTCCCTCTTCGAGCGCCGTGCGGCACTGGGTGAACAGTTGAGTCCGGCGAGACGTCTGCCACCAGCGATAAACCGGCCCGGCGGCCGCGCCGGCTGCGACCACCCCCACCAGGACCACGATCCATCTCCACCGCATGCGCGTCGTCATGGGAATCGATCATTTCCAGCCAGAAGGGGATTGTCAACCAGCGGCTCACCGGCGGAGGATGCGGAAACCTGCGGAACATACGGCACGCCGCGGAGAGGGCCGGGAGAATCGTCGGCCCCACTTGATTCCGCCGGAGTTGGTCGCCCTAATAGTGCTGCCGGGAAACGAATCCATCAGGTCATCAACGATCTCAGGAGTGGCCATCATGTTTGATTCCGTCAGTCGCCGCGAGTTCATTCAGGCAGCCTTGGCCGCCGGTACGGCGCTTCCAGCTGTCGGATGGCCAGGTACAACTCAATGTGCGGAAGCGCCGCGGCGGAAAGGGCCCAATGAACGGTTGAACCTGGCGATCATCGGGGTGGCGGCCAAAGGAGAGGACAACCTCAACAACGTCGCCAGTGAGAATATCGTCGTGCTGTGCGACATCGACGCCGAACGACTCGGGAAAGCGGCGACCCGGTTTCCCAGTGCCAAGGCGTACGACGACTATCGCCGCGTCTTCGATCATCCCGAATTGGACGGAGTGGTGGTCAGCACCCCCGACCACATGCATGCGATTCCCACGGCGCAGGCCATTCGGCAGAACCTGGCGGTGTATTGCGAGAAGCCGCTGACGCATACCGTCGCCGAGGCTCGGCTGATCCGCGAGCTGACGGCCAGGCACAAAGTGGTGACGCAAATGGGGACGCAGATTCACGCGGGGGGAAATTACCGGCGCGTGGTGGAGATCATCCAGGCCGGGGTCATCGGCCCGGTGAGCCGCGTGCATGTCTGGCAGGAAAGCGCTGTTCCGGCCTGCCAGAGGGCCGCGCAAGGGGTCGTCCCCAAGGGAGTGAACTACGATCTGTGGCTGGGACCGGCCCCTTATCGTCCCTTTCACCCGTCGCATTTTCATTTTCAATGGCGGTGGTGGTGGGATTTTGGAGGAGGAGTGCTGGCCGACATGGCGTGCCATTACACCGATCTTCCCTTCTGGGCGCTGGGCCTGACAGCGCCGAAGAAAGTGACCTGTACCCGCGCCGAGCGCGGCGACGACGAAGTCCGCGACGGCCGCGTCATGCACCGCGAAAATGAACCGCCGACGCGGATGCAGATCGATTACGAATACCCCGCGCGCGGGAGCCAGCCCCCCGTCCATCTGACGTGGTATCATGGCGGATGGAAACCGGAAGGGGCGGAAATGTACCGACTCGGCTCGGCAGTTCTGTTCGAAGGAACCGAAGGACGGCTACTGGCTGATTACGGCACGAACAAGTTGTTCATGCAGCAGGGGAAAGATGCCCAGCCAGTCAAACCGACCATTCCGGATTCGATCGGCCACTGGAAGGAATGGATCGAGGCGATCAAGACCGGAGGGCCAACTACCTGCAACTTCGAATATTCGGGCAATCTGACCGAGGCGGTCCTGCTGGGGAATGTCTCCTATCGCTGTGGCAACCGCCCGCTCGAATGGGACGCGGCCAAACTCCAGGTGACCAACGAACCGGCTGCGAATGCGTTCCTGAGTAAGGAATATCGGAAGGGGTGGGAGGTCTAAGCGGCGGGCAGGTCCAGCGGTCAAACTTTCCAAATCCATCGTCCAATCCAATCATCCTCGATCCAAATCCATGCGCGCTCTCATCCTCGCCTCGCTGATTGTCGTCTTTCCAGTCATTGGATCCGCCGACGAAACTGCCGATCTCCAAAAACTGCTCGATCAACCCATCCTGGCGGTGCAGCAGACGTTGACCGAAGCGCAGGCGTTCTGTGCGGGGCGCGTGGCGCCGCTGCCGCAGGCTACCTCGGCTGACGAGTGGGTCGTGCTGGCCGAGAAAATTCGGCAGGAGACGCTGGCCCGCACGGTGTACCGGGGCGAGGCGGCCCGGTGGCGCGACGCTGAATTGAAGGTTGAGTGGCTGGAGACGATTCCCGGCGGTCCGGGCTACAAAATCCGCAAACTGCGATACGAGGCGCTGCCGGGAATGTGGATCCCCGCTTTGCTCTACCTGCCGGAGAAACTGACCGGCAAGTTCCCGGTGTTTCTCAACGTCAATGGTCATGACGCCATCGGCAAGGCGGTCGACTACAAGCAGATGCGCTGCATCAACCAGGCCAAACGGGGGATCGTAAATCTCAACCCCGAGTGGTTCAACATGGGGCAGTTGCGCAGCGACGGTTACGCCCACGGGCGACTCAATCAGCTCGACCTGTGCGGTACCAGCGGCCTGGCGCCGTTTTACCTGTCGATGAAGCGAGGGCTGGACGTGCTCTTGTCGCTTCCCGACGCCGATCCCACCCGCGTCGGCGTGGCGGGTCTTTCCGGCGGCGGCTGGCAGACGATCATCATCAGTTCGCTCGACACGCGCGTCACGCTCGCCAACCCGGTCGCCGGCTACTCCAGCTTCATCACTCGCAACAAGAATTTTTCGGACCTGGGTGACTCGGAACAGACGCCGGTCGATCTGGCGACCACCGCCGACTATTCGCACCTCACGGCGCTCATGGCGCCGCGGGCGACGCTGCTCACGTACAACCTCAACGACAATTGCTGCTTCAAGGCGGATCACGCGCTCCCTCCCCTGCTGGAGGCGGGCCGTCCGTTCTATCGGCTGTTCGGCAAGGACGACCATCTGCGGTATCACATCAATGCCGAGCCGGGGGACCACAATTTCCAAAAGGAAAACCGCGAAGCGCTGTACCGGATGATCGGACGGCATTTCTTCCCCGCGGACAAAGCGTTCCATTCTGACGAGATTCCTTCGGCGGAGGAACTCAAAACTCCCGAACAACTCCACGTGGAAGTCCCACAGCCCAATGCCGATTTTCATTCGCTCGCAGCGGAACTGGCGCGCTCGCTCCCCCGCGATCCGGAACTTCCCAAAACGGCTGCCGCGGCACGCGCCTGGCAGGGGGAGTGTCGCAAGCAACTGACCCAGCTCGTCAAGCCGCGTCCCCAGGACGTGCAAGCGGAGCCGGTTGACGAACAAGCCGCCGGTGATTTCCGCCTCACGCGCTGGAAACTGAAACTGGCGGACGGCTGGACGATTCCGGCAGTGGAACTGACCCACGCGAAAGCCGCACAGAAACCGGGGACGGTGCTGCTGCTGGCGGATGGGGGACGGGGGGGGGCGGCAGAACGGGGCTCGAAATTGGCCGCCGCCGGCCGCCGCGTCGTGATCATGGATCCCTTTTACTTCGGTGAATCCAAACTGGGGCAACGCGACTATTTGTTCGCCCTGTTGATCTCGGCAGTTGGCGAGCGTCCCCTGGGAGTGCAGTCGGGACAGGTGATCTCAGTCGCCAGGTGGCTGGCCGAGGGACGCAAGAGCGGACCAGTTTCCCTGGGCTCCACCGGCCCGCGGACCGGCCTGGTGGCGCTGGTCGCCGCCGCCCTGGATGAAAAAGCGATCGCCGACCTCACGCTGCTCCAGCCGCTGACCAGTCTCAAAGAGGCGATCACCCAGAATCGGAGCGTCGAACAGGTTCCGGAACAATTCTGCTTCGGTCTGCTGGAATGGTTCGACGTGAAGCAGATCGCCGCCCTGGTCGCACCGCGGCAGGTGTCCTCCCCCGACGCGCACGAAAGGCTGTCGAAGGAAGACTTAGAGGAGTTGGCGGCGTACTATCGATTGGTGCGGGAGAACAGCTCGTCGAAGTGAAGACATCCCCCCGCGCAGATCTCTCCCACCCGCGCGCACTTCTCCCTCCCCCCCTTGCGGGGGGAGGGCCGGGGTGGGGGGGGCGAGCGTCGCGCGACTCCGTCGGCCGAACGAGTGTGCGCATCCCCGCGATTGAGTATTCAACCCTCAACTCGATCAGCTACAATCCCAAAACCACCGCGCATTCCCATCGGATCGATTCACGGGATCCCCCCCCATGCAGCCCGGCGACTTCGCCCGCCAACTCAGGAACGATACGACGATTCCCGAGCGCGCGCTGTGGGAGCAACTGCGCCGTCGAAGCATCCTTGGCTGCCGATTTCGGCGGCAATTTCGCTTGGGAAAGTACATCGTCGACTTTGTCTCGTTGGAGCGACGATTGATCGTCGAAGTCGATGGAGCCTTTCACAATCAGCAGCAGTCGAAGGATCAGGAGCGGACCGCCTGGCTTGAGTCACAGGGGTATCGAGTCCTTCGATTTTGGAATGGAGAAGTCATTACCGACATGGCCGGGGTGTTGGAAGGGATTTTTCAGGCATTGAAGGACGCGCCGCCGCGCGAGCGACCTGTCCGCGTTCGGGCAGCGCGCCCGTCGAAGCGTTGAGAGTGCGCACTGAGATTGATGTGCCGAGGACGGGGCTTTGAGACGCTCGCCCCCCCCACCCCGGCCCTCCCCCCGCCGGGGGGGGAGGGAGAAAGATCACGCCCTTCGGGCGTTGATATTCAGGACTGTGGCCAGTAGACCGAGCAAGCATTCGCAGGAGGAACACCCCAACGCGAGCCGCTCTCCCTCCTCGTGCACACTTCTCCCGTCCGCGCGCACTTCTCCCCCTCCGCGCGCACTTCTCCCCCTCCGCGCGCACTTCTCCCTCCCCCCCTTGCGGGGGGAGGGCCGGGGTGGGGGGGGCGAGCGTCGCGCGACTCCGTCGGCCGAACGAGTGTGCGCATCCCCGCGATTGAGTATTCAACCCTCAACTCGGTCAGCTACAATCCCAAAACCACTGCGCATTCCCATCGGATCGCTTCACGGAATTCCCCCCATGCAGCCCGGCGACTTCGCCCGCCAACTCAGGAACGATACGACGATCCCCGAGCGCGCGCACGCTGGAGACATGTCAGCGATTCGCTCCCCAGCGCGGGACCGCGTACCGTTCAGGAGATAACCTGAGTTTTCGTCGAAAAGCGGGACGGCCGATCCAGGTTACTCTGGAACTCCCCAGCACGTGGACGCTGGCAGCGTCCCCCACGAGGGTTCGCCTCACACGAAATCCAACAACGGGAACTCACCACCCAGAATCTGACTGCCCGGCCAGTCGAGCACTTTCGCCAGCAGCGTGGCGTAGACTGAACGGAAGTCGGTGTGGAATTTCAGGTCTCCTTCCACCAGGTCGGTCAGGCTGGGATGCGCGCCGTGGATTCCCCCTCGGACGGTCGGACCGGCGATGAACACCTGCGACGCGGCGCCGTGGTCGGTTCCCAGGCTCCCGTTCTCCTGCACCCGGCGGCCGAATTCTGAATAGGTCGCCACCACCACCCGCTCGTCCAGCCGGTGTCCTTTGAGATCCTGGAAGAACGCTCCCACTGCCGACGACAACTCGGACAACAGCGCCTGATGCGCTCCTCCCTGCTGCGCGTGCGTGTCAAACCCGTCGAGCGAGACGAAGACGACGCGCGTTCCCAAATCCCCGGCGATGATCTGCGCCACCAGCTTGAGCTTTTCTCCCAGCCCGTTGGGCGGATACGAAACCGTCGGCTGATACGACGCGGTCACCTCTTTCAATCGATCGGCGCTGGCATAGGCGGTGCGCGCGGTTTTCCTCAAAAAGTCCAATGGCCCGGCGGCGCCAGTGGGGGCTACCTCGCCAGAGGCACGTTCCGCCAGCGCTCCCATCATGCGGCGCTTGAGACGCCGGTTCTCTTCCGGACCGCTCCCCAGTTCCAGGTGATAGCCTTTCAGATCGCGGACGTTGGGGACGTTGACCTTGGACCCCAACAGTGCCAGCGGCAAGCGCTCGGTCCCCAGCGACAGCGCCCGCATCGCCGCCGACTCATTTTCCAGCGTCTGGTCGAGACCCCGCCCCAGCCAGCCGTCCTGCGTGTAATCGATATCTGGCCGTGCCGAGTGCCAAATGTCCATCGAGCGGAAGTGCGAGCGGTCCGGATTGGGATAGCCGACCCCCTGCACGATCGCAAGTTGCCCGGCGTCGTGCAGTTCCTTGAAGCCGGTCATCTGTGGATGCAGACCGAGCTGCTCGTTGATCTTCAGGACCGAACCCTGGGGAATGCCGATGCCGGGGCGGGCTTTGTAGTATTCGGGATCGCCGTGGGGGATGACGGTATTCAGGCCGTCGTTCCCCCCGGCAAGCTGCACCAGAACGAGAACGCGACCGCTAGTCGACGAGGCAGGGCGTTCCTCGGCCCGCAACGCCGCGCGCGACAGAAACGCGGGCGGGGCGACCCCCAGCGAAACGACGCTGGCGGCCCCCAATTGCTTCAGGAAAACGCGACGATTGGTGAGCATGGTCTGGTTCCTGGATCGGTCCGCAACACTGACGACGACTCTGACGGGCGCTACATCAATTGGAATTCGGGCATGGTCATGATCAACTGGACCAGACCGCGAAGCTGCTGGCCGTACGAACCCTGCATCTCGCGCAGTGCCCCGGTCAACGAGGCGGTCAGCGCCGGTTCCGCCGGTGTGTTCAGCAGCAACTCGACGTAGTGTTCCACGATCGCCTGCGAGCCGGTCAACCCCCGCTGCGCCACGGTCTGTTCCGGGTCGGCGATCGAACCCAGGCGGTTGCCGGTGACAAGTTCCGCGGCGAAGTTGGCCCGTTGCAGGAGCGACGTGGAATTGATCCACAGGCGCCCCCCATCCCAGCCTTTGACCGTGGGGGGCTCAAAGAAATCCTGCCCCAGCGATGCGAGCAGGGGGATTGCCGCCGCCAGGTTGGCGCGGCCTGCCAGCGTCCGCAGTCCCCCCAGCACCAACTCCACCGGGCTTTTGATCAGCGTGCGGCGCGCCAGGGGGCTATAGAACAGGCGCGAGCTCAACAGTTCGCGGAGCACGGGAGTCATCTGAAAATCGTGATCCCGGATGCGTTGCGCCAGGGGAGCGATCAGGTTGGGGGACGGATCGTCCAACACCAGTCCGCGGAGCAACTTCTTGGCGAGGAACCGCGGGCAGGCCTCCTGCGCCAGGCAGAGAGCGACCACGTCGTCTCCATTCAAGTTCCCCGTTCGGCCCAGGACCGTTTTGGTTCCGGCGTCGTGCTGCAGCGGATTGAACCAGAACGCGCCGTCGCGAACCTGCCAGCCGCTAAAGGCGCGGGCCGCTTCCTGGATGTCCTGTTCGGTGTAGTTTCCCACGTCGAGGCTGAACAGTTCCATCACTTCGCGGGCGAAATTCTCGTTGGGTTGGCGCTTGCGATTGGCATTCCCATCGAGCCAGATGAGCATCGCCACGTCGCGCGCCATCCCCTGCAGGAGATCGCGAAAGTTCCCCAGGGCATGCCGCCGAATGAGATCGTTCTGCGCCCCCATCAGCAGCGCCGACTGCACCTTGGCATTCGACGTGGCAAAGTGGCTGTGCCACAGCAGCGATAGCTTTTCTGCGAGCGGATTGGCGGAATGCAGCAAGCGATACAGCCACCACGCTTTGAGATCGGCGATGTTCCCCGTGTCCCGCGCCGTTTGCCGCAGGAGCGCCTCGGCCGACTGAAACGGAGCCGACTCGGGTTGCGGCGACAACTGCCGCTCCAGAGTTTTCTCGGGACCATCGCGCAGCGCCGCATCGATCTCGGCGGCGCTCGCTCCGACTTGCGTCCGCCACAACAGATGTGTCGCCTCGCGCCGGCTCCAGCCGCCGTCTGTCTCGGGACGATAAGGACGCAGGAGTTCGACGGCGGAAGAATCGCTCACTTCCAGCTCCCTTCGAATTGAACCTGCACTGCTTCCGGCAGCACCGACGTGCTCAGACGGAAGGCCTCGAAGTAACGGATCAAACGCATCACGGTAGAGAACTCTTCGGCTGCCCGTTCCGGTTCCGTTCCCTGCTGGATGGCGCGGGCCTGGAACACCGCCTGATTCGTTTCGAGCAGATCGGCCAGAGCGGCGGGATGAAACTCGAAATTGAAATTGCGATTGGGACGCGCTTCGTTCCTGGCCGGTTTCTGCAATTGGTCGACCAGTTGGCGGCACAGCCCCAGCGACGACGTGACGATGAATTGATTTCCCACCCTGGCCGAGGCGGGCATAAAGTTGTAAACCACCGGCAATTGATCTCCGACCGGCTTCTTCAGATACCGGCCATAGGAAATCTGCGTCCCCTGATAGGTTTCCGATGACATGACCCACGGCTGATTGTTCTGCTGGGCCGCCTGCAAGTTGATGATCGATGACAGGGTTTGGAAGAACAGTTGCAACAGGTCGTGCCCTTCCTCCGGTTTGGCCAACTCGACCACCAAGCCGAAGCCGGGGAACTTCATACCCGGTCGGCCGTCGAGGTGGCTGTAGTCCTGCGGCGCGGCGACGAATGTCAGGTGGCGGCCCAACACCGGGATCACGTCTTCTCCCACATCTTTGCCAGGGAGCAGGTTGCCGATGCCGGTTTCGAATTGGTCAAACGCCGGCAGCACGCGCGCCTCCAGCAATTGTTCCCGCTGCCGATACCAGTTGGCGAAATCGAGATGAAACGCCAGCCCGCCGATGAGCGACGGCAGGTCCGGAAGCGAGGGGGTTCCCGGCCCGGCGGGATCGGAAAAGAAGACGCGGTGCGCTTCGTCGAGCGTGCGGCTGTCCCCCTGGACGCCGCTGGTGAGTCGAAACCGCTGCTGTTCGACATCGAGTGTCAGCCCCAGATAGGGGCTTCCCGCCGCCAGTTCGGTGATGCCCCCCAGGAACATCGACGCCAGCGGATTGTCGAGCTTGGGGGGAATCAGCCGACTCCCCTGAGCGCGGCTCAAGAGCGACAGATTGACAAAAGCCCGCCCGACATGCTCGCTTCCCATCTGACTCGACATGGCGCGAAACTCGGCTTCCTCCGCCAGCGCCGTGCCTGAAACGTTCCCTTGTCCCGACTGCCTGGCGAGGAGTTGCGTCAACAAGTCACGGGCGCTCGCCGCCGCGACCCAGGTCTCGCCGAATGAAATAAACGCCTGGCCTTTGATCGACCAGACTGGAATGTCTCCGAACGGCTCCGCCGGCTGAAGCGGCGCCTGCGCCAATGCCAAAAATGGCTCGGCCCGCTGGCGGACTCGCGTGAGCACCTGCGGATCGACGCCGCGCAGCAGGAGGACCACGTGCCCTGCCGGATTCCCCGGCCCCTCGCCGCGCGGATAGACCCCGATCGCCAATCGATCCCGCAGCAGCTCTTTCCCCGCCTGCCACAAGTCCATGCCGAGCTGTGCTTCGACAATTCGGCGCGTGGCATCCCCCTGCTGATATTGGGGAGATTTCTCGAGCGTCCGAAACTGCGGGCTTTCGACAATCAACTTCCGATAGGACGAGTCCCGGATTCGCTCGAGCAACTCCCCCAGCGCCGAGAATTCGACATACCCCGCCGCTCCCGAAGGAAACAGCCCCGCCAGCGATGAAGACGACTTCTCCGCTTCGGCCTCCGCTGCCGCAGCTCCGCCCTGAGCCAGGGCGGGAGCAATCTGCGATTCCGAGGCCAAATTCAACATCAGGCCGGCGATCGCAATGCGCCCGGCCAACAGCAATCGAAGTCTCATGGCTTGGTCCCTGCGAGAGTCACGGTGCAAAGAGAAATCCGAACGGGGCCACGCGGCTGACCCGGAGAGTATACCGTGAGAACGGAACCGGTTCCATCGCGTGGGAGGCCCACCACACGCACTACGACTCATGTGCGGCTTGGCCCCAGCGGCGAAAGAGTCGGTGCTCGATCTGCAGGTGATCGCAGATCCGCCCCACCACGAAGTCTACCAGGTTTTGGATCGACCGCGGGGAGTGATAGAAGCCGGGCATGGCCGGGAGGATCGTGGCCCCCGCTTCTGACAGCCGGAGCATATTGGCCAGTTGGATCGTCGAGAGGGGCGTTTCGCGCGGCACCAGGATCAGTTTGCGACGTTCTTTGAGATGCACGTCGGCGGCGCGCTGGATCAAGTTTTCGGAATGCCCCCCCGCGATGCGTGCCAGCGTCCCCATCGAACAGGGGCAGATCACCATCCCCCCGGTGAGAAAGGAGCCGCTGGCGATGCCCGACATGAAATTGCTGTGGTGATGGTAAATGACGTTGCCGCCATGACTGTCGCTCAACACGGAACTCGTGCCAGTGATGCCGGGGGAGTCTTCAGGACGATTGGTGAAGCTCAGATCGTCATCAAGTGCCGATTCGGGGTTGATCAATTGCGACAGCTCAAAGCGTTTCAGGTCCACGCGCACCCCCAGTTCCTTTTCGAGGACAATGGCCGCGGAGGAACTGATTGTCAAATGGACCGTCCGGCCGGCCGCCAACAACACCTCGAGCAGCCGCACGGCATAGAGGCTCCCGCTGGCTCCTGTGATCGCCAACACCAGATCCTGCATCAGGATGACTCCGCCAAAGGACTGGATCGCCGCTTTGCGGCGCGAGGTTTTGAAGTTCGGGCGCGGCGCGCCAGAGAGGCTTTCTTCTTCTGCAGGTTGACGAGCCGCCGCTCGTAGCCATCCACAAAGACGCGCTGTCCCTTGACGACGATCCGGTGCCCTTCGGCTTCCAGGAACTGCCGCGCCTGGTCGATGCCACCGGGGTACTTGGGATTGAGCTCGCCGCCGTTCTTGAGCGTCCGCCACCAGGGAGTGATTCGGGAGACACCGGCTTGTCGGGCCTCTTCGGCGGCGTGGGCGGCGATCCAGGCGAAGATGCCGGTTGTCATCGGACAGCCGATCGTCGCTCCCTGCGCCTGGGCGATGCGTTCGCGAATCAGGTTGATCGTGATCAGCCGGCCCCGCGGAACCTGGCGCATGATCGCGTCCACTTCGCGCGGCGCCGGGATCGCCACCGTGCCCGTCCCGAAGCGATGCGCCATGGCGGGGGTGATCTTGACGACCTTCGGCAGGTCTTTGTCGTCGGCCAGCTTCTCGCGCCAGCTCCGGCGATGTTTCGACGCGCTCATCCGGTCCCTTTCCAGAAGACTCGACCTCAAATCCGCGTACGACACGGCGCGCGGGTGGATCAGCCTCTATTCAATGTAGACGAATTCATTGAGACACATCAGCACCTGGCAAAAATCAGTCAGCGCGAGCCGTTGCGATTCGCCGGGAGTGTTCGCTGCGTAGGTGGCGGCTTGCCCCTGGATGAATGCCAGCCCGTCGGCCAGTTCCTCCGGACTGGGAAGCCGCGCCACAGTCGATCGGTAACCCAGTCGCACGCGTTCGGCCGGATCGGCCGTTTGGGCCAGTCGCTCCGCCAGCGCCCGCGCTCCCTCCCGAGTCCGGGGGTTGTTCATGAGCAACAGCGCCTGCGGCGCGACCGTGGTCGTCGGCCGCTCGCCGATGCTCGACAGCGCATCGGGAGCATCAAACACCTGCATCATCGCCAGCAGCTTGCTCCGCTTCACAGTAAAGTAGATGCTCCGTCTGCGGCTCGATTCATCCAGTGTCCCTGGACCGAACTGGGTACGATCCAGCAAGCCGCTGGTGGCCAGCAGGCTGTCGCGAATGACTTCCGCTTCCAGACGGACGGGGGTTCGCCGCCAGCAAAGGAGATTGTCGCGGTCGATGGCGGCGTGCTCCTCGTGGAACCGGGACGACTGGCGATAGACGGCGCTTTGCATGATCAGTTTGTGAATCGGCTTCAAGCGCCAGCCGTTCTCGATCAGCCGCCCTGCCAGGTAGTCGAGCAATTCGGGGTGCGTGGGGGGAGCGCCGCGCAGCCCGAAGTCATTCGGAGTGGCGACCAGTCCGCGCCCCAGGTGATGCTGCCAGAGTCGATTGACGATCACCCGCGCAACCAGCGCGCCGGCTCCCTGATCTACGTCGGTGAGCCAATTGGCCAAGCTGCGGCGGCGGTACGACGTGCGCCAACCGGGGGGCGGGGACTCCTGCCATCTCTGGTGGGCCGCTTCTCCCGGATCCAGCACCTGCAAAAACCCGGGGGTCGCGACAGCATCTTTCAGGTTCGGATCCCCACGCCGCAGGAAATGGGTTTGTTCCAAAAAATCTCCCCCTTGCGTGTGGAGTCGCACGGCGGGAAGCCCCTCGCTGGAGATCATCGCCTTGGCGAGTCTCTTTTTGGGCGCCGCCGCCAGATGCTCCTGCACGGGACGATTCCGCTCCTGCCATTCCGGATCCATACTCTGATACCAGGCCGCGAGCGCCTGTTTCTGGTCGGCGGAGCGCTCGGCTTGAGGGAGCGCCAGCGTTCGGGCGATCGATTGCGACAATCCGGCGGCCTGCAACTCGACCGGTTCGCGCGCTGCCGTCACCGCCAGTCGCACTCGTCCCAGATTGTGCTGATCATTCCCCTTGAACGTGAGAGTGACGGTGAGCAGCGATCCTTCCTCGAATCCCACGGGAGACTCAAACTCGAACGCCGCGCTGTGGTCCTTTCCAAACTGCGGGTCGACGGCCCAGCCCGATCGGTCGTTGTCGTCGATGACGGCGGCCACTGGCAAACCAGGTTGCTCAAACGTCGCACGAGGGTTTTTGAGCCGCACGGCCACCGGGGCTGGCTGAGTCGCCCCCTTTTCGGCAGGGGCCGATCCGTCCCCCGGAGCGATCGTCACCTTGAGATCGGTCAGATCGAAATTGCCGTTGGCCGCCCGCCCCGGTCCCCCTTTGATCATCGACGCATCGGACAGCGCTTCGATCCGCAGCGCGGTCAGGCCGGTGGCGCGGATGGGGACGCTGAACGTGTAGAGATCGTGTTTGGAGTTCGTCCCCGTGACGAGGAACGAGCCATCGGGCTGGCGTGTCAGGGTCGCTCCGCCGTCCGACTTCTGACTGCGCGGCTCGAGAATGATCCACGGAAAGCGTTCCGCGGATTGGGCCCCGCCCCGGGCCTCCCAGGCTGCCAACCGGCTGGGAATTTCCTCCCGTTCAAATTGCTCGAGCGCCTGCACCAGCGGCGCGTGAGCCTTGTCAAATTCCTGCTTCTCACGGAGATAGCCTTCCGGGTCCATGTCGAGGTCGATTTCACTCCGGACCGTGGTGGTGAAGGTGGAGAGCAATCGATAATAGTCGCGCTGCGGGATCGGATCGTATTTGTGATCGTGGCAGCGGGCGCATTGAATCGACAGGCCGAGCATCGATTGCCCGATCGTCCCCAGGATGTCGTCCAGTTCGTCGTAGCGGTGCTTTTCGACTTCGTTTTTGGTGATCTGCGTACTGTGAACTCCGGCAGCCAGAAATCCGGTCGCCATCAGCGCCAGGTTGTTGTCGGGAGCAAATTCGTCCCCCGCAATCTGCCATTTGACGAACGTGTCAAACGGCAGATCCAGATTGAGCGCCTGAATCACAAAGTCGCGGTAGTGGTAAGCGGTGGGGCGGTCGGAATCATGCTCGAAGCCGTGGCTCTCGGCGAAGCGGGCGACATCCAGCCAGTGCCGCCCCCACCGTTCGCCGTAATGCGGACTCTCCAGCAGCCGATCGAGCAGCGCGTTCCAGGCATCGGTGGAGTTGTCCGCCAGGAACGCCTCCACCTCCGCGACCGTGGGGGGAAGCCCCAGCAGGTCGAAATAGGCGCGACGGATCAGTTGAGTTTTCTCGGCGATCGGATTGGGAGCCAGGCGCTCTTTTTGCAACCGGGCCAGAATGAAATGATCGACCGGGGTCGTCGGCCACGGATCGGCGCCACAGTCGGGGGGGACGACAGCCGCGAGTGGTCGAAATGACCAGAAGTCCCGCGCCTCGGGGGGAATGACTCGTTCCGTCCAGGAGGCCGATGTCGACGAATCGTCGTTCGCGCTCCCAGGCGGGGAGGCCAGCAGGGCTGCCAGCAGAGGGACCAGCGCCGCAGCCAGACACAACAGGCCGCGGCGCCACGCCGGGCCGCTGGCAGCACATCGAGAGCTCATCATCGGTCTCATCCAGGTTCACAGACAGGAATTATTCATCCATAGCATACGGCCCCGGCAAACTCGGGATCAAGGGGGTGGCTCGGTCCGAAGTGATGCGTGGAGAACTGAAAGACGAGTTTGCCCGGAAGTGCGGCGACAAGTTCGACCGGCTGCAGAGAAATGTCGCTTCGCCAGGCGCGCTACGGGGAGGGCGGAATGAGCGGGTCGAGTTGGGGAATCAACGCTGGGGATCGTTTGCAGCCACTTCCCAGGCGATGTCGAAATCCACATTCAGATAATCGTGTACGATCCGATGCCGCATGCCGACGATCGCTGCCCACGGAATTTCGGGGTGTTTTTCCTTGAAGTGGTCGGAGACGAGCCGAGCTGCTTCGCCGATTGTCTGAATCAAATGAATAACCGCCAGCCGCAGGATCTCGTTCGAATCGGAGTGGCAGCGATCTTTTCCGTCGAGGTGCAACCGGATCCGGCGAGCGCAATCCGCCATGTGGCCGACATAGCGGAGATCATCCTTACCCATAAGCCGGCACCGCAGTGTGAAGGACGGTGTCTCGCATCCAGCGATTGATGTACTTCGGATTCACCATATCGATGCGCCTTCCGCCGCACAGTCGCGATAATTCCTGCTCAATTTCCTAGACCTTGAGTCCCGGAGTATGCCCCGCTTCGAACTCGACCAGCACGTCAACGTCGCTGTCGGGACGGAAATCCTGGCCAAGCACTGAGCCGAAAAACGAAAGTTTCCGCACATGGTGACGGCGGCAAAAATCCGCAATCTGTGCCTCAGTCGCTGGAATGTTCTTGGGTAGCATGGCCCAGCCTATGAGCGTCAGTTTGAATTGTAGTATACGCTGGGCGTCGTCGCCTGCAAACCGCTTTTCGTTGAATCGCACTGCAAAAAATGGGATGCCACGCCAGATCTTGAAGCCGCGCGGGTGCGATGTGAAGCCGTTATGGCGACCGAAACGACATTGGCGAAGGCCGAATTTCCAATCGCGAAGCGGTGAGGGGTCTGGTAAAGTCAGAAAGTCAGGAGGATACTGCGCCGCAGCGCAGGCATGGCAACTGAAATCGTCAACCAGGGGATGCGAGGTGATTGCCCGATTCGGCCGCTGGCGATGGGTGTTGGTGCTGCTCGGCGGCGGATGTGCCGCGCTGGCGGTATGGTGGCATTGGTCCGCGCCGCCGGAGGATCGGCCTGCCCCGACCAGGGTTGAGGCGACCAGCGTCCGAGTACCCGACGATGACGACGATTTCGTGGGGAGCGAAGCGTGCGGAGCGTGCCATGTCCGGATTTGGGAATCATATCGCCGACATCCGATGGGGCGCTCGTTGGCCACTCCCCAAGAGGCGGAGGTGGTCGAAGATTATGCCGACCGGACGGTGTTCTCTCCGCCAGGGGCGCGGGAATACGAGGTGGTCCGCGCCGAGGATGGGGGAGTGCGGCATATCGAGCGAATGCGGAACTCAGCGGGAGAGCTGCTCTACGACCAGGGGTTGGATGTGTCCTATGTCCTGGGGTCGGGGAAACGGGGAAGGGCATATTTGTTCGAACGGGGCGGGATGCTGTTCAAGTCGTCGATCGCCTGGTACTCGCGCCGCGGGGAATGGGATCTGGCGCCGGGGTACGACCCGGCCAATCATCAACGGTTCGAGCGGCGGATCACTGATGGGTGCATGAACTGCCACGCCGGACGGATGGCGGTGGCTCATCGCGGCGAGCCTGATCGATATTTGACTCCGGCCGTTCACGAAGAACGGATCGGGTGCGAGCGCTGTCACGGGCCGGGGAGGCGGCATGTCGAACGGCACGAGTCGGGCCTGGCAGAAGAGGGCGACGAATGGATCGTTCATCCGGCGCGGCTGGAGTCGGACGCGCGCGACAGCCTGTGCGCCCAATGCCATTTGCATGGCGAAGCCGCGGTGGTGCGATCGGGACGCTCGGTGTTTGATTTTCGTCCCGGAGAGGTGTTGGAAGAGACGCGGCTGGTGTTCGTCGCGGGGTCAGGCGCCTTACAAGCGGCGCCGCGGGCGGTCAGCCAGGTCGAACAGATGACCAGCAGCGTCTGCTATCAGAAGAGCGGGGGGCGCATGGGCTGCACCTCGTGTCACGACCCGCATGCGGTTCCCGATCCTCAGGCGTTGGGGGAGTATTATCGGGAGAAATGCCTGTCTTGCCACGCCCAGCGCGGTTGTTCGATGCCGCAGTCAGAGCGGCTGGCGCAGGACTCCGCCGACTCTTGCATCGGATGCCATATGCCGGCGCTGCATGCTAAGGACATTCTGCATGTGTCGGTGGCGGATCATCGGATTCTGCGGCGGTCGGAATCAGAACCGGAGTTGGTCGCCGAGCAATCGGCCGCTGCCAAGACGCTATTCGGTGGGGCCGAACAAAGGCTCCCCGCCTGGGAAGTGGATCGGGCACAGGCGTTCGTCTGGCTGGGGGAATCGCGCGACGCGCGTCCTGCCCGGGAAGACGCGCGGCGTGCCGGGGCATTGCTCAAGCGAGTCCACGAGCGGACTCCCGACGATCTGGATGTCCTGGAGGCGTTGGGGGTGGCGAGCGCCGTTCAGGGAAACCTGGCCGAAGCACAGCGCTATTGGGACCGCGCCTTGCAGATCGACCCGCGACGGGAAGCGGTGCTGCGCGATTTGGCGCTGGTGCATTCCGAAAGGATCGAGGTCGAACCCGCGCGGCAATATCTGGAACGCTTTCTGGAAGTCAATCCCTGGCACGGTTCGTTCTACGGACGGTACGCCGGGACGCTGGGATTGGCCGGAGAATGGGAGGCGGGAATCCAGGCGGCAGAGCGCGCCTTGGAGCTGAATCCGACGCTGGCGCCGCTCCATGATTGGCTGTCAGAGGCGTATCGGCAGGTCGGGAATCCACTGAAAAGCGGAATGCATCAGCAGCTTTTCGAACGCTTTCAAAAGAAGGCTCTGCGGGAGGAATCGGAGCCATGAGGGACGTAATCGTCGGCTCCAGCAACCGGCGAACGTCGCAGCATAAGCTGGCCAATGACGGCGAACGGCTCAGCCTAAGCTGGCCGGTCACGGCGGGATTCCTAACCGCGTCCACCCAGTCAACCCCCATTTCGCAGCCAAAACCCAGTCGCCGAACGTTGGAGAAACCACGTAAATTCCGGACAAAATGCTTTTTTGCCATGGAACTCCGGTTGGGTGGGGCGACCGGAATTTTTCGGATTTTTGTTGACAATTCCCGCCTATATCGATACTTCTGAGGATATTGCCTACGCGAATTGGGCTCTGGTGGCGGATTCCCGCTTTGACCACCACAGGAAATTCCGGGCGCCGGACAATGCCACTATTCATGTCTTGTGATTCCAGAGGTTGAAATTCTTCATGTGCCGATCGTATGCGCTCATTGGAACTGTATTGCTGTTGGTCACGGTGGGTGGTTGCGGCGGACCTGCCAAACCTAAATTGCACCCCGTCAAAGGCAAGGTGACGGTCGGCGGACAACCGCTGGCGAATTGCACCGTTTCCTTTGCTCCCATTGGAGGTAAGGGATTGATCGGCTATTCGGGCAAGCTGAACGCCAATGGCGAGTATGAGCTTTCGGATACACAGGACGAACGCAAAGGAGCGGCGGTCGGCAAGTACAAAGTGACGCTCAAGTCTCCCACCGACACCGCCCAAAAGGCGATGGAAGAGATGGGCAAGCAGGGAGGTGACAGCCGGGCGGTGACTGGCCCGGAAGCAATGCAAAAAATGATGGGGGGGGGACAGCTTTTCCCCATCGAGTACGCACAGGCCGACACGTCCCCTAAGGAAGTGGAAGTCAAGGCTGAGTCGAACGTGATTGACATCGTCATCCCCTAGTCAAAAATGGTACGGAAAAAGGCGCCCAGCGGACCGCGCGCCAGGGCTCAATCGGGCGATTTGTTTTTCTTTTCTTCAATGCGTTTTTGCGAAAGGTGGTCTTATGAGAGAACTGGTTGTCCCTGGCACTCACAAACGGCGGAGTGCCTTCACCCTGATCGAGCTGTTGGTGGTGATCGCAATCATCGCCGTGCTCATCGCTCTGCTGCTCCCCGCCGTGCAGCAGGCGCGCGAAGCGGCTCGCCGCGCGCAATGCAAGAACAATCTGCACCAGTTGGGATTGGCCCTCCACAACTACCATGACACCTTCAGCACGCTTCCCAACAGTCGGATCACCTATTGGGGAAATCCGACCTATGGCAACGTGTCGTGGCTGGCCATGCTGCTGCCGTACATGGACCAAGCGCCGTTGTACAACACGATCAATTTCGGCGACCAGTCGCAGGCTCCGTTCGGGGTCATCGGACATCCGAACAACGGTCTTCCGGCCAACAACGTGGCCGCCCGCAGAACGGTCATCCCTGGCCTTCTGTGCCCCAGCAATCCGCAGCCAAACCTGGTGATCAACCAGTCGGCGCAGGGTGACAGTTGGGGTGACGGCGCGGACGGTGGTCGGACCGACTACATCGGCAACATGGGCTGGATGAACGCCGGACACCGCGATTGCTACCTGGTTCCCAACGGGGGATACGGAGGCGAAGAGTGGTCGATGACCCCCGATCTGTGGAACGCGCCGATGGCCGGTTGCAACGGCGTGATCGGCTGGCAGGGGGGAATCAACATGAAGTTCATCATCGACGGCCAGTCGAATACGGTGATGGCGATGGAATGCATGCACTGGCAGACCAAGGCCAATCCCGGGACTCCGTTTGGAGATGCCATGTGGATGGGTCCGTGGGCCTACCAGAGTCTGAAACCCCCCATCAATTTCAACCCCCAGGGAGACTTTCGGTGTGATGGCTGGAGCAGCCTGCACGTCGGTGGCGCTCAGGGGCTGATGTCCGATGGCTCGGTGAGATTCGTCAGCGAGAATATCGACTGGCGAACCCGCATGGCGATTGCCACGCGCGGGAAGAGCGACATTCCTGGCGATTTCTAATCGATCGCCTGAAATTCCATCTGTGATCTCGATTCGCTCCCCTGGCTCGGAATTCATTCCGCGCCAGGGGAGTTGGCTTTATGGCGCGGTATGATTGGCAGGCCGTTGACGCTGGCGGTGTGGATGACGCTCGTGTGCGTTGCGCCGGGCTGTCGCCCGGAAGCCTCTCGGGAGCTCCCCGAAATCGGAGAGGACGCGCTCGACGAGTCCGATTCTCAGAATCCCCTTTCGGAAATTGCCGAGCAGTTTCGCGCTGTTCGCCGGGCCGCCACCCGCGCCGATCGTCCTTTTTCATTTGGGCCGCGGTTCTCTCAGGTGGCAGGCGAATCAGGAGTGGACCACGTCTATCGCAACGGTGCCGTCGGCGAACTGTTGATGGTGGAGCCGACTGGCGGAGGTTGCGGCTGGATCGATTTTGATCGGGACGGCGCATGGGATCTGTACCTGAATCAGGGGGGAGACGCGACCGCCCCTCCTTCTGCGGCGCAACCCAGCGACCAGTTGTTCCGCAATCTGGGAACAGGGCAGTTCAACAATGTGACCCAATGGTCAGGGATCGATGAGCGCGGCTACAGCCAGGGAGTGGCGATCGGCGACTATGACAACGACGGATTTGACGACATCCTGGTCACCAACGTGGGGATCAACACGCTGTTTCGCAACCAGGGGGATGGAACCTTTCTGGATGTTTCCAAAGGAACGTTCGGAGGCGATCGGCTGTGGAGCTCCAGCGCCGCCTGGGGCGACATCGACCTGGACGGAGATCTGGATGTGTACGTCTGTCGGTACGTCGACTTTGATCCATTTCACCCGCAAGAGTGCCTCAATGCCAAGGGGCTGCGGATCATGTGCCAGCCGAACCAGGTGGAGCCGGTGGCCGACGAGTGCTACCTCAATCTGGGAGACGGAACGTTTCGCCCCGTGGCGCAGGAGCGCGGGCTGATGGGACCGGGGAACAAGGCGCTGGGGGTGGCGATCGCAGACTTTGACAATGACGGCTGGCCGGACATCTACGTGGCCAATGACGCCACCCCGAATTTTTTGTTCATCAACCAGCGCAATGGACAGTTCGTCGAGCAGGCGGGGTTGCTGGGGTGCGCCGTTGCTGCCGAGGGGCGCTCGCAGGCGAGCATGGGGGTGGCGGTCGGAGACTATGATCGCAACGGTTACCTCGATTTGTATTTGACCCACTTCGAAGGAGAGTGGAACACGCTGTATCGCAATCTGGGCCCGGAGGGGTTTCGCGACGTTACGGGACTGGCGGGGTTGGTCCAACCGACGTTGCCCATGGTCGGTTTTGGAACCGTTCTGGCGGATTTTAACCAGGACGGACAGGACGACCTGTTTGTCGCCAATGGCCACCTGGACGATCCCGGCCACCTGGGAATCGATCTGGAAATGCGCCCCCAGTGTTTCAGTTTTGATGGCAAAGGGAAGTGGATGGACAACAGTTCCACCGGCGGTGACTATTTTGCCGGACGATACATCGGTCGGGGAGTGGCGGCGGCAGATTATGACAACGATGGCGATCTCGATCTGGCGGTCGTGCATCAGAATCAGCCCGCGGCGCTGTTGCGCAATGACTCGCGGCGCTGGCATTGGCTCAAGTTGTCATTCGTCGGCCGGCGGTGCAATCGGAACGGAGTGGGTGTGCGAGTCATCGTCCGCTCGGAAAATGGCGAGCGGATGCAGGAATTGGCCGGCGGACTGAGCTATTGTTCGGCCAGCCAGCCGGTGCTGATCTTCGGGCTGGAGAGCAGTCGTCTACCGTGTCGTGTGGAGATTCGCTGGCCCGGCGGAGAGACGCAGGTGCTCGACGAGGTTGACGTGGACCAGTCGCTCTTGCTGGTTGAACCGCCGCTCTCCCCCGCGGAGTCCCGGCAATGAAGAAGATCGCTGTCGCCATCACGCTCCTGGCGCTGTGCGGGCTGATCTGGGTCGGCCGCGCCAGGTGGCGCACTGCAACGCTCGACTCACTCCGCGCCAAAACGCGGGCCGCGGTCGCCGCCGGTCGCTGGGCCGAAGCCGCGGCCCCGGCGCAGCGGCTCACGGAATTATCTCCTGACGACGGCGAAGCGTGGCTGCTGCGCGCCCGCGTCGCCCGGCAACAGGGAGACCTTGAGGCCTCTGCCGATGCGCTGCGACACGTCGGTCCGGATGGTCCGCACGCGCGGACCGCGCGCGTGGCGCTCGTGGAACTCCAATTTGGGCCGCTCAACCTCCCCCGGCAGGGGGCCGCGACTTGCCGGGAACTGCTCCGGGCCGATCCGCGGATGGAGCTTCCCCACCAGCGGCTGATCTTTTTTTACGCCCTCTCGCTCCAGCGCGAAAGCCTGGTCCACCAGGCGCGCCAGGCGATCGACCTGGAATGCGAACCGCTGGAAGCCTACGTTTACCTGTTCTTCACCGACTTCCTGCACTTCTCAAACGGGGTGGAATTGAACCGCCGCTGGCTGGCAGCTGACCCGACGTCGGAACTGTTCACCGTGGCCCGCGCCGTCCATCTGGCGACCGACCTGGAAGGGGGAGTGCCGCGCGACGATGTGGAAGTGGTCCGGGCGATTCGCCGCATGGCCTCCGATCGGCAGCAAATCCTGGGAGAGCTGCTGGAGAAGTATCCACGGAATCTGGAGCTTTTGGCCTGGCATCTGGAGCAGGGAGTGGAGCGTGGAGACCTCGACCGGGTGGAACAACTCCTGGCGGGAGGACCGGGGGAAATGGACCGGGACCATCGCTTTTGGCGCGTGGCCGGTTGGGCGCACCTGCAGCGGAATGCGCGCGATCAGGCAGAGGCGGCGTTCCAACGGGCACTGCGGCTGCACCCCCTGGATTGGGGAACGCGACACCTCCAGGCGGAATTGCGGCGGTTGGAGCGTCGTTTCGACGAGGTCGAAAGGCTGCGGCGGCTGGTGGAGCGGGCGCATGAACTGCGGCGCGCGCTGGAGAGTTTGCCAAATGTTCGATCCGCCGACGGGGCTCTCCTGTGTCGATTGGCCGACTACGCGGCCGATTGCGGCGACGAACAATTCGCCCAAGGGCTGCGCCGGCGGCTGACGACGAAACCGCAGGAAGACGCCGGGACTTCCTCGGGAGGGGAACGGTGAAGCGCCCGGTTTGTCACGCGTGGCTTCTGTTCGGTCTGGCGATGGCCGCGGGCGTTTCCGGCTGCGGCGGCCCTCCGCAGGCGCCGACGTCGGCTCCGTCCGCGACCTTCGCGGTTGAGCGTGAGAATTCCGCGAAGAAGCCTGGGCAGACTAGAGTCCAAAAAAAGAGATCCCGGTCCGCCGCCGCGACAGGAGAGGCCGTCTGCCGGACGCGGTTTGTCGACGTGGCGCAGGTCGCCGGGATTGACGCCATCTATCAGAATGGGGCCGCCGGGCTGGTCTTGATGGTGGAGGCGACCGGCGGGGGCTGTGGCTGGATCGACTATGACGCCGACGGCCAGTGGGATTTGTATCTTCCGCAGGGAGGGAATCCTGCGCTGGCCCCCACGGCGGCACAACCGTCGGACGCGCTGTATCGCAACTTGGGGACGGGCCGCTTTGCCAACGTGGCCGAACGGGCGGGAATCGACGAGCGCCGCTACAGCCAGGGGCTGGCCGTGGGGGACTTCGATAACGACGGGTTCGACGACCTGTTCGTCGCCAATGTCGGACAGGACGTGCTGTGGCGCAATCAGGGGGACGGCACGTTTGTCGATGTCACCGGCGCCACGATCGGCGCGGAAAGCCTCTGGGGTTCCAGCGCCGCCTGGGGAGACATCGACCTCGACGGCGATCTCGACCTGTATGTCTGCAACTACGTCGATTTCGATCCACAGCATCCCCGCATTTGCCACAATGCCGAGGGACAGCCGGCGATGTGCCATCCCAACCAGATGGACCCCGTTCCGGACGAGTGTTACCTCAATCAGGGGGACGGGCGGTTTCGACCGGTCGCCCGCGAGCGGGGACTGAGTGGACCGGGAAACAAGGCGCTGGGGGTGGCGATCGCCGATTTCAACAACGACGGCTGGCCCGACATTTTCGTCGCCAACGACACTACCCCGAACTTTCTATTCGTCAATCAGAAGAACGGGACGTTTCACGAGCAGGCGGGTGTGCAGGGATGCGCCGTGGCCACCAACGGCAGCCCGCAGGCGAATATGGGGGTCGCCGTGGGAGACTACGATCACAACGGCTATCTCGACATCTTCGTGACCCATTTCACCGAAGAGTGGAACACCCTCTATCGAAATCGGGGAGCGGAGGGGTTCCAGGATGTTTCAGCGCTCGTCGGGCTGGTGGTCCGGCCGCTGGACAAGCTCGGATTCGGCACGGTGATGGCCGACTTTGACCTGGACGGCCAGCAGGAACTGTTCATCGCCAATGGCCACATCGACGATCAGAGTCGCAAAGGGCGCGAGACCGCGATGCCTCCGCAGTTGCTCGCCTGGAACGGCCGCCACTGGAACGACTGTTCGAAGCCGGCCGGAGAGTATTTTCAATCGCGGTTGATCGCGCGGGGGGTCGCCACGTGTGATTTTGACAATGACGGCGATCTGGATGTCGCAGTCGCGGCGCAAAACGTTCCCGCGGCGGTCTTGCGCAATGAGTCGCAACGCGGCGGCTGGCTGAAGCTGGCCTTCACCGGCCGCCAGGAAAACCGCCGCGGGATCGGCACGCGCGTTACAATCCGCCTGGGAGACCGCACGCTGATGCAGGAGTTAGCGGGAGGAACCAGTTACATTGCCTCGCACCAGCCGATCCTGCTGTTCGGTCTGGGAGACTGGACTGGGCCGTGCGACGTCGAGATCCGCTGGCCGCGGGGTGGGACGCAGCGTCTGGAGGGGGTCGCTCCCAATCAGGCGCTGCGGATCGTCGAACCGGATTGGCCGAATGCCGACCAGAGCGCTCGCTGAAGGGCCGCGGCGCCTGGAGCGGCTAGCTTCCGCCGGTGACCCGCTTCAGCACCCGCAGAAACTCCTTCATGAACAGCGTGTTGTCGTGCCAGGTCCGCGCGCTGACCAGGTTGCCATCCACGACGCACGGCTCGTTGACGTAACTCCCCCCGAACTGCGTGATGTCCAGCTCGCACTTGGCCACGGTTGTCAGCGTCCGGCCACGAAGCACTCCCGCGGCGGCGGCAATCTCAACTCCGTGACAGACGACGGCAATGGGCTTATTCTTCTCGAAAAAATGCCGCGTGATCCGCAGCAGATCCTGGTCGTAGCGCAAATATTCGGGGGCTCGTCCGCCACTCAGAAACAGTCCGGCGAATTCCTCCGGGTTCACATCGCGAAAAGGAACGGTGGCACGAATGTGATACGCCGGCTGCTCGCGGGTGATGTCCCACGGGATATTCTCCTGCGGAGGAATCTCGTGCATCACCCCGTGGTAGTGTCGCGCCTCGGGACCGGCGACGACCACGTCAAATCCATCCTCGGGAAGTCGAAAAAAGGGATACAGCGTATCCAGCACCTCGGTCGCGTCGCCAATGGGAACGAGGACTTGGGGCATGACAGGGGGACTCCGAAAGGGGGGGAGTGAAATCGTACGCGCCCCGCACGGGGGTTCCTGTGAATGACATTAATCCCGTGGCCGAACTTGCACAAGTTGGACCGTCATTGTCCATCGACTCGTCGGCAGAATTCCGGAATTTGCCGAATGGGGGCAGTCCAAACTGCGCTCGCGGAGCGTCAATGTGCCTGCCCTGCCGAGCGCGGCTGTCGCTGTCCGTAGAAGCTGTAGATGACTGGTACGAGATTGAAAAAGACCAGGGTGCCAATCATTCCCCCCACGACAACGATCGCCAGCGGGCGCTGCGACTCGCTGCCAATCCGCACGGAAAACGCGGCTGGCAGCAATCCCAGAATGGCGGCCAGCGCCGTCATCGTCACCGGGCGGACCAGTTTTTCGGTGCCACCGATGATCGCCGCATCAAGAGAGACCCCCATCATCCGCAACTGATTGAAGGAGGAGACCATGAGCAAGCCGTTCATGACCGCCACTCCCAGAATGGAAATGAAACCGACCGCGGCAGACACATTGAAATTCAACCCGGCCAGCATCAGCGCCCAAACGCCCCCCAGCGACATGGCCAAAACGTTCGCGCACACCAGCAGCGCATCGCGCAGCGAGTAGAATGCCAGGTAGAGCAACACGACGATCAGGGTCAAAGCCAGGGCCACCACGACCGCCATCCGACGCTCGGCATCCAGCATCTGTTGAAATTCGCCACTCCAGGAATCGTGGTATTGCGGGTTGGCGGAAAAAATCGATGCCGTCTGACGCTGCGCGTCTTCGACCGTGCTGGCGAGGTCGCGTCCTCGGACGCCGAACTTGACGGCGATCAACCGGTGTCCCTGTTCACGACTGATGGAAGACGCCCCCGGCATCACAAACGAAGCCACCCCGCCGGTCTCTTCGGGGGGAATCGGGGGTGACACCAGATCACGGAGTCGGCGGCGGGGAACTCGCGTCTGATCATTCATTGCTCCATTGAGGGAACTCCCCGTCAGGGCCGGCATGCTGCGACTGGTTCCCAGGGCTGAGAACCCGGTGGAGGCACCGGTGAAGGGGGTGGCAGCGCTCTGCGTGACCGATCCCGAAGTGACGTTATTGCGGACGACATCCACCGGAATGTTCAGGATGGCGTCGGCGCTTTGGCGCAGTTCACGCGGCCAACGAAGCGTAATGTCGAAACGGCGCTCCCCCTCGATCATGGAACTGAAGGGCATTCCTCCAACGGCCGTTTCGATGACCTCTTCCACGTCGGCGACACTCACCCCCCACAGGGCGCACTTGGAGCGGTCGATCGGAAAGGCCAGATTCGTCTGCCCCTTGATTCGGAAAACGCCGGGATCAAAGACTCCGGGAATCCCCGCCAGAGTGTGATGAACTTCGGCCGCCATCCGTTCGAGTTCATCGAGATCCGGGCCGAAGATCTTGACCGAGTTCTCCCCCTTGACGCCTGAAAGCGACTCCATGACATTGTCGCGGATGATCTGCGAGAAGTCCCAATTCACGCCGACGATGTGTCTTGACAGATCGCCATTGAGGGCGTCGATCAGCTCGCTTTTCGTCCGCTTTCGGCCGTGTTCTTCGGTCACCGGCCATTCACCGCGCGGACGGAGCGGAACGAACGCTTGCAATTCGAAAAAACCGGTTGGATCGGTCCCATCTTCGGGCCGGCCAACCTGCGTGGCGACCAAGCGGACTTCGGGAAACTCGGCGATCCGACGTCGCAACTCACGCGCGTTTCGATCGACCTCTTCCAACGAAACATTGACCGGAAACGTTCCGCGAATGACCATATTGCCTTCTTCGAGTTCGGGCATAAACTCGCGCCCCAGGAAGGGGAGCACCGAGCCTGTGATCAGGACCGCCATGGCAAACAGCCCTACGGTCAGTCCGCGGTGTTTCAACGCGAAGTTCAAGTTGGCCAAATACAGCCACTTGATCCCCCGCACGAGAAAATTGTCCCGTTTCTGCTTCAGGTTCTTAAACAGCAGCACGCACAGCACCGGGGAAATCGTCAGCGCCAGGATCAGCGCTCCGGCCAGGGCAAACGCATACGTGTCCGCCATCGGTCCGAAGATCTGCCCTTCCGGCCCCTGCATTGTGAACAACGGAAGAAATGCGCAAACCATAATCAGCGTCGAGAAGAACAGGCTTCGCTCAACCTCTTTGGCCGCCCGGATGACTCGATCCTGCAAATGCAGTTCCAACCCTTCTCCCGAGGTGACGCGGCGGTAGATGTTTTCGACCATGATCACCGTCGAATCCACGATGATCCCGAAATCGACCGCCCCAATCGACAACAGATTGGCCGATTTCCCGCGGAGATACAGCACGGCGAACGCGAACAACAGCGCCAGAGGGATATTCAGAGCCACGATCAGCGCGGTCCGCACGTTGCCCAAAAACATGAACAGAATCAGCGCCACGAGCACCAGACCTTCGACCAGGTTCCCACGCACCGTCTCGGTGGTGGCGTCGATGAGCGTGGATCGATTGTAGTACGTTTCAATGACAACGCCCGGCAGCATGTGTCCCGCTTCGGAATTGAATTGCGAAATCCTGTTCGCAACCGCTTGCAGTACGGGGAGTGATTTCTCCCCTTTGCGGAGCAGGATGATGCCCTGAATCTTGTCCGCTTCATCGACCATGCGGCGCTTCCCGGAGGGATCCAAAACTTCTCGCCCCTGGGCATCCAGTTGCGGAGAACAGATTCCGATCCTTCCCTGCGGAGTATGGAAGCCGACGATCACGCCCTGGGTTCCGCCATCTTCCTCCGGACGCACCGGCCCCCCCTGAACGACATGTTCAACACGAATCGGCACGTTGTTGGTCGCCGTGACGACGATCTGTCGAATCTCATGCAGTCTGCGACGGTCGCCAAGCCGCAAGGCCCGGGCGGCTGACTGGGGATCGGGCATGCCGATGGCACGCTCCATGGGATCCTCTCCTCCGCCCAGCAACCCAATTCCGCGGATGACCTGGAGGTTGCCCCCTTGCACGATAAAATTTCCGCCGACGTTGGCATTGCTCGCGGCAATGGCATCCTCAAGCTGGCGCAGAGTGACCCCGTACTCTTTGAGGCGTTGGGGATCTGGCTGAATCTCGTAACGCTTCACCGTCCCCCCGCAACTGACGACCCCCGCCACTCCGGGAATCCGCAGAAAGTCCCGCTCGAGCGTCCAATCCTGAAGCGACAACAGGTCGTTGGAGGTGTAGATCTCCCGACCGAGGGGGTCTTGAGGGCCACGCAGCGTATAGCGATAGATTTCACCGATCGGTGATGCGGGAGAGATCGAAGGGATCACATCCTTCGGCAGCGACGCCAGAGACAATCGATTCTGCACCTGCTGCCGCGCGACAGTTTGATCGATTCCATACTCAAACTGATTTCGCAAGTGCGACAACCCAAAGATCGATTTGCTGCGGGTGTATTTTAGTCCGGGAATTCCCGCCAGGGCAATTTCGAGCGGAATCGTCACCTGTCGCTCGACTTCTTCGGCCGAAGCCCCTTCGTATTCAGTGACGACCTCGACGATGGCGGGAGCCGGATCGGGATAGGCTTCGACGTTGACGTTCAAAAACGCATGCACGCCTACAGCCGCCAGGCAAATTGTCAGGAGGACGACCACCAGGCGACTGCGAACTGCCCATTCCAGAAGTTTGCCAACCATCATCGGCTTCCGATCTGAAGACTATTGATGCCCGGCGACATGCCTGCCTGCCGCTGCCTGCCGCGCCATCAACTCGGCAGTGTGTTGGATTCCCGCGGTCGTGACGACCCAATCCCCCGCAAGCAGCGGAGCCCATGCATCGGCCCCTGAGTTGGGCGGATTGTCCGAACGCAGCGCCGCAATTTCCGCGAAGCGACGCACAGGATGGACCCGTCGCCGGGTGTATTTGTGCTGTTCGCTGGCGGAGCGTACGAAGACATAGGAATGCCCATCCAGATCGATCAGCGTCTGAATGGGCACGGCGACTTCGCCGGCGGGTATCGGAAGATCGACGCGCGCCGTCACGAACTGACCGACCCGCAATTGCCCCTGCGCGTTGTCAACCCAGCCCATGACCAGCGCGGTGTGCTGATAGGGATCGATGATCTTGCTGATTCGATCGAAGCTGCCTCGAAGCGGCTGCGAAAAAGGATCGGCTTTGAGAAGTATGCTCCAGGAGCGCCGGTCCATCGGCAATCCCTCCAGGATCGGGAGGTCTTCCTCATAGGCATGCACCAGCACATCCAGGCGTCTGAGGTCCGCCAGTTTAAAGATGTCCAGTTCGTTGTTGATGTAGTCGCCGACGGCGACGTTCTTTTCGACGATCGTGCCGGTGATCGGCGAGCGAACCTAGACCCGCGCCCAATTGGCGTCGGCCTGTGCGCCGTTGGTCCCGCTGCGTTCATGAATTCGTCGCGATTCCACATGGATCGCTTCAATCTCGCTTTCCGTCAGCCGCCACGATCGCAACGTCCGTTCGGCGCGCGCGACGCTGATCATGTCGGCTTCGACCTCGCGCTCCGCCTCATTAACCGTACTCTCGGAAGTGGCCCCCTTCTTGAGCAGTTCCGCCAGTCGCGCATGTCGTCCTTCGCTGAGTCGCAAGCGCGAGAGGTTCTCAACCAGCTCGCTCTTTTTCACTCCCAGTTCCTTGCTCCAGATCACTGCCAGGATTTGCCCCTGTCGGACCGTATCTCCAAATTGCAGCGTCCGCGAAAAGCCGGCGTCCGGACACTCGTTGTCCGGCTCCAGATGGCCGATTTCCACGACATCCCCGGCAAATCGCGAATGGACGTGGACCGCACTGTTGGTGTCGAGGAATAACGAGCCATCCAGTTTCAATGGTTCAACCGGGGCTGAGGCTGCAACCTGCGCCACCGTCAGTCCCAGACTCGCAGCCACCTCATCGGGGATAACCAGCGACTTAGTCTCATCGGGAGAAAATCTGATCGAGGCACTTGGATTCGCGGGTTGCTCCGCGCGATGGAGCATCGCTTGTTGGCGCGACGCCAACCATTGCCTAGCCAATGGAATAGCAGCCAGAGGCGCCCCGATCAGGAGCCCCAAACCGATGATCCCCTTGAGAAACCAGCGCGGACCCTGCATTTGGGCCATAGGGAAGCAAGCCAATGGGGGGACTGATTCCGCCGAACGGTGCGGAGTAAGGTGGGACAAATTGTTCGTTCGACTGCGTCAATTATCGCTCAATTGGGACGACTGGTCAAATTCCCGATCTCTTGATGATTACGCATGTTGCGCAAAGTTACGCGGATGTAATGCCGGGCCAAGGGGGTTACAAACAGAATCCCTGTCGGCGATTTCATCATCGCGGCCGAGTCGAATCCGGGAATCGTCTTGCCTCAATCCCCAACTTCCGTAGAATAGAGATTGGTTCACTTACCGTGTTGATCCGAGAACGCCCCGTGGCTCTGACTGACATTGATCGCGATCTGCTGAAGCGCTGCCTGTCCGGCGATGCCGGGGGGTGGAACGACTTCGTGGATCGCTTCCTGGGGCTGTTCATCCACGTGGTGCAGCATTCGGCACACGCCCGAAGCGTGCGGCTGACCCCCGAAGATGTCGACGATTTGTGCGCCGAAGTTTTTCTGGCGCTCTTGGATCGGGACTTTGCCGTGCTCCGCCAATTCCGCGGGAGCGCGTCCCTGGCGACGTATCTGTCGGTCGTCGCGCGGCGAGTGGTGGTGCGCGAGATGGCGCGTCGCCGAATGGCCGAGGCACTGGGAAATGTCCAGGCGCATCAGGCGTCGCTGGATCTGGCGGCGCCCGATCGTCGGGAAGTGCAGCGGGTCGAAGACCGCGAAGAGCTGCAGCGGATGCTGGCGGGGCTTCCCGACGTGGAGGCCCGCATCGTCCGCCAATTCCACCTCGAAGGGCGCACCTACCGTGAAATCAGCGCGGGGCTGGGAGTTCCCGAGAACTCGATCGGTCCCACGCTGACCCGTGCCCGAGCACGTCTGCGCGGTCGTGAGATGCAATTCTAGTGCCGCGACTCTCCCGGTGATCAGGACCGCTGCAACCTCCCCAAATCGTCAAACAGCGACTCAAGGCACAAGGGAATCGTGACGTTGCTGTCGAGTTGCCGATCGGCGGCGACGCAGCGGTCGATGAGCGCGGCGGTCAGGTCGATCGCCGCGGCCGAGCCGTGCGGATACCGACCGGTGATGCGGGCGATCTGGGGGATGTCGTCGGTCGTGGCCTCGTCCTGAGAGAGTCGCCACAAGACTCGGCGATAGAACTCGATCGCGAATCGGACGATCCACCCCGCCACCGCACGCTGCGACGATTTTTCCGTACCGGAGGAATCGAGTCCTTCGATCATTGCCAGAGCCAGTGGCACCGCCGGAAAGGGTTCGGTGACCAGCAGATTGTAGAGCGTCTGGCGTTGTTTCCGGAGATGGGGATCGAGCAACTGGCGGGCGGTCTCCAGACTCCCGTCAGCCAGATGCGCCACCTGTGCCGCTTCGTCATCCCGCTCCACCAGTCCGGTGGTAACCAGGAGTCGCCGCACGTCGCTCTCGGCTAGTGGGGCGAACGAAACGATCTGGCATCGCGAACGGATCGTCGGCAGGAGCAGGTCGGGGCTGGAGGCGATCAGGATCAGCAGCGCATGCGCCGGCGGTTCCTCGAGCGTCTTGAGCAGCGCGTTTCCACTGGCGTCGTTGAACAGATCGGCATCATCGATGATCGCTACCTTGCGTCCTCCGGCCATAGGGGCCAGCGACAGATCGTGGCACAACCCCGCCTTGCCGCGATGCGCATCATCCCCCACGAACAGCTCAATCGCCAATTCGCTTTTTCCGGGAGGGAGTTCGACAACGAACAAGTCGGGATGTGTGCGGGCGAGTACCTGGCGGCATCCGGGACAAGTTCCGCAGGCGTCCAGGTCCGCTTCCTGATGCTGCTCGCACAACAGGCACTGCGCTAGTCGCAGGGCGAAGAGTTTCTTGCCGATCCCAGGGGGACCGACGAAGGCATACGTTTGCCCCAGCCGATCGCGCGCCACGCATTGTCTCAGCATTTCGAGCGGCCGCGCATGCCCCACCAGGTCGGCCCAGGGGCCGGAGGATGACTGCGTGTCGTTCATGGTCCGGTTCGCTTTTTTCCGGGAAGCGGCAATTCGTCCACGCGCTGGGACGCCACGGCCTCCAGCAAGTCCAGAACGCTCGAAACGATCTGCACTTCGGCGGTCTCTTCCAGACAACTCGTCCGCGCCCGCCAGGTCTCATAGCCGCCCAGCGCGTGCTGATCGGGAGGGGGGATGTAACCCTCGCAGCCGTTGGCCAGCTCGATGGTGAACGTCTGCGGCAGGGGGCTGCGGCGTTTGATCGTCAGCCCGCTGACGGCGAAAACCTCATTGGGAATGGCCGCGATCCCCAGCGTTCCCAGCCGCAGCGCTTGCAGTTTCAATTCGCGGGTGGCGGGCATTTCCGAAAGGAGCACGGTTTCGCGGGCGTAAACCTCGTCCTGCGACTGTGGCCCACGGCCGGCCAGTTCGGCGACGATGGGGCGCGCGGCCAGCACTTCGTCGCGCGTCGGCATCCGTACCCCCACCTCCAGCAATCGCTCTTCCATCACCACCGGAACCCAATCGAAGAACTCGATCCGACCATAGGCTTCCCAGGCGGCGCGGGCCACCCCTTCGGCGACGCTCTCGACGCTGTATTCGCGCCGCGCCGCCAGAGTATAGTCCATCAGCCACTGGTCGCCGCTCGTCCCGTTGGAATGTAGCCCCACGTACTTGCCATCGGCCTGGAGCAGTCGCTGCAGCTTGTCGCAGACGACGGCGAAATAGTCGGCGGAAATCGGCTTGGCGCCGACGTAGTGCATGGAATAGTTCGTGAGCGTCGCCAGCGGCCGACCGTCCAGGGTCTGCAGGGCCACCACGGGAACGTCCGGATCGACCGGACCGGTCGGGCGCAGCGCCTTGGCGTTCTTGAACCCCGGATGCATTTGGGCCAGATCGTGCTGCTTCCCGCTGAAACGATTGGTGGGAGCCGCGTCCGGACGCATCAGCCAGCGGCGGCAACCGACGTCTACCTCATCCCGTCCCAGGCCAAATCCGATCCGCGCGGGAACCAGGTTCTTCTGGGCCGTCACGATGGCCTCAGCAATCTTCGCCGGCAGGAAGGCCGCATATCCATAATCGACTTCGACCCCCAGGCATCCATGCACCGACGGGGCGGAATGGGTGTGGGTGGCGGCCACCAGCATCCGGGCAGTCGGAATGCCGGTCTTCCCGCGCGCCAATTCCTTGGCCCGATCCAATAGGTCGCGCGGGATCATGCAATTGTCGACGATCACGATCGCGATCTGATTCGTTCCATCGTCCAGCACCAGCGACCGGGCATGCAGCCGGTCCTGCACTTCATCCGCCAGCACGGGTGTCATATTGCCATTGATGATCACCGGCAGTTTGACCGGCGTGATGTCAATCGCCGCGGCGCCGGCGCGAAAGACTCGGTCCGGGTTTTCTCCCGCGATGCAGGCCAGTGTGCCGCACGCGAGCCCCATCCAGACCCCCAGCGCGCAGCCGATCCGTGGCAGATTTCCTCTCCCGATCAACGTCATGAGAATTCTCCCGACTCAATAGTGCAGGGGCAGGTTCCCTGCTGTTCTCCCTGTGGCGAGGCGTTATCATATCGAATCGAAGGGGTTGAAAACACTCGGCCCACTGTGATCGCTCCCTTCTCCGGCGACACTTCGCGACGATTGTTCATGCCCCCTTTGACTCGCTTTGCTCCCAGTCCCACCGGCCCGCTCCACCTGGGGCACGTGGCCGCCATGCTGTACGTCTGGGGGTTGGCCGAAAGGGAGTTGGCGGGCGTGCAGGTCCGCATCGAAGACCATGATCGGCAGCGGTGCCGTCCCCGATATCTGGCGGACTTGCAGGTTGACCTGGAGTGGCTGCAATGCACTCCCTGCCGCGGCGGCGCCTGGTCTCGGCAAGCGTTGCAGGGGCATCGCTATCGGGAGGCGCTGGAGCGGCTCCGGGCGCAGGGGCTGGTCTATGCCTGCCGCTGCAGCCGTAAAGACCTGCCGGCCGTTGCCGGACAGAACGAACCCCGCTATCCCGGCGTCTGCCGCCACCTGGGATTGCCGGAAACCCCCGACACCTGCCTGCGGATCCACCTGCCCGATGAGGAGGTGCGGTTTTTCGATGGCGGGCTGGGTTGGCAAACGCAGCGACCGGCAGCGCAATGCGGCGACCTGGTGCTCCGCGATCGGCATGGCAATTGGACCTATCAGTTTTGCGTGGTGGTGGATGATCTGGCCGATCGGATCGACTGGGTGATCCGGGGAGCGGACCTGCTCGCTTCGACCGGGCGGCAGTTGCTCCTGGCGCGAGCGCTGGGCCGAACAGATCCCCTCGCCTTCTTTCATCACCCCCTGATCCTCGCGGCTGACGGCGCCAAGCTCAGCAAACGAGATGGCGCCCCTCCGATTTCAAAACTGCGCCGGGAAGGGGTGTCCCCCGCCGGCGTGCTGGGCCGCGCGGCCCATGCCGTTGGGCTGATCCCCGCGCCAGCGCCGTTGCGTTTGGCAGAACTCGGGGAACTGTTCCGACGAGGAGTGTCAGGGCCACTGCTGGAGCATCCGTTTCGATTTGGTAATGATCTTGTCGCCGCACCATTTCCCCCCACGTGACCGTATGACTGAAGAACTGTTTGACGTGGTTGACGAACACGATCAGGTGCAAGGGCAGTTGCCCCGATCGGTCGTGCATGCCCGGCGGTTGCTCCATCGGGCGGTCCATATCTTCGTCTTCAACTCACGGGGTGAACTGCTGTTGCAGTTGCGCTCGGCTGACAAGGACGAGTATCCGCTGTGCTACACGTCGTCGGCATCGGGGCATCTCGGGGCGGGGGAGTCTTACGACCAGGCGGCGCCGCGCGAACTCGAGGAAGAACTGGGGCTGTCGCACTGCGCGCTGGAATGGCTGCACAAGTTTCCCGCCGGACCGGAGACATCGCAGGAACACACGGTGCTGTACCGGACCGTCACCGACGCCCCCTTGCGGATCGATCCGCGTGAGATCGCCGAGGCGACATTTCACCCACTCGACAAAATCGCCGCGATGCTCGAGTGTGAACCGGCGAAGTTCTCCCCCTGTTTTGTGACGTTGTGGGCGTGGTATCGGAGGTGGAATCGGAACGATCTATTCCGTACGACGGTGTTTGGGTAAGATTGAAACTTGACAAAGGGTTGATCGGTCGGAGGCGCGTCCCGGTCATTCACTCCTGCGCTTTCGCGAAATGGATTATGTCTACCACACTTCTTTTTGCTGATCTCATTGAACAATTCGGATTCATTCCGACTTGGCGCGTCCGGATTGATCCCCCTCCCGGAACCGCCTCAGTCCGGGACGTGGTTCGAATTCATGACCGCGAGAACCGGCTCTGTGAGCTCGTAAACGGCACACTGATAGAGAAATCCATGGGCTACGAAGATTCGGTGATCGCCTCGGCACTTCTCGTCTGCCTCGGGAACTTCGTCAATTCACAAAAACTTGGAATCGTCACCGGCGAAGGGGGCATGCTCAAATTGGGAAGAGGTTTGGTACGAATTCCCGATGTGGCATTCGTTTCCTATGAACGACTGCCGGGAAGGAGAGTCCCACGCGCTCCGATTCCGACGTTGGTTCCCAACCTGGCGGTCGAGGTACTCAGCCGCGCGAACACGTCGCGCGAAATGCGACAGAAACTGCGAGACTACTTTAGCGCCGGGGTCGAGCTGGTCTGGTACATCGATCCGCGAAAGCACACCATCACGGTCTACACCGACTGCGATCAGCGCACTCTCTTGAAGGAATCACAAACTCTGACAGGCGGAGAGGTTCTTCCAGGATTCCGGGTGAAAGTTCGCGATCTGTTCGCCCAGCTCAGTCAGGAGTAGCGGGGAGAGAACACAGATACCGCCTGGGAATCTCCGCGCCGGCGACGAAAGACAGATTGCGGATCTTGCACATCTGGTACACGTTGATTCGGAAGTCGGGGCAGGTGCTCACCAGACAGTAGGCATCGGTCGGCGTCATTCCATGATCGCTCACCAGCCAGTCGATGAGGTTGATCGTCGCCGTTTCGACAGCGACTTCCAGTGGACGCGAGGCGAAGACCGAGACGATCGACTGCGGCTTTTCGATTCGCATCCAGGGGATGCGCTTTCCTGAAATCAACTCCAGCTTGAGGCGGACTGTGGCCTTGGTTTCCGCCGCCGTCCCGGTGAATTCCGTGTCTCCCTGGCTGGCATGGACATCCCCCAGGTAGAACAACGCGCCGGGGTGATGCACCGGCAGGAGGATGCGATTGCCGGGGGCGACGTCGCGGATGTCCAGATTGCCCCCCCACTCTCCCTGGCCATCCAGGCTGGTGGTCACCTCCCGATCGGGGGCCACCCCCAGCGTGCCGATGAACGGTGTGATCGGCCAACTCAGGCGGTCGTTGAATTGCAGCGTCCCGTCGCGCGTGGTGCCGCTGGGCCCCGGCGTGTGCTTGAAAATCTTCGTCGTATATTCCTGCGACAACTCGGGCCAGCGGGTCGATTCTCCCAGCGGCCCGCGGCGGGGGCCGATGGCGATCCAGGAATAATGATCGACGACGATCTCCTCGATGGAGACGACCAGCGTGTCCCCGCGCTGCGCTCCTTCGAGGAACACCGGTCCGCCGATCGGATTGGCCAGGGCCGGCACGCGGTCGAATCCAGGGCGTTTTCCGGGAATCGCCTTGTCCTGTTCGGTCTGGAAGAAGCCGGTGCTGGCGTCGTAGGTTTCGATTTCGAACACTTCGCCGGCGCGGACCCGCAGCAGTGGTTCGTCGCGGGCGTCAAAGGCGTATTTGCGGGCTTGTTCACGCTGGATGCGTTGCACGATTTACCTCGCGGGGCGTGGGGATATGAATTGGTGGCAGTTCGGGTTCCATGATAGAATGCAGCCGTGCGCTTTGCAGCGCTCCCAGGGACAACTTCGGTTTGAACGACCTCATGCCCACCCCTTTGCGGATCATTGTCGTGGCGGATCAGCGGATCGATCGGGTCCGTGAAGCCTGGACCGATCTGAGAGCGTTTCTTGAGGCTCAGTCCCACGTGGAGTTGGCTGCCTTCGACGATGGCGCGGGGATCGATTGCTCGACTCTCGACGCGCACCTGGTGATCGTGCTGGGAGGGGATGGCGCCATTCTTCGGGCCTGTCGTCAGATGGGGGCGCGGCAGCTTCCGATCCTGGGGGTCAATCTGGGACGACTCGGCTTCCTGGCCGATTTGTCGCCGCAGGAATTCCGCGAGCACTGGGAGGGAATCTGCTCCCGCTCGTACCACGTCGTCGAGCACCTGATGTTTGAATGCATCGTCCGGCGGGGGGATGGACAGATCGAGACGTACCTGGGGCTGAACGAAGTGATCATCTCGTCAGGCGCCTCGCTGCGGATGATCGACGTCCATCTGGCGATCAACGGCGAATCGGTGACGACGTACAGCGGCGATGGTCTGATCGTCAGCACGCCGGTGGGATCGACGGCGCACAATCTGTCCGCCGGAGGCCCGATTTTGCGTCAGGATCTGCAGGCGTTTGTGATCACCCCCATCTGCCCGCACACGCTGACCAATCGGCCGCTCGTCGACAGCGCAGAATGCCGGTTCACCCTGACAGTTCCCGGCGCGCCGGAGGGGACGATGCTGGTGATCGACGGCCAGATCCGTCGGCCCCTGGGGCCAGACGACCGGATCAACCTCCACAAGGCGCCAGTCAGCTTCCGGCTGGCAAAAGTTCCGGGGAGCAGTTACTACGCCACGCTCCACCGGAAACTGGGGTGGGGGGGACAAACGCATTATCGGCCCCGCTGAACGGTCAGTCTCGTGATCCGCGACGCATCGGGGAATCGATCCAAGGGTGCCTGTGCCACTCCCGGCACGATCAGAGCAACTCGCGGATCGGCGCGTGGCCATCGATCAAATGGCGGGGACGCCCATTGAGGTCGCGGACCGTCGCTTGCTCCACGTCCAGTCCCAGATTGTGATACAGCGTGGCCAACACCTCCTGATAATGCACGGGACGCTGCACGGCGACTTCACCCAGATGGTTGGTCGCGCCGATCACCTGGCCCGTACGCATCCCACCTCCGGCAAGCAGAGCGCAACTGACCTGCGGCCAATGGTCGCGACCGGCATCCTTATTAATCCGCGGCGTCCTTCCAAATTCACCCCAGGCGACGACGCTCACATCCCGATCCAGGCCACGTTCGTGCAGATCGTCCACCAGCGCCGACATCCCCTGATCGAACAGGGGAAACACTTTACGCGCAAACTTGAAATTGGAGCCGTGCCAGTCGAAGTCGGCGAACGACACTGTAACGCATCGGACTCCTGCCTCGATCAGTCGCCGGGCCATCAGAAACCGCGACATGAGCGCCTTGTAACCCAGGTGAGAATACGGCAGCGCTTCGGGATCATCGACCCCATAACGCTGGCGGACGGCGGGGTCTTCCCGTTCCAGGTCCAGCGCCTGCGCCAGGCGGCTTGAGGTCAGAATGTCCAAAGCGATCGCGGTGGTGTCGGAGGTCGCACTTTGGGGCACCCCTGCGCCGACAGCATCGGCTTGCTGGCGAAACCGGTCAAACGCCGACAGCAGCACCTTTCGATCATTCAGTCGAGGGACCAATTGCGCGGAAACGACAAGATTCTCCCGAACTTCCCCGTCGGGTCGGAACGGGGTATGCCCGCTTCCGAGAAATCCCGGTCCGCCGATATTGTAGGGAGCATGTTGCATTCGCTCGGAGAGATCGGCACACGCCGGGACCGCAGGGTGGGTCGGTCCCACAAGTGAAGAGACCACGGAGCCGTACAGCGGCGCTCCGCCGGGAGGGGCCTTGCCATAAGGATAGCCGGTCGAACAGAGCGACGAAGCGTGCGCTCCATCCGAGCCGATGAGTGATCGAATCACCGACAGCCGGTCCATCCGTGCCGCCAGTCGCGGCAGCAACTCGCACAGGGAGACCCCAGGGACGCTGGTATCGATCGGGTCGAACTCCCCGCGAAACTCGACAGGCGCCTGAGGCTTCAGATCATACAGATCCTGATGCGGGGGCCCCCCCGGCATGTAGATCATAATGATCCCTTTGTGTCCACCGAATACGCCTGCCGCCTGTTCAGCGCGAAGGATCGCCGGGAGCGAGGCCTCGCCCAGGGCCAGGCCCCCGATTTGCAGGAAGCCTCGCCGTGTCAGGCCGTCGCAAAAACTGGGAAGCGGGGGGTCCATCAACCACATGGGAGGGGCTCGCAGTGTTCTGTAACGCGGATCCAGGTGGGCAGCAAGTGGTCAGCGCTGAGCGTCTGGCGATGACGTTTCAACCAAAGCGGAGCCATCGCATTCTCAGCCATCTTTTGTGCTTCGATTGTGATGTTGAACGACGGATCAGATTTGACGCTCAATCAGTATTTCACACGGAGTCGGGGGTCCTGTCAACCGGAAGGGGGGCCAGCGTTCCGGTTCCCGGCGGGAGACGTGATGTGGCCCGCCTCGCACCTGCGCGAAAACGCGTCAATTCGCCAAAAACCTGATCTTGACCGGTTTTCGGAATCGGTCTATATCACCGCCACTCAACTCCTCTCTCCCATTCCACGTCCACAGTTTCGGTTTCGCCGCTCTGGCATCCCGCGGCGCAGCATTCCTGCGCGGAGGCGTCTATTCACATGCTGTTGAATCCCTCAAGAATCCTGTGTTGCGCCCTGATTCTGTCACTGGCCGGGTGCCAGAAAATGAGTTTGGGACGCGGGCAAAAACCGGACGACGATGACGACGTCAAGACCCCCAGGACGGTGTATATCCGTGACCAGGTGGCGGTGACCGGTTTGAACACCGTCCAGGTGGAAACCGTGGGAATTGTCATGGGGCTCGATGGAACGGGGGGGGACACCCCGCCGTCGATGTATCGCACGATGGCCTTGGATGAAATGCGTCGGCGGAGCGTTCCCAATCCCAACGAGGTGTTGCGCTCGCCCAATACGGCGCTGGTGATCGTCCGGGCGGCGCTCCCTCCCGTGGTGCAGCGTGGAGACCATTTTGACGTCGAGGTGGTCCTTCCCGAAAATTCCGAAGCGACCAGCCTGCGCGGGGGCTACCTGTTGCAATGTTCTCTTTCGGAACAGGCGATCATTCCGGGCCGCGGCCCGGCCAAAGGGCACGTCCTGGCGATCGCCGAAGGGCCAGTGCTGATCTCGACCGGCGAAGGGGAGAGTTCCTCCCAGGCCGGAGTGCTCAAACGCGGCCGTATCCTGGGAGGAGGGGTCTACAAAGGGGGCATCCTCAAGAAAGACCGCGAAATGGGGCTCTATCTCCGCAACGATTTGCGGACGGTTCGCCAGGCGCGCCGCGTCGCGTCGGCGATCGGCAAGCGGTTCCACTCATTCGAACGCGGAATCAAAAAGCCCTTGGCGGAAGCCAAGACCGATCAATTCATCGAACTGAAGATTCACCCCCGCTACAAAGAGAATTACATCCGCTACGTGCAGGTGATCCGGCAGATCGCCCTCAGTGAGACGCCTGTCGAGCAGCGTGAGCGCCTGGAGCAGTTGCGGAAATCGCTGCTGGTTCCGCAGACCGCCTCCAAGTCGGCGATGGAACTGGAAGCGATTGGCGCAGAGTCGATTCTGATTCTCAAGGAAGGACTCAAAAGCCCCAGCGCCGAAGTCCGCTTCTATTCCGCCGACGCCCTGGCCTACCTGGGGGACAGTTCCGGCGCCAAAGAACTGGCCGCCGCCGCCCGCAATGAGGAGGCCTTCCGCGTCTTCGCCCTGGCCGCCCTGGCCACGCTCGATGATCAGCAGGTCCGCGGCGCCCTCCAGGAGCTGATGACCGAGCCGACCCTGGAGGTCAAAGGGGATGTCACCCGCGAATTGTACAGCGCCGAAACGCGGTACGGCGCCTTTCGGGCGCTGTCGACGATCGACAAGGGAGATGACTCCATTCGCGGCGAGCGGATGAACGATGGCGCCTACACGCTGCACGCTCTCCAGTGTTCGGGTGAGCCGATGGTGCATTTAAGCACCCACCGGGTTCCCGAAGTGGTGGTCTTCAATGACGACATGCGGATGCGCACTCCGATTTTGCTCTCCGCCGGACTGCACATCATGATCACAGCGGCAGCCGGAAGCGACACAGTGCGCGTCTGCCGCTACCAGGTGGGAGTCGACACGGTCGAAGAGGTCAACTGCAGCACGCGGGTCGTCGATATCATCCGGGCCGTAAACAAGCTCCGCGCGAACTATCCCGACGTGGCCCAGATGCTCGTCCAGGCGGAACGGGGCTCGAATCTGATGGGCCGGTTGGAATTGGATGCCCTGCCGCAAGCCGGACGACTGTATCATCGTCCCCCCGCGGAGCTGGAGGTCGGAAACACCGCGACGGCCTCTGAGACAACCACCCGGGTGGGACGGCCCAACCTGGTTCCCAACATGTTCCCCGCGGTCGAATCCAAAGGCTCAACCGATCTGGACCAAAGCGAGCAACCGTCCGACGCGACGCCGGAAAGGCCATCCACGGCTGCTGGCGAGGCCAGCCTGGTCGACGCGCGGGACTCCAACGAAAAACCAGCCCCCAAACGCAAGTCAGGCTTGTTCAACATCTTTCGCAAGTAAGTCCACGCTCAAACCGTCGTAAGCCAATGCGGGGCGCTCTCCGAACGGGGCGCGCCCAACGGGCTTGGGGCGGACCAGCATTCATTTCGCCCCTCGACTCCCCGAGGGGACGACCTCCCCGCGGGCGGGTGGCCCGTCCACTCGCAGCGAATCGCTCACCAGGCAACGACGATGCTCAAGGCGCTGGAAATGTTCGGCTTCAAGAGCTTCGCCGACCGGACGCGGTTCGACTTTGCGCCCGGGGTCACCTGCGTTGTCGGACCCAACGGCTCGGGAAAAAGTAACGTCGTCGACGCCATCAAGTGGATTCTGGGAGACCAGAGTCCCAAGAGTCTGCGCGGTAAGGAAATGACCGACGTCATTTTCAACGGCTCGGGAAGCCGCAAGCCCGCCGGACTGGCCGAAGCGCTCCTCACCTTCGACAACTCCCGCCGCATTCTCGGGCTGGACGCCGACGAGGTGCAGATCGGACGCCGCATCTATCGCTCGGGGGAGGCGGAATATCTGATCAACCGCGTCCCCGCGCGGCTCAAAGACATCAAAGACCTGTTTCTCGGAACGGGCGCCGGAACCAGCGCGTACAGCATCATCGAGCAGGGGCGGGTCGACCAGTTGCTGCAGGCGACAAACGTCGCCCGCCGCGTCGTGTTCGAAGAGGCCGCCGGCATCAGCCGCTTCAAGGTCCGCAAAGTCGAGGCGCAGCGCAAGCTGGAGCGCGTGGCGCAAAACCTGCTCCGGCTGACCGACATTGTTCAGGAGGTGGAGGGACAGCTCCAGGCACTTCGCAATCAGGCGGCCAAGGCGGCCAAGTATCGCGAATACTCACAGGAACTGCGAACGCTGCGGGTCGGCGCCGCGGCCGACGACTACCGCGACCTGGAGTCGCGGCTGGCGCGCCTGGCCGGCGAGCGTGCCGCGCTGCAATCCCGGATCGACGGGCTGCTCCAGGAAGCGCAGGCATGCGAAGCGGAACAACAGTCCGCCGAGGCGCGGCTGGCGGAGGCGGAAGACCACTTGCACGCCGCCGAGCGGGAGGCCGCCCTGAACCGCGAAACGATCGCCGGTCACGAAGCAACGCTGCGGCACCAGTCGGCGCGGAAGGAGGAATTGGACGCCGAGTATGCGCGGCTGGAACAGCAACAGTCTGACCTGGCCAATCGGGCCGAACAGGTGGCCGGCGAGCTGGAACAGACCGAAGTCGACTTGCAGTCATTCGCCGCGGAATTCGCCCGGCGGCGCGCCGTTGTTTCCGAGGCGGAACAGGGCGCCCGCGCGCTCCAGGAGCAGGTCCAAGCCGGACGCGAGGAACTGGATCGACTCCGGACGGCACTCCTGGGAGCGGTCCGCGAATGCTCCGTGGCCGACAGTCGACTGGCGACGATCCAGGCTCAGGTCGAGGAGCGCCGCGGCCAGGCGGAAGCGCTGGCGACCCGGCGCGAAGCGCTGCAACAGGCTTTGGCGCAGTGCGAAGAGGAATGGGCGGTCCGGACCCGTGCGGTGGAGGCCGCGCTCGCGCAGCAGTCGGCCCTCCGCGACCAGATGCAGTCTCTCGTTGGGCGGCGTGGCGAGGTGCTCGCCAACCAGGCGGAGGCGCAGCAGTGTCTGGCGGAACTCCGCGAGCAGCGGGGGGCGATCCAGGCGCGGCGGTTGCTGCTGGAGGATCTCGAACGTCGGCAGGAAGGCCTGGGAGTTGGAGTCAAAGAAATCCTCTCGCTTGCCCGCGAAGCCCAAGGCCCCCCCTGGAGCCATGTTCGCGGACACGTGGTCGATCTTCTGGAAGTCGATCTGGAGAACGCCGCGTTGCTGGAAGTGGCGCTGGGATCGCGGGCGCAGTTGATCGTCCTTGACGATGCTGAACCGTTGCTCGACTTTCTGCACGACGGCCAGTGCCGCATCGCAGGACGGGTCGGATTTCTTACGCTGGCCCCACTCCCCGAGGAGTCCGGCAATGGGTATGGACAGGCAACCGCCGGACTGGGGCCGCGCCTTCTGGCCCCGTCCCAGGATCTGTCGGGAAGTCTCGGAGTGGTTTGCCGGGCGGACCGGCTGGTCCGCTCTGCCTCGGGCATCTCGCGCCTGGCCGAACAGCTTCTGTCCGACACCTGGATCGTGTCGGCACTCGACGTGGCGCTGCGGTTGGCTGCTGTCGCCGACCAGCAATCCCGTTTCGTCACTCTGCAGGGAGAATTGCTCGAAGCCAATGGGACGTTGTACGTCGGAGCCGTCCGGAGCGAATCGTCGCTGGTGTCGCGCAAAAGCGAGCTGCGGGGGATCAAGAACGATCTGGCGCGCCTCGACCGCAAGATCGAAGGGGAAGAGGACGCCCTGGTCCGGATCGCGGCGGAATTGAAAGAGGCGCTGCGGCAGGAACAGCAGTGGCAGTTCGACCTGGATTTGTGCGCGCATCATGTCAGCGAGTTGCGCGGGGTGGCGGCTTCGGCCGACCTGGCGCGGGAGCGCGCCAGTCGCGACTGCGGCGATGCTCAGGTTGAAGCGGACAGGCTCTTTGCCGAACTGGCTGAACTCGAGCCACGTCTGGCTCAGGCGTGGGCCGATCGATCGCATCTGAGCGGCGGACAGCAGGAATTGCAAACGCAGATCGACGAGATCGAACGGCGGATTGCCGAAGACGATCCCCGCGCGCAGCAACTGGCCACCTTGTTCGCCACTCAACAGCGCGACCTGGCCAAGTACGAAGAGCGGATGCAGCATTTGCAAGAGTCCCGGTCGCGCCTCGATCAGGAACGTTTTCAGCGGGACATGCATCGCGAAGAGGCGGAGCGCCGCTTCCGGTTGCTGGCCGACAAGCGGAACCAGATCGAGACGGAAGTGGCCCAGACCAGCGCTCTGCTCGCGGAATTGGCGTTGGAGAAAGACCGGCTAACCGCCGCTGTGGACCGACTGCTGGCGGGACGCGAACAGGCCCGCCGCCTGCGGGGTGAATTGTCCGATCGCGATCTGGACGTGCGGCACAAGCTCCGCGACCTGCGCGACGCGGCGCATGCCCTGGAAATGCAGGAGACCGAACTGCGCCACCAGTTGACGAACACCGCCGATCGATTGCGCGACGAATACCAGATCGAACTGGAGGAAGCGGCCCGATCCGGTGTCACCGCCCGCGCACCGCGGCCGGAAGAGGACGCCGCGGACTCGGAAAACGCTGCTGACGCCCCCCCGCTTTCCGACGAACAGGCGCGGGCCGAAGTCGAAGAGCACATCAACCGCCTGCGATGCAAGATCAAACAGCTTGGGCAGGTGAACACCGACAGCCTGCAGGAACTGGACGAACTGGAAACGCGCTACGCGCGGCTCAGTGGCCAGTTGCAGGATCTGGTCGAAGCCCGCGACACGCTGGACGAGATCATCCGCCGCATCAATACCGAGAGCAAGCGGTTGTTCCTGGAGACCTTCACGCAGGTCCGGCAGAATTTCCAGGAATTGTTCCGCAAACTTTTTGGAGGAGGGGAAGGAGACGTCGTGCTCGAGGATCCGGAAGACGTTCTGGAGTGCGGCATCGACGTCGTGGCGCGGCCGCCGGGGAAGGAGCTGCGGAGCATTTCGCTCTTGTCCGGCGGCGAGAAAACGATGACCGCCGTGGCGCTTCTACTGGCGATCTTTAAGAGCAAACCGAGTCCGTTTTGCATCCTCGACGAGGTCGATGCGGCGCTCGACGACGGCAACGTCGGCCGCTATCTGGGGATCATCCAGGAATTCCGACAGTGGACGCAGTTCATCATCGTGTCGCACCGCAAGCACACGATGGCGGGGGCCGACGTGCTGTATGGCGTGACGATGGAAGAGGCCGGGGTCTCGAAGCGAATGTCGGTCCGTTTCGACGACATCAGCGAAGACGGCCATTTCCGCGCCCCCCCGCCAGGATCGATCGCCGAGCCTAAAGTCGAAGTCTCCCCCGCGGCGTAGCCCGCAGGCATTCGGGAGGGCGAGCACCCCACGGGAGGGCGAGGCTCCCGCCGAGCCGCCAATGTGCGTTCGAGAAAGTCGAACCCCTCCGTTGGGAGTCCTCAAAGCAAGTTCCTTGGAAGACCGTCACCGGGAGCGGCTCGCCACCCCCTTCCCCTTCCTTACGTCAGGGACGTGCCACCCGAGCCGTTCCAAAGATTGTCAACGTTTCAAAGATGGTCACATACATTGTCACAAAGATTGTCAATTGACAATCTTTGGTTGACTCGCCGTAACATTCGTTTCAGTAAAAAGTTCCGAATTTCGGTATACCAAAGATTGTCATCGTTTGGAGAAATGGCAGGTTCCTTGGATTTCAATGGCCTCGCCAGAGTCAGTTGGCGTACTCGGTCTGGCCCACGACTTTGTCCTCGTCGGCTTTGAAGAGGAACCAGTCGTTGCCGGAACTCCCTTGCAGCATGTCGATCTGATCGACCGAGTTGTCGTCCATGACGCTGGCCAGCAGATTGGCGCCGGTGCCAGTCCGCAGGGCATACACGCGGTCGAGGAATTCAACGTTGATGTCCGTCCATTTTTTGAGTACCCGGCACCAGAAATCCTCGTGACCGGCAGCACTGCGGCTATCGAACGTCGTCAGGCCGGCGATGAGGATGTCGTCGTTGGCGTTGCCGGTGAACTTGTCGGCCCCCTGCCCGCCGATCATGATGTCGCGCCCAGAACCGCCAAGCAGTTCGTCGTTCCCATCGCCGCCGAAGAGCAGGTTGCCGCCGGGGCTGGCGTTTCCGGCATTGAGTCGATCGTTTCCGCCGTCTCCATAGAGCCAGGCGGAGAGATTGATCCCTGCGGCGACCTGAATGTCGTCGTTGCCGGCTTGGCCGTAGGCGACAAGGCGGCCGGTTGGATGATACGTGCCCAATGTGGCGCCGTTCAGCTTGACGGTGACGTCGCCGGAGTTCCCAGCGGGGCTGAAGAGGATCGAGTCGTTCCCCAGTGTGCCGCCGACAATGAGCGCGGTCTGTCCGGGATGGCACGTGTCGGGGAGCAGCGCGACGGCGACGATGTTGATCGTC
>JBJXGA010000189.1:0-5902 GCA_046152955.1 Planctomycetales bacterium | reverse complement strand
CACGATCCGCTCGCGGTCGGAATCGTCGTGAAGTCGATGTGCCAGACATGATTGGGGTGCTTCGCGGTGACTTTGCGATCCTTGGTCTCCGGAGAATCCACCTGTGGCGCTGTTGCGCGGGAAGCGTTTGCTATGCACGAGTTCTGGTCCAAATTGATTTCTGAACGAGACCGTTGCGGCACATACCTATAAATCTGTATCTCACCTAAACAGGTGATTGACTTTTTTACTGGACACGTAACAATATGCTCTGAGTTGACTGCTGCATCGGTTAAACCAGTCGCCATTGACTCTCACTCATCCGGTGGCGGATCTTCAAAACAAATTCACAGCAACCGCTTCGATTTCGACCCTTCGTGATTCAGTTTTCGCAGGTTCTGTATTCACAGGCTTGCATAGCAAATACGCCAACCGTGGCCACTCCTTCGCCGACGCAAGTTGCATCGGCGACAGAGTTTGGCCATATCCAAAGCTGAGACATTATTCCACCTCGCGTGGACCACAACGTGCCATACTCAGATCCGCAGCAAATCATGCCTTGTTTGGTTTTGCCGTGTACCGAATGGGTGAGCGCCTACCCACACGCCGTCATGCTTTGCGTGACGGTTGATAATTCCGAAATCTCTCAAACGACCTGCTTGGCTCAATTGGTCTAAACCTCCAATTCAGCCGGGTTAACCAGTTCGTGTTGACATACTCCGCGCACGGTTGTGGCGCGGGCTGAAGTCGCTGACGGCGAGTCGCATCGTCCGTTGGCAGGGCGTGTTCCGATCGCCTGGATGTGATCGGCGCGTCCACGATGGAGGATGATGGCCAATGCATCCTGAGTCGCCTGACTTCCGTCTCGGAACGATCCGAACGCATCTCGTCGAGACTGCGCGCGTTCAGCGACGCACGATCGACGCCTGCTCGCAGCAAATCCTCGACGCGGCAGACATGATCGCTGCCGCGTTTCGCGACGGAGGCAGGCTCCTCCTGTGCGGCAATGGAGGGAGCGCCGCCGACTGCCAGCACCTAGCGACGGAATTCACCAGCCGACTCCACGCCGATTTCGCACGTCCCCCACTCCCCGCCATCGCTCTGACCACTGACACGTCGTTTCTCACCGCCTACGCCAACGACTTCGGGTTTCTCCGCGCCCTGGAAACAGCGGCAGAGATGGGACTGGGCACGATCCTCCTGACCGGCAATGGCATCGGCGATTTCGAGTTCGACGACTCTAAGCCTAAAGCCCAAATCACGATCCGTGTCCCCAGCCGCTCGACGCAACACATCCAGGAAACCCATCTGGCGATCGAACACCTCCTCTGCCACCTGGTGGAACGTTCCCTTTACCCCTCCGGGACCGCCCCACCAACCTCCCGCAGCCTAGAAACAGAAGTCGCCATGAAGCTTGAGACGTGAAGTCGGAAACCTAATCTCCCTATTCTCTACTCTCTGCGCCCTCATGCCTCGCCGCCTCATCCTCCGCTCCTTCCAGTCCCCCGGCGACGTTACTGTCTTGACTGCCGCAGTCCGGGATTTGCACCTGGCCCATCCCGGCCAGTTTGTGACCGACGTGCGGACAAGCGCCGACGCGCTGTGGCAGAATAATCCGTTTATCACCCGTCTGAATGAAGGGGAACCAGGTGTCGAGCAAGTCGAGATGCATTATCCGCTGATTCACGAGAGCAATCAGCGCCCGTACCACTTCCTCCACGACTACGTGCAATACCTCGAACGACACTTGGGACTCCGTATCCCCCGCATCCAGTCCACCCCCGAGTTTCACAAACCAAGTGTCCAGTTCGCGCCAATCCGGGTCGCTGGAGAAATGTTCTCGCCGGAACTCATCGAGGAGGAGTTTTCGCCACGTCCGACCGGCCATCCACGCGCAGCCCCAATCGCTCCACCGTGAGTACCGCCCCTCACAGATTCCGAACAAACCCTGTCATGTTGCTTCATATGTCCGTGTGTTGATTCTCCCACAACTTCTTCTCAGGAACATGTCATGGCCAATTCCGACATCAAGCTGACCGCAACGATTTTCATCCCAGGGAATGCGCCAAACCCCAATACGATGGAACCGGTCCCATGCGCCGCCTGGAACCTGGTACAGATTCCACTCACATACAATGCCGCGTCCGGCAGCAATCCCGAGCGATGGATTGGTTCCGGAATGGCCAGCGACACGGTCACTTTGACCTATTATTTCGACTCCAGTGGCGTCGGCTCCTGGCTCCGCTTCCAGACCACATGTCCCGGCGGACCGATCGATGTTCTACTGTACTCCAACACCAGCGACTTTTGCGGGCTCTTCAGATACAGTTTGGCAGGAAGTTGTTGCGCTGGCTCTCCCGTCGCCACAGACTTGTCCCTTGAAATCCGCGTTGAAAATGGGAAAGGCCCCTGTCCCACCCCGCCCCCCTGCGGTCCCTGCACCCAAACCAGCGAAGCCCCCGTCCGCTACGCCACCGGTGAACTCGTCCTAGCTGCCTCCGACTTCGGCAGTAACGGCTTTGGCATTCCCTGGGGCCATACCCGCAGTTTTTCCAGCCGTCTCTCCAATCCTGTCAACTGCGGCAACGGCTGGAACTGGCAAATCCGCGAATGGACCTACCTCATCCTCTCCGGCCTGAAGAACGGTCCCTCCGCCGTGACCCAGGCCGTCGTTATGGGCCTGGCCGGCCAGACCCTCTGGTTCGACAAATCGGGAAATTCGTTCGTCCCGCGGTATGGCGTGAAGGACACGCTGACGTTTGATAGCGCCAACCAGGTGTTCCGGCACACCACCACCGACGGCCTGATCACCGAGTATTCAAACACCGGCGCTTTGGTCCGGCAGCGCGACCAGGCTGGCAACAACTTGACCGTCGTCTCCGACGCGGCCAACGGCATCAACCTGGGGGAAGTCCAGCGGAGCTACACCGCCTCCGGGAGCACGACGACGGAATCGTTCCTCTACACCTACGACGATCCCACTGCGGCAGCCGCCAGCCTGACGACGGTTCTGCTTCGACGCAAGGTTGACGCCGGGAGTTGGACCAACGTCCAGCGGGCCAACTACACGTATTACGCCGCGGGAGATCCCAAGGGAACCATCCGCGATCTCAAGACGGTCACGACGCAATCCTGGGACGGCAGCGCCTGGGTCGATACCGGCACCACCTACTATCGGTACTACGCCCGCCCCGTCGCCAGCAGTTCCTCAAGCTCATCCAGTTCCTCCAGCGCGGCCAGCTCCTCCAGCAGTTCCGCCGCCACGGGGGACTTTCTCCATGCCCTGAAATTCGTCATCCTTCCCGCGGCGTACAACCGCATGACCGCCGACGGGCTCAATCCCCTGACCGTCTCCGACTCGCAGTTGCTCCTGTACGCCGACTACTACTACGAATACGACACCAATCTCCGCGTCACCAAGGAAATCGTCAAATCGGGCTCGCAGACTTTCTCGTTCAGTTCCAGCCAGTCGGCGTTCAGCGACGGTTACAACAACTGGAAGACCAAAACCATCGAAACCCTCCCCGACGGCAATCAGAACATTGTCTTCACCAACTACGCTGGCATGACAATGCTCAGCGTGTTCAAGTCGGGCAGCGACCAGTGGTGCGAGTACACCCGCTACAACAGCGACGGCAAAGCCATCCTCCAGGCCAATCGCTCGGCCGTCAGCGGCTATGACGAAACCAAGGCCGACCTCGTGAACTACGTCGCCGGCAACGCCCAATACCTGCGCGATACCACAGGGCTGATCCGGACGATGACCTATGATTCTCAGAGCGGGTTTGTCGCTTCCGAAAGCGTCCAGAAAGGGGAACTCGGCACGCCGGTCAAACTCCGCGAGTACGAATACACCTCCTGCTGCTGGTCCCCCGGCGGCAGTTCCAGCAGTTCTTCCTCCAGCAGTTCGTCCAGCAGCGGCGCGGGACAATCTTGCCGTTGGCTCCTCAGCCGGACAATCGTCTATCCCGACGACCCCGCCGGTTGCCCCGGTTCGTCCAGTTCTTCGAGTTCCTCCAGCGGTTCTGGCCGGCAGATCGTGACGAGCTACGCCTACACGTTCTATCCCGGCACCTGCGCCATCCAACAGCGGACCACGACGCTTCCCGTCGTCCCGACCAGCCAGAACGGCTCCGGCGTCGCCGCCACCCGCAAGGAATACTTCGACTCCTACGGCAATTTGACTTGGAGCATGGACGAGCGGGGGTTCATCACGCGGTTCAAGTACGACATCCCCACCGGCACCCTCACGCAACGGATCGATGACGTCGACACCGCCCTGGTGAGTGACGAGCCATCCGGTTGGACCACCCCTGCCGGGGGCGGCCTCCACTTGACCACCGACTTTACGAACGATAACCAGGGACGCCGGACGGACACCCTCGAACCGGCCCACACGATCGACATCGGAGGGGTCGCCACCAGCGTCCGCCGCGCGACCTGGACTGTCTACAAAGACGCCACGTTCCAGACCTGGAGCGGCCAAGGCTATCAAAAGGTCTCCGATTCGAGCTACATCCTCATCAATCCGGTCCAGATTTCGATCGCCGATGCCCAAGGAAAAAACCTCGAAACGATCAGCGCGACTCGCGGCAGTGGCGCTACCTCCAGCGGCAAACTCTCTTCCAGCGACAGTTTCGCACAGTCCAGTTATGTCCGCTGGCAAACGACGCAATACACCGACTGCTGCGCCGCCGCCAGCCACCGCGTCTACAAATCGATTCCCGCCTCCGGCGCCGGCTCGAGCGGCACGAACTACGACCAGACCGACTTCGGTTACGACGTGATGAAGCGTCAGAACCGAGTGGTGACCCCCGGCGGTACGATCACCCGCACGGTGTTCAATTCCCGTGGCATGCCGGTTTCCTCCTGGATCGGCACGAACGACACCGGCGCCACCTCCACCGACCCCACCGGCGGCGGCGCCTCCGGGAACAATATGGTTCAGGTGAGCGGTGTCGAATACGACGGCAACGTCGCTGGCGGCGACGGCAACGTCACCAAACAGACCGCCTACGTCGATTCCAACAGCGCCAACAACCGCGTTACGACGTTCATCTACGACTTCCGCAATCGCCGCACCGACACCGACGGCGAAATCGACGTCTACGAACAAGTCTGCTACGACAACCTCGACCGCGCCATCCGCACGGACAGGCGCGACACAACCTCCGGAGGGAATCTCATTGGGCGCAGCGTCGTCCGCTTTGACGATCGTGGGGCCGTGTATCAGACGGCCAAGTACGCCGTCGACGCGACGACCGGCGCCATCGGCAACGCGCTCACGGACAACACCTGGTACGACGTCGCGGGAAACGTCATCAAATCCCTCCCCGCCGGTTCCAGTGGATTCACCAAGACCGTGTACGACAGCCTTGGTCGCCAAGCGACCCAATACAACGGCTACGGCACTGACGCCACGTACGCCGACGTCCAGGTCGTGACGAACAACGTCATCATGGAGCAGACCGAGACGACGTACGATGCCGCCAGCAATGTGATCCAGGCTACTAACCGCCAGCGGTATCACAACGCCTCGACCGGGCAACTCGGGGCGCTGATTGATCCCTCGACCACCCCCAAGGCGCGGGTGACCTATGCCACGATCTATCCCGACGCGCTCGGCCGGGGCCAGGCTACCGCTGACTATGGGACGAACGGCGGATCGGCACTTTCCCGGTCGTCGACGATTCCCGCGCGGTCTGACACCTGTCTCGTCACCTCCACCGACTACAACGCCGACGGCGAGGCGTACCAGATGACCGATCCGATGGGGACCGTCACGTACACCACGTTCGACGACGCGGGCAGGCGAGTCTCGCTGATCGAGAACTACAAAACGACCAGCAGTTCCTCCAGCAGCAGTTCGAGCAACACCTGCTCCCCCGGCGACGACACGAACCGCACGACACAGTTCTCATAC
>JBJXGA010000186.1:0-8297 GCA_046152955.1 Planctomycetales bacterium | reverse complement strand
TCCTACCGTCAATCCTGTCAAAGGTAACACCACTAACGGGAGAGCCGGATGCGGGAAAACCGCCCGTCCGGTTCGGAGGGAGGGGGGGCCGAAATCAATCGGCCCTCCCTACCCCTATCAGTTCGCTTGCCGCTCGCTTGACATCGTTATGTATACTGATGTACAATTTCCGACACGGTGGGCAGTCCGGAATCTGCGACACATACCCCGTTCCCCACGCCGCCTCGTTTTGCCCAACTCCCCTCTTGACGCAATTCCGCGGTTGGGGTATCACCCCGCGCCCGATGGTCCGCGCGTTTGGCGCTGTCCCGGACCTTCTCTCTGGAGGCGTGTATGGAATACGCCGACTATGTGCAGCAGATTTCGTTCCGGCTGTTTCAACCTGCGGCGCCCCGCCCCCAGGGATTCCGGACGCTGAATCGACTGGCCCGAGGGGTCGGCATCCACCTTGAAATGTGGATGACGAATCTCCCGGAGGGGCAGGAGGAGATGCAAGAGCGCCTGAAGAAGGTGTGTCGCGTGAGGCATCGTTCGACGTTCGCCATCGGCGCCATCATCAACCGCGGGGTGGCGGAACTCTCTGGCAGCGAGGCGTTCCTCAGTCTGGGGGTCGATCGGGGGTTTCCGCTGTTCGCCGGAATGGCCGGACACCGCGACCGGGTTTGCATCGGGGTCGATCCGCTGGGCCGAAGGCCGGCGACCAGAGAGGCGTTCCTGATGCGGTTCGGGCGCTGGAAAAGTCCGCGCCACGAATTTCATGAGCGCCCCTTTCGAGAGTATTTCCAGGAGGTCCACCAGGGGGCAGTCGGCTTGCTGGCCTGTCAGGGACTGGAAACCTGGGAAGACCAACACGATGCGCTCCGGTTGGCAGAACCGTTCGTCCGGGTCGGCGGGCACATTCTTGTGAATGAATCGAATCGGCCCGAAATCCGCCGCGGAGTCCAGGAGTTTCTGGCGGCCAGTCTCTACGAGTATCACCCGGTCCTGGATGTGCGGACTCCACACAATCGACATCCGACGTATTGGAACGGACTGATGCTCCTGCGTCGGAAAGAACGCAAAGCGGGGGAACAGCGTCCCTGGCAAGACATCCGCAAGGCGGCCTAACGGGGGCCTGGGGGACTCGCAACCTGTAATCGGGGTTTCGGTTAGGGACGGAATCCGGGCGGCGAACCAGTGCCGGAGAGGCAACTGGCGTTTGGACTTGCATCCCACGGGTCGAGCGCTATAATCGGACGCTCGTGAACACCAAAACCGGCGGGTGTAACTCAGTGGTAGAGTACCACGTTGCCAACGTGGTTGTCGTGGGTTCGATCCCCATCACCCGCTCTTGTATTTTCTTGGGGGACGTGCGACAACGCCTCGCCCTGGGGCAGTGTCGAACGCGGTTGATGCGGATCAATTCCGTGCAGGCGCCACAAGGCGTCTGTCCGCAGAACCTGTGAATCTGCCCCCGCTTCCCGGTCCGGATCTGTTCGGACGCATGGAGAGACCTGGCTGAACATCATGAGTGACGACGAAAACGACCTGCCGGAAACTGACCACGCCGAAGATGACATGGACAACGAAGGGGTCGGGACCGCGATCGCCGAAGAAGAACCGCCGGCCCCAGCCCGGATGGCTCTGGTGGTGGACATTTCCACTGCCGGACCCTGCAAAAAACATGTGAAAGTCACGGTCCCCCGCAGCGACATCGAACAATCGACCGAACTGATCGTGCGGGAGTTTCTGACGACGGCGGCGGTCCCTGGATTTCGTCCGGGGCACGTCCCGCGGAAACTGATCGAAAAGCGGTTTCGCAAAGAGGTGGGGGAGCAGGTGCGGCAGCGAGTGCTGACGCAGAGCCTGCAGCAGCTCGGGGAAGAGCACGAGTTGGATGCCATCAACGAGCCCAATCTGGCGGTGGAAGAGCTGGAATTGCCCGAATCGGGAGATTTCACTTACGAATTCGACGTCGAAGTCCGGCCGGAGTTCGACCTTCCCAACTATGCGGGGCTGAAGGTGCGGCGGCCCGTCAAGAACGTGACGGACGAAGAGGTGCAAACGGCACTGGAAAATTATCTGGAGCAGTTTGGGCAACTGGTTCCGGTGGATGGCCCGGCGCAGGGGGGAGATTTCATCCTGGCCGATTTGCAGTGTTCCTCGGGAGACCGGGAGCTCAGCCATGCCTCCAATGTGCAGATTCGCCTGCGGCCGGTGCTCCGCTTCACGGATGCGGAGGTCAGCGATTTCGGGACGCTGATGAACGGGGTGACCCCGGGGGAAACGCGCGAAGCGCGAACCGTCATCTCGATCGAAGCGACACAGCAGGAACTGCGCGGCGAACCGGTGACGATCCAGTGCAAAGTCACCGACGTAAAGCGCCGCCGCCTGCCGGAATTGAACAAGGAGTTTCTGGATCAGATTTCGGCCCCCTCGGTCGAGGCGCTGCAGCAGGCGACGCGCGAGATGCTGGAGCGACAGCTCGCGTTTGAACAACGGGAGATTGTCCGTCAGCAGGTGCTCGAACAGATTACGTCGGCGACCCAATGGGAGCTTCCCGAGGCGCTGGTAGCCCGGCAGGTCGACAACGCGCTGCATCGCGTGGTGCTGGAAATGCAGCAGGCGGGATTCAGCGACGAGCAAATCAAAGCGAGAGAAAACGAGTTGCTGCAAAAACAGATCTCCACGACGCGGCAGGCGCTCAAAGAGCATTTCGTGCTCGACAAGATCGCCACTGAGGAGAAGCTGGAAGTGACCAAAGAGGACAAAGAGATTGAGATCGCCTTCATGGCGCAGCAGCGCGGGGAAAGCCCGCGAAAGGTTCGCGCGCGACTGGAAAAGACCGGCTTGATCGAAAACCTCGAAGCCCAGATTCTGGAACGGAAGGCGGTCGATCTGGTGCTCAAAGATGCCGAATTCGTCGACGTGCCGGTCGCGCCCGCGGCGGCCAACGCGGTCGAAGCGCTGCAATTGGCCGTGTGTGGCCAGATCGTGGCCCCTGCGCCAGCCCCCATGGCCTGACCGGACGCCCTCCTCCCTTGAGAGAACACCATGTTTGAGACCTATTCGGGGATGATTTCACCGCAAAATCAGCGGCCCCGCGATTATATGCGCCAGCGGCAAATGGGGATCGGCGATCTCCTGCTCGAGAATCGGATCGTCTTTCTGGATGGCCCGATTCATGACGCCAGCGCCAACCTGATCGTCATGAAGCTCCTATTCCTGCAATCCGAAAACCGCCACCAGGACATTCATTTCTATATCAATTCCCCCGGCGGGTCGGTCAGTTCGACCATGGCCATTTACGACACCATGCAATTCCTCGATTGCCCGGTGGCGACGTATTGCGTGGGACTCTCTGCCAGCGGGGGGGCGATCGTCCTCGCGGGGGGGGCCAAGGGAAAACGGTTTGCCCTCCCCAATTCCAAAATCATGATCCACCAGCCCTACGGGCAGGTCGGGGGCCAGGTCTCGGACATCGAGATTCAGGCCAAGGAAATCATCGAAACGCGACAGGTGCTCAATGAGATCCTGGCGCGGCACACCGGCCAGCCCCTGGAAGTGGTCGCCCGCGACACCGAACGGGATCGCTACCTGAGCGCCGTCCAAGCCAAAGAATACGGCATTGTCGACGAAGTTCTGGTCAAATCACCCAAGAAGGAAGACCCCAAGTAAGTTCCTGCGGCGCCGCTTCGCGACTCCCTCCTGCTTCCCGAGAAACACCATGTCGATTCTGGTTCCCTACGTCATCGAAAAGAGCGGCCGCGAAGAGCGGGCGATGGACATTTACTCCCGCCTGCTCAAAGACCGCATCATCTTTCTCGGAACGCAGGTCAACGATGTCGTCGCCAACGCCATCGTCGCTCAATTGCTCTTTCTGCAATTCGAGGATGAAAAGGCGGACGTGCATATGTACATCAACTCGCCCGGTGGATCGATCACCGCCGGGATGGCAATCTACGACACGATGCAGTTCGTCAAGTGCGACATCTCCACCTATTGCATCGGCCAGGCTTCGAGCATGGGGGCCGTGCTGCTCACCGCCGGCGCCCCCGGCAAGCGCAACGCCCTCCCGCACGCCCGGATCATGATCCACCAGCCGCTCGCCGGCATGGAGGGGACCGCTACTGAACTGGAGATCCACGCCAAGGAAGTGATCCGCGTCAAGCAGATGATGAATGAAATCCTGCTCAAGCACACCGGCCAGTCATTGACTCGCATCCAGCAGGACACCGATCGCGACAACTTCATGTCGCCCGAAGAAGCCAAATCCTATGGATTGATCGACAACATCCTTGAGCGTCTGCCGTCGCCCGTCGTTCCATCGCCCACCGCCTGAATTCCGTACCGCGGCGGACGCCCCACGGGGGGGGCCGCCGCATCCTGTTCTTGCCGCAGGGGGGCAAGACCAGAGTTCGTTTGATCTGAGCCGCTTCTCAATCCGCATCCCGCGTCCAGACGTCAGGGAGGGGGTTCGGACGATTCGGCGACGACGGCAACTCGTGCTTCGCATCGACCGATGACCCCTCGCATCACGAACTTTGTCCTGGCGCTGGCCGCCGTCTGGGTGGCCGGCTGCAAACTCCGCGGCGACGTGGAGGTGCTGGAGTCGGAACTGCGCCGACAGGAACAAACGCAGGAAGAACTGGCCCGCGAACTCCAGTCGGCCAGGGAAGAACTGCGGGTGACCCGCGCCGCTGCCGACAGCCTGCGGGCGCAGTTGGCCGATCGGGGTCAGACGACGCTGGTGGCGGAACAGGCGGAAGTCTTGCACAAGGTGCAGGGGATCAAGTTCAACACGCTGGTCACCGCAGGGGTCGATCGCGACGCGCAACCGGGGGACGAGGGGATCGCGGTGCTGCTGCTTCCCGTGGATGAGCAGGGGGATCTGGTCAAACTGGCCGGCGCCGTCGAACTGGAGCTGCACGACCTGTCCCTATCCGGGGACGACCAGCGCCTGGGACGCTGGGAGTTCTCCAGCGAAGAAGTTCGCCAGCGGTGGCATCGGGGCTTCGTCAGCTCCGGCTACCTGTTTCAACTCGACTGGCAACGCCTTCCGGTCGCTTCGGAACTGACGCTGCACGCCCGGCTGACGCCCCCCGACGGGAGACAGTTCGATGCCACCACGCAATTGAAGGTCGCTCCACCCCAGGGGGAAGCGGGCGCTGTGACTCGCAGTGCCACGCCCGCCGCGGCTCGCACCAAGGCGACCCCGGCGAGTTCGCAACGTCCCGCAGCCTCACGACCGAGTGGAAACAAGCTCCGTTCCGCCCCACCCAGCGCCAAGACCCCTCAAGTCACCAGCGACAACTGGACCGAAGAGACGATTCCAACCCTGCGGTAAAGGCCCGTGGCAGTGAGTGCGCAGAGCCTGCCAGGTCGCCATTTTTTGCCGTATTCTCTCAGCGCCCGTCTCAGGAGCAGCGATTCCGTGTGCCACACGCTCGGGGCTGCATCAGAACAACCGGCGCTTATTGTTCCCGCCGAACCGCAGAATCGCGAGGGGCCGGAAAAAGCAGAAAAATCTCGGGCAAAAAAATGGCTGTACTGCGGGACACCAGCGATCTTGTACGGAACCGCGATTCGCGTTGCACCCTCTCAAATCGGAACGCTTTTGTGGAGGTCAGGCTGTCCGTCGTGGAACTGCACGAACGATCGGCAGCGCTAATTAATGTTCCCTTTACCCCGTTTAGTCTGTTCGCATGATTCATGCATGCTATGGCGGGCCGGCCGTAGTGCTTAGGACTCGTCCTCGAACTCGCCGTCCAAGAGGTCGTAGGAGCCCTCTGGGTCCAGATCCTGTTCCTCGATCGCAATCGGCTGGAAGGGTTCCTCTTCGTCGACGAATGTGGCCGCCATGCGGGAAGGCTGCTCCGTCGGGGCCAGCGCCGGTTTTCGCGCGGCGGCGGGTTCTGCCGGAACCGGCGGGGCTTCGAATTCAGCCGGCGACTCGTAGGTCGGGGCCGGATCGGGAAGCCGCGGTCGACGCGGAGCCTCCACAGGGGCCGGCAGTGAGACATGGGTTTGCGGCAACGGTCCGTCGCTGACCAGTTGGTCCGGCCCCTGCACCCGCTCTTCGATCCGCCGCGACATGCGCGATCGCAGTTGAATTTTCTCAAAGGCGTCCTGATAGGCTTTGGTGGGCCAGGGCAACTCGGCCAGAATCACGCCGTTGTACTCCAGGAGCGATCCTTTTTCGAAGTGGACGTTCTTGATCGCCAATTCGTATTCGACCAGAGCGCGGTAGAATTGAATTTCGGCATCGACTTGCCGCCGCTGCGCCTCAAGCAGCAGTTCCAGGAACAGTTTACTGTCGTACTGGTCTTCGCTCGCCCTGAGCGATGAGACGCGAGATTTGGCCGCCAGACGGCGATTGTGGTTGGTTTGCAGCACCGCGAACGAGCGTTTCAGGTCGGCGATGGAGTTGCTCAAATCGAGCACCACCTCCCGTTCCTGTTCGTTGAGGATGGCCCGCTCGCGGGCCAGTTGCAATTCGTAGTTGCGAACGGCGTTGCGGGCATGCCGCAAGCCCAGTGGGATTTCGAATTCCACTCCCAACTGCCATTCCTGGAAATTCCCCCCCAGCAGGTTACCCCAGGCGCTGGCAAACTGCCCGTTGTCGCTGGGGTCGCTGTAGGTGACCAACTGTTTTCCGAAGCCGCGCCAGCGATACCGGCCCACCGCGTCAAATCGGGGGTTGACCAGGTTTTTCGTCGCCAAAACTTCCATTTCGCGGCGCTTCACCAGCCATTTCTGTTTTCGCAATTCGGGGCGGCGCGTGAGCGCTTCGGCGAGGGCAGATTCCCAAACGAATTCGACGTTGACCATTTTCGGCTCTTCCGCCGGACGGATCAGCCGTCCATCGCTGATCTGCACCCCCATCATGAGGCGCAAGCGACGTTCGCACACGTGGACACCCCCCAGTCCGCGGAACGAACCGCCTCCGGAGCCGTTGTTGGTCCGGGTTCCTTCCTGCAGTCGCCCGGTGAGCGCGTTCTGAACTTCCTCCTGAAAGCGGTAGAGTTGCTCGCTGGCCTGCGCAAGCTGCTGCGCTTCGCCCCCCGCCTTTTCGGCTTCGTAGAGCGCCTTGATGCTGTTCCAGGTTTCCAGCGCCGCGTCGCGGGCCATAATCCGCGCGTCCAACTCGCGGTATGCGAAGTACAAATCCCAATAGGCGTTCTCCACGTCGCTCACGAAGTTCCGCACGCCAACTTCAAAATCCGTCAGGCTCCCTTCGGTGTTGACGCGGGCCAGCATGACCCCCGCGGGAAGCCCCGGTATGCCGTTGGGACCGTAGATGCGGTTGTATTCGATCCCTCCGCCGGCCAGCAGCGGTTGCCGGACCTGGGCTTCGATGTTCGTGTTCCAGGCCGAGAAGAACTTGTTTCCGGGAGCGTTGTTGGAATCGTAGTCGGTGTTGTTGGTCAGGCTGAGCTGCGCCCCGGTTGCGGTCCGCTTGCTGAGCTGCGACTGGTAGACGTTTCCGTCCTGTTGCAGCAGGCGCGTTCCCCCGCCGAAGAACACGTTGTTGAGCGCTCGATCGTTCTTTTCGAAATAGGCGCTGGTTTGAAACGTGGCGTCAAAGTGACTGAGCGCCGCCTCGACGCCGAACCGCGGATCGGTTTCCATGATCGCCGGATCCTGGATCGTCTTGGTCGACGTCGGGAGCTTGAGCACCGTCGCTCCCATATCGCGCATGATCTGCGAGTTGGCCATCGCCAATCGGACCGCTTCTTCCAGCGGGAGTTCCCAGTAGTCGCGCGGCTCCTCTTCGTCGATCGTGATGGGGGCCTCTGCCGCGGCAGAAGCAAACGGGTCGTCCACCTCGACGGACGGCATCTCCGGATGCAGTCCCTGCGAGTCGTACAGGCTCAGGTCGGCAGACGCGGGCTGGTCGTTCGATCGGCCCAACCGCATCCGCGACGCATTGCAGCCCGAAAGCGCGAGCGACACGCTGGTCGCCAGCACGGTCAGGAATCTGCATTTGCGGTGCATTGCGGCTCGCTTCGCCATCGGGGGAACTCGAAAGAGCGCCACGATCCGTCGTCCTCGGCGTCCCTGTCATGCACTGTGGCTGAAGAGAGACAATCCGCCCGTCCGACGTAAACTCAAACGACACGTTCCTAAATTTCGGCATCTGCGGATTGATCGGTACAATCGATTTGTCCGGACTAATCGGAATTTCTTACCAGGATGAGTCCAGACGAGTGAATCTGGGTGGACTGGCGAGACTGCGATGACTAATGAAGGGGGTTTGGTTGGTTGGTCGGTTGAGGGGGGGGGGGGGGGGGCCATAAGTTACACAAACGGGGGGG
>JBJXGA010000182.1:0-6316 GCA_046152955.1 Planctomycetales bacterium | reverse complement strand
ACCCCCCTGGGACGCGCCGTGTTTGGAGCGCCCGATGTGGAACTCTCCGAATTGCATGCGGACCACCGCTTCCTGACGGTGCAGCCCAACCATGAAATCCAGGTGTACCTGGAAGAAGCCGACGCGGCGCTGGTGGCGGGGTTGGGGCGATTCGCCGCGCGAGGATCGGCGGCGTCGGGACCGGTGCAGACCTTCGCCCTGCGCCGCGAGTCGGTGTACCACGCGCTGGAATCGGGGATGAGCGCCGAAGCGATCAGATCCTTTCTGGAACAGCACGGGCGGACCCCGCTCCCCGACAATGTGGCCCGTTCGCTCGGCGAATGGAGCGGCCGTCGCGATGCGCTGGTCTTGAGGCTCAATGTCTCGTTGCTTGTCAGCGAGGCGCCGCTTTCGCTTCCGTCCGAACTGAGCGGTCGCAAGCTGACCGAGACGGCGCTGCTGCTCCCGGCCATGTCAGAAAACGCCGCGACGGCAGCCTTTTCGAACGCGACCATTCTCAATCGGGGGCGCCCCTCCAAGAACTGGAAGGTCTCGGAATTGGGTTTGATCCAGATGCGGCGCCCCGACAGCCTGTCCCGATTGCGTCTGGCCGCGATCGCCGATGAGGTCCAGGAAGGTTGGCAAATCAGCCCGGCATCGGTCGCGCGCGCCGCCAAGCAGGGTTACCACCTGGAGCGGATTCGAGGGATGCTGGGGATGTTTGCATAGAAAACGCTGCCTCCACTCTTGGAGTTGGCGATGCGGAATTGGGAAACGCCCCAGAGCGCGTTCCTGGGGAAACTGCACGTCTTTCAAGTGGCGCAGCCGGCCGACTGGCAAGTGCTGGTCCACAGTTCCGCCTTGTCGGGCCTGATTGCGTCCCGAATGCCGTCCCATTGCATCGTGGTCCGCGAGTCGGACCTGCCCCGTTTCAAGCGGCTGCTCAAAGGCCTGGGCTTCGACCTTTCCGGAAACTTCATCCCCCACGAACCGTGGGCCGGAACGACCCTGGAATTGAAAAGTGTCGATTGACACTGGGTGGGCTGTCTCAAAACGCCGGTTTGCTTCCCGCTCCGGGCTTCGTTCCCCCCCCGGCCGGCTTGGTTCCTTTATCTTTCTTACCGCTGGTTCCAGCCGTTCCCGTGGAGGCCCCCGCCGGTCCGCGGATTGGCGGAATGTGCAGGTTGGCCAAGGGGGCGCCAATGGATCGTTCTCCTCCGTCCCACGTGGCCGCCTTCGACGAGGGATGCAGGGCAAAATCGATCGGCTCCAGACGGGCTCGCTCGTCCGGCTTTTGCGGCAAATCCTTTCGCAGGTACACCCCTTGTGGACCTGTCAGCGGAGCGACGACCTGCGCCGAGCCCCAGCGCTCCAGCCAGGAAGCGGTGAAATTCTGCGCCGTCGCGGACGTGGCATCTGAGCGGTGGAACGTGCCGATGTCCAGCGAATAGCCGCAGTGGTCCTCCCACCAGGAAATCTGCCGCGTGGCGAGCACCGCGTCGGCGCAGGCCAGCAGGGTCGAAGCGCCGGTTCGCCCCGCGCCGCGCACGCCAGGGGCAAACACGCAACGGCTGACCGTCACCACCAGCGGCGCGTTGGTGGGAGTCGCCAGTTCGGCGCCGGCGAGTTGCAGAAAATTTCCCCCGGCGGAAAGCGTCGTCGATTCCAGATCGAGCGCTCCGCCGATTTGCGGATCGAGCCCGCCAAGCTGAATCCCCAGCACGTCGTCCCGTGAGGCGAGCACACAGTCGCGGAAAAACAGCGCCCGTTGCCGCAGATCGGCCTGAACGAGAACCCCCGAACCGATGAGATAGCAACCATCGAACGCGGCATAACCCGAACGGTCGGCGACAAAGGGACGCTCCGGAGGAGTCGCTTCGCGGCGCAACCACTGCACGAGTCCCTGCTGGCGGCTTCGGTCATCGAGCGGCCCCTGGAGGCGGCACTGGCGGAGCACCAGATCGCTGTCGATCGCCTGGATAAAGACCTGCGGCCAAGACGCCTTGACTCCCGCGGGAATCGTGAACGCCCCCCCGACAATCTCCAGGCCGCCGCGCGAGACGGTGATCATGGCGTCGGTTCCTGTGCCGGCATTCCCCCCCCGCGATCCCTCGGAGGAGCGCGGAGCCAGCACCAGCGGGGGGCCGTCGGTCTGGACAAAATTCAGCCGCACCCAGACGTTGCGAATCACGATCGGACTGGTTTGACGCACTCCTGATCCCGAGGCGACGATCCGAGCCCCCATCTTCAGCTTCCGCTCGGCGAGGAATTTCCCCAGATCGTGTTTGGTCAGGTCGACTTGAATGACTTCCGAGGCGGCCGGCCCGCCAAACAATCCGGCGGGCGCCGCGGGACGCCTGGCGACGACGCGCTGCACGTCGAGCGGCGACAGATCGGCGACGGACAACACCGCCGGAAAGCACCCGGGCGCTTCGTCGACCGTGGCCTTTCCCGCGGGACGGGTTGTGCTCTCGGGAGAGAGCAATTCCAGCGGCACACGCGCGATGTCCGCTACCTGTCGCGCCGGCCAGGGGGCTTCAGAGAATTGATCCCCTCCACCGGCCCCTTTGTCCTTCCACGCCTGCAGCCACTGCGTTCCCCCCTCGGCGACCGATACGGTCCCTGGTTCCCGCCGGATCAGCGTGGCAAAACCAAGATAGCGACTCCCCACCGACTTCCAGGTGAGCGTCTTGTTCTCCTGCACACCCTTGTGTTGCTCCGCGCTCCAGCCGTCGAAGACGCACAGCGCCGGATTGGGGAGTCCCTTGGGGGAGGCGACGAGCGAATTGGTCCACTCCAGCGCCGTGGGGGCCGGCGACTGGGGATCTCCGCCGATCGTGATGGCCCGGACTTGGGAACACAGGGTCGTGGAGACAAACTTGAGGCTCCGCTTGGCAGACTCCGCGCCGCTTCCCGACAACTGCACGCCGGTTGCTGCGCCGCTCCACAACAGAGAATTGCGAACGACGATTTCCGCTCCCGGAGCGCTCACCGCCAGGCTGGTCAGGTTGTCTCCGCGAACGACCGTTTGATCGAGCAACAGCCGCACCACTCCCGACGAATCGTCCGGCGAATTCCCTTGGGCCACCTGGATCGCCGTTGTCGCCGGACCACTCCCGGAGACGGTGATCGAAGAGTGGCGGAGCGTCAGTTCTCCGCCGCGCAGTTCGATCAGCGCATCCTCCGGACGGGAAGAAACGCTCTCTCCATTGAGTCCCAGATGCAAGTCATGGAATTCGGCGACGGTGTTGATCAGCGACAAGACGCCGCTGAATCCTGCCCCCTGCGAGGGATACAGCACCACGAGTGGCGGCTCGCCTCCAGATCCCGCGCCGGACGCCATGACGACGAGCCGCGCCTTGCCTTCGATCTTGACGGGTGTGAGCGGGAAGGGGCCGCTTCCTTCCAGCACGATGGTCGCCCCTTCGGGGGAAACCTTGTCGAGCGCCTCATTCAGCGTGGCGAATTGGTTGGGGGAAGTGGTGGGACCGCGTCGAACGGTCAGTTTCAATTTGGGCAATTGAGCCCCCGCACCCGGAGATCCGACGCGCAGCGCCCAACCGGGGAGGAGTTTGTCCTCCGTTTTGCGGCGCGCCTCGGCGGCCGGACCGGATCCTGGCCCTTTGGCGCCCCCCACAGTCGTGGAGCCGGACTTGCCCCCAGGCGTGATTCCCGCGCCGCCGACCGTTCCGGTGCCGATGCTCCCCGGCGTTTTGCCGGGAGTCCCTCCGACAGAGCCCCCGGCCGTTCCACCTGTCCCGACAATAGGTGGCGATCCGCCATCGCGCGGCGCGTCGGCGCCTGTGCTCTGTCCGGAGCCAGCTCCCGGAAGCCCGGTCGCTCCCAGTCCTCCCGGAGAGGCGCCGGACTCATCTCCCGCATCGCCGACCTTGACCACCCGGCTCTGCGCCGCCGTGCCCGGTTGACCAGCCGCGACATTCGGATTGCCGGCATTCGATTGACCCGCCCCGACGACCGGCGCCTGCCCGGCGCCGGGCTCTCCCGTCGTCCCCGTTCCATCGGGAGTCTCACCCGCAGTGGGGGCGCCTGGGCCACCGGCGACTGCTCGTCCTCCCTGCGCTTGTTCGGCGGCGAACGGATTGGACCCTGGACCTCCGGATGGACCGTCCACCGCGGCGCCGTACTTGATGGCCAGCCAGGCCAGTCCTGCGAACGCCAACAGAATCACCAGCCCCACGACCGTATAGAAGGGGATCGCACGCTTCAATTCGGCGGTTTGTTTCTCCCCCCGCGCGCCGCGCGGCTTCCTTACCGGAACGCCGATGTCCGCATTTGGCGACCCCGGCCGGCGTCGCGTCTGCGTCTCGTCGTCGTCGGTGCCGCCATCGTCCGCATCGTCCACTGCCGGGCGGCGAGCCCGCTTCTTTTTCGTCGGAGCGCCGGAGTCGTCGAGTTCCCCCAGGATGGCGGCCGAGACGTTGTCGGCGGCGATCGAAGCGGTCTCCAGGTCGGCGAGCATTTCCGCCGGAGTCTGGTAGCGCTGCGCGGGGTCTTTTTCGGACATCCGCCGCATGACGGCGAACACCGCCTCCGTCACCGAGGGATTGATCGAACGGGGATCGGGAAAGGGATTCGAGGCATGCGCCCGCAGTTTGTTGGTCATGCTCCCGTCGGGATAGGGCGGGGAGCCGGTGAGCATGTAGTACCAGGTACACCCCAGCGAATACAGGTCGCTCCGGACGTCGGCCGCCTTGCTGTCGCGGGCCTGCTCGGGAGACATGTAGTCCACCGTCCCCACGGTCGTGCCCGCACGGGTGATCGAGGTTTCGGCGTGATCATCGACGGCGCGGGCCAGACCCATGTCGGCCAGCTTGGCCATGCCGTCCTGATCGCGGATCATGATGTTGCCCGGCTTGATGTCCCGATGCACGATCCCTTTTTCATAGGCGTGCTGCAGCGCCAGAGCGGTCTGGCGGATGATCTCAATCGAACGCTTGACCGGCAGCACGCCGCGCTTCTGCACGAGGTTGGCCACGTCCTGCCCGTTGATGTATTCCATCGCGATGTACAGATAGCCGTCCGCCTCGTTGGCGTCGTAGACCATCACAATGTTGTCGTGCCGCAGGTTGGCCGCCGACTCTCCCTCGGCTTTGAATCGCTTGCGAAGGGTGGGATTGTCGGCTTTGTCCTGCGGGAGAACTTTGAGAGCGACCGGCCGATTGAGCACCGTATCGACGGCGAGAAAAACCGCCCCCATCCCGCCGGCGCCGATCTTGCGCCGGATTTCGTACTTGCCGATCTTGTGCAACCCCTCGTCGGTCATTGCCGCAGCGCTCGACTGGGTGGGGCGCTGTCCTGGGGAAGAACCCTTCGAGCCGGTGGGCTGTGGCATACTGGACCTCGAAAGTTGCGCTCTGCCCGCGACGATCGATCGTGAAGGGTGGTGATGGAAATGAATCGCGACATATCCGGCTGTTGGCCGTCGGGTGACGCGACGCAACTCACTTGGCGCGCTGGCCAAGCGAAGTCGCCGACCAACATCTGAAAACCGGCGAGTTGAGTTGATGAAATTATAGGAGGGGGGATGCGGCTGCGCCTACTCTGAAGTCCGCTCAATCGTGCTCTCGACCTCAAGTACCGGTTCACAGGGGTGCGATTTCCGATGGGCGAAACGCCTGGCCGGTGGTTGATTCCTCACGGAGACTGGTCACAGACAGATTGACCGGTGGGGATTGAACCGGGCGCTCCGGCAGGGGGGCGAACGGTCGCTCCTTTTTTCTTCTGCGATTCAATTTTCCTCCGTTTCGCAATTGACGAAGCAGCCGCAAGGCAGATACGATTAAGGTCAGTGCCGCGGTCAGACGTGACGCGGCGGGACAGTCAAGCCGGAAGCTCGGCGGGGTTGGCTTGCCGAATCCGGAGGTCGCTGTTAGGGAAGGAGGTGGTTCCGTATATGTTATGTGTTACCAACCAGAGGTGGACTGCCTGACCGCAGTTGACGGGCTGCATTACGATCACCTGGGGCGCGAGTTTGTTTGAACTCGTCCGCTTCTCAGTGACAGTCAGGCAGCCGGGAAAACCGTATCTGGAAGGGATGCGTTGCATCCCCCCTTCATCCAGGACTTGTTCAGTGGTCTCGGCGAGGCGCCGGGTATATGCGGCAAATCGGCCGAGTTGAAATGGTTGTGAGAGAATTCGTGGTGATCTGCTCCTACCCAAAGAAGTCCTTTGCACATCAGCCCGCGGCCCGCGGACGCTGGTACGAGTTCTTCTTTTGGTATTCCCTCCGGGGATCTCGGGGCAGCCAGCCGGCGGAATTCTGAACTCCTGCCAAACAAGCTGAAAACACTGGCCCTGAAATCCTTGCGATTTCAGG
>JBJXGA010000179.1:0-13775 GCA_046152955.1 Planctomycetales bacterium | reverse complement strand
CCCCCCCTTAGCAAGGGGGGGCCGGGGGGGGGCGGGTGAAAGGCGCGAGGACTCTGCCAACACCGCCCCGCACCCCACTCCCTCCCCCGGCGGTTACAACCTCAACGCCAATCGAGCCATCGTGACGGCGGCGACGCTGTACGTCTTCCGCTGCCTGATCCAGGAAGACATCCCTCTCAACAGCGGGGTTTTGGCCCCTGTCAGAATCGTCCTTCCGGAGTGCCTGCTCAATCCGCCGGAGCACGATGACCCGGCGGAGTGCGCGGCAATCGTGGGTGGCAATGTGGAAACGTCGCAACGAGTCGTGGATGTGCTGCTGGGGGCACTGGAGATCGCCGCCGCCAGTCAGGGGACGATGAACAATCTGACGTTTGGCGACGAAACCTTCGGGTATTATGAAACGATCTGCGGCGGCAGCGGCGCGACGCCCCACAACGATGGGGCCGACGCCGTGCATACCCATATGACGAATACGCGGCTGACTGATCCCGAGGTGATCGAACGGCGATATCCCGTCCGAGTGCTCGAGTTTTCGATTCGACGCGGCTCGGGAGGTCGACATGAGTCCCCACCTGGCGGACAGTGTCATCGGGGTGGAGATGGCGTGGTGCGTCGCTTGGAGTTTCTCCGTCCGCTGCGGGTTTCGATCTTGTCGGAGCGTCGCGGCCCGTTTGTTCCCTTTGGACTGCATGGCGCCTCCCCTGGCGCACTGGGTTGCAACACGCTCCAGCGGGCCGGCCAGCCCGAGGCAGTGGACCTGGGAGGCAAAGTGCAAATCGCCGTCGAACCGGGAGACATCCTGATGATCGCCACGCCGGGGGGAGGGGGGTATGGCGGCCTGATCGCGCCAGGCGAGCCGTCGCCGACAGAGGAAGTCGGCGAGTCTTGAGACCCAGGGAGTCCGAGGTCGTGACCCGGTAACAGAGTTGTCCCGAGCCTTACCGCCACACTAACATACCGGCAGAGTACACTGTTGGCCGTTGAGTGCTTTAGGAGTCGATGCATGATCAGGCAATTGACGACAGCTCTTGTATGGATGTTTCTGGTGCCGATTCCGGCATTTTCTGCCGACGAGCCGCCGGCCATTCCCTTCCGTCCCGCTGTCCCCGGCACGTTGCGTCTGCGCTTGCGGGAACGCCAGGAGACGGCTCCGAAATCGGGGACGTTCAAGGTCGTCGAGCGTCAGGTCGACTGGCAAGTCAGTGAAACGGCGATCATCATTTGCGACATGTGGGAAGACCATCCCTGCAAGATGTCGGCGCACCGGGTCGACGTCATGGCGCCCGAGATGAACCGCGTCGTCGCTGCCGCCAGATCGCTGGGAGTGCAGATCATCCATTCCCCCAGTTCCGGCATCCCCCATTACGAAACGACGCCCCAGCGCCAGCGGCTCAAGCTGGCGCCGCTTGTCAACCCCCCCGTCCCGATCGAGGGGTGGTGCTACCTCGATCCGCAGCGCGAAGCCGATTACCCGATTCCCTATTCCACCAAAGTGGAAGATGGCTGCGACGATCCGGTGTACGCCGGGGACGTCCCCACCTGCCGCTTGCAACACGCGGCGATCAAAATCGTCGGGTACGACGGCGTCAGCGACAACGGTGTCGAAGTCTTCAATTTCTTCGAGCAGATCGGGATCAAAAACGTCGTGTTGATGGGAGTTCATACGCACTATTGCGTTCTGGGCCGGTCATTCGGCATCCGCCAGATGGTGCGGCTTGGAAAAAACGTCGTCCTGTGCCGCGATCTGACCGATGCCATGTACGACCCTCGAAAGCCTCCCTATGTCAGCCACCAGCGGGGCACAGAGCTGGCCATCGAGCACGTCGAAAAATACTGGTGCCCGTCGATCACCAGCGCCGATCTGGTCACGATTTTCCCTGGGACTGGCGATCCGGAAGGGGACTGTTTCATGCCGAGGGGCGATCCATGATTCGTGTCTCCACAGTCTCCGCGCTGGTTCTGGGACTTTGCCTGTCAGCTTCGGTTCGGGCCGATGAACCGGCCCGGTTTCCCTCCGCCACACCGCAGCAGGTTCACCAAACGGTCGAACGGGCGATCGACTACCTTCAGACCGAAAGCGGCACCTGGTTGGACACCCGTCGATGCGCCGCGTGTCATCATGCGCCCCTGGCGCTTTGGGCACTGAGCGAAGCCGACCGGCAGGGGTATGTGATCGACAAGCAATTCCTGGCAGAGACCAGCGAATCTTTGCTGGGGAACCGGGACAAGTTGCTCGCCACGAAGATCTTTCCCAATCCGGCAGATCCGCCGGACCCGCGCCCGCAGGGCCGAGGGCTGAATATCGGGCTCCCGTTCCTCGCCGTCGCCGCGCAGTATTTGCCCAGGCTGACTGAGGGAGAAAAGCAAAGCCTGAAGCTGATCGCGGACGAGATCGTCAGCAAGCAGCAGCCGGACGGCTCGTGGGAGTTCTTCGCCGGTCTTAGGCGGCCGCCGATCAACGAAAGCCAAACCACGGACGCTGCCTGGATCATCATGGCCCTGGAGGGAATCATCGATGCCAATGCGCCCCCGTCGCACCGCACGGCGCTCTCCAAAGCGCGGGGCTGGCTCGACGCCACCCAACCCTCGGACAGTCACCAGGATCTTGTCCTGAAACTGTGGATGGGAGCCCGCTCCGGCCAGCCTTTGGCCGCTCTGCAGCCCACGATCGACCAATTGGTGGCGCTGCAACGTCCTGACGGCGGCTGGCGCCAGAGCGTTCCGGAATGGGAGAGCGACGCCTATGCAACGGGCCAATCGTTGTATGTCCTGTCGCTGGTCGGATACACGGCGGAGCAGCCCCAGATCAAAAGGGCGATTGATTTTTTGGTCGCCACGCAGTCGCCGGATGGAAGCTGGCCGATGCTTTCGCGGTCCACCCCCGATGGTTCACCCGGCAGCGCCAAACTGTTATCGCCGATCGTCTGCACCGCCAGTTCCTGGGCCACGCTCAGCCTGGCGCGACTCGTGCCAAAGAAGCCATAGTCGCTAGGGAACTTGCCCGTCTTCAAGCATAAGGCCAGAGACTCGACTGAATTCCACAATGTGGTGCGTGGCCAACGTGCATGTATTTGCGTTCGCAATCGCGGCGACCTGCACGTCATACGGACCGATCCAGAGTCCGGCGAGTTCAGATCGACGTTCCGGGAAAACCGGGACCAGACAACTCGATCGACGGCTTGACGTCCGGACCACTTCCTCTTAGACAAAAAGCGCCGGTAACCGTCTCATTGGCTGTAGAGAAATCGACCAGACCGGCCCGGTCACCCCGGAATTTTTCCCAGTCCTTCGACCCTGCGCAATCATGCACATCGGCGAACGTCCCCCTTCTTCAGCCTGGGAAGCAGTCCCTCTCGCCGATGATCCGCACAGCATCATCTGGGCTTGGTTCCGCCCCCCGGCGGCAGCGTTCGGATTCGTTGTACGCATCCCGAACGAAACGTTTCAGGGGTACGCGCGGCGTCGGCCGCTGACAATGCGTAACCTGCTGGCCGCAGTCGGAGTGGCTCCGCAATGGCTGGCGATGTGGTCCCTGTACGGCGTTCCCTATGATGGCGGACAAGGGACGAATCCGGCGCTCGACGCTCCGATTCCTCTGCCCGCTGGGGTGGTCGATCCCACGATCGTGATCTACCTTCATCCGACCCCCGATTTGGGGATGGCGGCAGTACCGCCGATCTTTGCGCCGATGGCCGAACCGAGCGCATTCGGGGGCCAAAGTGCCGTGCCGAGTTCGTTACCGGTCGCCGGTTCGACTGCGGGCGCATCGGACGAGTTGTTTGCTCGAATGGAAGTTGCCTGGAACGCCAGTTTGCAACTCGAGTTGCAACTGGCGGCGGCCGCCAAGCAACTCAATGGCACGTTGCTGCGGTTGGGGGCGCTCAACCGCGACCTGTCGAGCGAAGAAGGACGGTATGCCGACCAGCAGGACAAACGGGAATGGAACGACGCCCGCCGCTGGCTGCGCGACATGGCTACGCGGCTGCAGCGCTTTCTCAAGGATCATCACATCGGCATCACGAGCGCCGCCGGCAAGCGGAACACCTATGAAACGGTCTACAAACAGCAAGTCGTCCCACGGCGGCCGTTCGAAGGAATCGTGCAGATGGAGCGCGAGTACGAAGCCTACCGCAAGACGATGCAGACGCTGCTCAACAACATGAATACCGTCCAGGGAGCCGCGGTTCAGGATGGCGAGCGCCGTGCGCAGCTCGTTCTCACCCGGATCTCCGCCAAAGTTCGCGCGGCACGCACGAAGCGCGGGTGACGAGCGCCGCCAATTTCGAATGCTGCGATCAGTCGCATAGGGGGACACCGCGAGTCACTTGAATGACCGGCATCTCTTGCCTTCCAGAGTACACCCATGATCCGTACTCACACGCTCGAGCTGAATCGTCGCGTGCATGATGTGGAAGCGGTGGTGGAGATCCTCCGCAATCCGAGCTAGGAGCGGGTCGTCGATGTCGCCGTCCGGTTTGACCAGGTGGACTGTCAGCGCCGTTTCGGTCGTGCTCATCCCCCAGATGTGCAGATCGTGGAGGCCGGTGATTCCCGGCAGCGCCCGCAGATACGCCTGAACGGCCTCAAGATCGATCCCCTCGGGGACCGCGTCGAGCGCCAAATTGATGGAATCTCGGAGCAAACCGAGCGTCCCGGCGACGATCACTGCCACAATCATCAGGCAGAGCAGCGGATCGGCCCAATTCCAGCCGGTGTATTGAATGATCAATCCCCCAGCGGCCACCGCCAGCGACACCCCCGCGTCCGCCAGCATATGCAAGAAGGCGCCGCGGACGTTGAGGTCTTGCTGGCGGCCTGCCATGAACAGCGCGGCGGTCCCTCCGTTGACGACGACTCCGATCAGCGCCACGACGATCATCGTCTCGCCGGCGACCGATTCGGGGTTGATCAGCCGCCGCAATGCCTCCCAGGCAATCCCCCCCGTAGCCAGCAACAGGATCAGCGCATTGGCCAGCGCCGCCAGAATCGACGAACGTCGCAAGCCATAGGTGCGCCGGCCGCTGGGAGCGAACCGCCCCAGGTAAGCGGCGCCCCAGGCGACCAACAGTCCCAGCACGTCGCTGGCGTTGTGTCCCGCGTCCGCCAGCAAGGCCATCGAACCTCCCACGTAGCCGCAGACCGCTTCGATGACCACGAACAACACATTGAGCGTGACCCCAATCGCAAACGCCCGGTTTAAGTTCCCCGGCGGAATCGAATGGGCATGCGCGTGATTGGAGTGGTCGTGGGAGTGTTGCGCTTCACGAAAATCATCGGGCATAAGGGGGGGACGTCCTTGTCTTTCCAGGCCATGTTTTGTTCAAACCTCGCCCAACGCACCGGCCTTTGGCCCAAGGCACCCACAGCGTATCATGGACCTGACCAGTCGTCCAATCCGCATTTCGCGTCTTACCCCCAAGCCGTGCCTTCCCATAAATCGGGCTGGCAAACCGGTCGGTGGTGAAATACGCTGTCGCCGGCCTGGATCGGCGGGATCGATTCGAGTTCGTCGCGGGAACCCTGGAGACGCTGTATGAGAACTTTGAGCGCTGCGCCTGCCACCAATCGTTACCTGGTGGCGATCAACCTGTGGATGCTCGTCAACATTGCGGCTGCCGGAAAGCCACAACCACCCCAAACGTCGATTGTGCCGATCGACGACGCCAATCTTCTACTTTCCCCCTACGTATGGAGGCTGACCGCGCAGGGAAAAGCAGCGCGTGCTGAAGCGATGTTTCCCGGAGCCTACGTCAAAATGGGCTTTGAAGAGAGCCGATCGGTCGGACTGGTGATTGATGGAACGGCCAATCGCGGGTGTCCCCCGGAGTCGATGCCGGTGATCGAGTATTCGATTGACGAAGGGGAATTCCAAATCGTTCCATTGACCCGCACCGGCGAAGTGTACACGCTGCCCCTGGGAGAGGGGTTGGCGATTGACCGACCGCACCGCGTGGAGTTGTATTTCCGGGCCGCCGATCTTGTTCGCAGCCGCTGGAAAGAGACGGCGGCCCACCTGAGGCTTGCGGGATTCGTTCTGGAGGAACCGGGACGGGTGCAGGCCGTGAAACGCCGGGCCAAACGGGCCATGGCATTTGGCGACTCCATCACCGAAGGGGTAGGAACCGATGGATTGTTCACATCCTGGCAGTTGTTGTTGGTCAACAACGCCCGCGCGACCTGGTTTCCTCTCGTTTGCGCGGCGCTCGACTGCGAGTATGGGCAACTTGGATCGGGAGGGCAGGGGATGACGCGCGCCATCCACCTTCCCCCGCTCACACAGACCTGGGATCGCTACGACGACTCCTCGACCAGGCTCGTCGATGGCCGTCTGGTTCCCGAGCCGGACTATGTCTTTTGCAACATGGGAACCAACGACTACGAAAAGGACATCACTGCCGATTATGTCTCCTGGCTGACCGCGGTGCGCCAGGCGTGTCCCAACACCCATTTCTTCTGCATCGTGCCGACACTGGGGGTCCATCAGGCGGAAGTCGAGGCCGCAGTGGCCACCCGCCGAACGGAAGGCGATCGACGTGTGTTTTCGATCGACCCGGCACCGTTGCGGCACGCCTTCCGTGTCGGACAAGGCGCGACGCAACTCGCCCACGACGGCGTCCACCCATCGGCCTACGGACACGCGCTGCTGGGCGCCCTGATTGCCGCAGAATCGCAAAAGTTACTCAGCGCGGAAGACTAGGCGGCTCTCAAAACTCCACGAATGGGCGGCCTGAATCACCAGGTTGTGCTGCGATCGCTTCATCGACAAAGTCCGAAATACACTCGCCGATGCCTTTCGTGTGTTTCGCGATCTTCGTGTTCGATTCCTTCCGACTACGGCAACTCGCGCACGTAGATGTTCTTGAAATGCAACGTGTCGCCGTGGTGCTGCAATTCGATCTGGCCGCTGGGATAAATCGGCTTGTCGCGCTCCCAGTAGTTTTCGAGGACAACGGCCGGCAGCACCAGTTCGCCGTTGAGCCACACAGTCACCCGTTCCCCGACCATGCGGATGTAGAACGAATTCCATTGGCCAATCGGCTTGTCAGCCACTTTGAGGGGGTAGGACAGGTTCTCCGGCTTCTGGTTGTTGTACAGCCCTCCTGAACCCACGGGATTGTATTTCGGATCCCAAATCTGGATTTGCGGGCTGCCCCGAACGTAGATGCCGCTGTCCCCCTTCTCCTCGATTTTCCAATCGACCAGCAGGTCAAAGTTCTTGTAGTCCTTGTCCGTGCAGAGCGAGTTCCCCTTGCCGTCGTACACCAGCGCTCCATCGACCACCTTCCAATGCGCCCGCATCTGCTCGTCGGCCTTCTTCTGCTCTTCCTTCAACTGGTCGGGAGTCATCTTGGCCCGTTTGGGGGGATCGGCGACCAAGCCCTTCCATCCGGCCAGATCCTTGCCATTGAAGAGCGCTGTGAATCCCGGAGGGGGGACGTTGTCTTTCGTCTCGGCGGCAAAAGCCTCCGGAGCCGCGATTTCCAACAGACCGACAACAGCCAGCAGCGCCACGAATCGCATCACAAATGCTCCTTGGGTATGAGGTCGCCTCAACGGGATGGGGAGTGATTGGTTCGCATCGTAAACCGGCAAGCCACCGAATGCCAGCGCACTCAATAGTCCCTGACCGGCTCTCCGCCATCCGGGGTCGCCAGCGCTTTGAGCACTTCGCGATTGGTCTCTCCACTGAGAAACCGAACCGATCCGTCTCCCATCAGGAACATTGTGCCTCCGCCGTTCCATGGCCCGCCAAACCCCTCGACCGACGTGTTGAGTCCCAGTCCAGGATCGCGCCAATTGACGGGATGCCCCCAGGGTTTGAATCGCGAATTGACCTCACCGGAGAACAGCGTGTTGGCCGCGCCATCCTTGATGGACGACAACGCGATCCCCGTTCCGCCACCCAGAACCCAGCCGTTGCCGGCATAATGGCTGACAGCCAGCTCGATCGATTGCCGTTCGTCAGTCGATTTGATCACCGGATTCATGTAGAGCTTGACGATGGTACGAAATGCGGGCGAATTTTGCGGATCATCCCATGGAACGTTCCGGTCGATGCGGTCGAACAATGCTTCCTCATTGATGAAGGGGAGCAGCGACGTCTGCCAGCCATGCAGCGGCCGCCCCTGCCGGTCGAATGTTCCACCAGCGGGCAGTTTCCGGAAACTATTGTGGTAGCCATCCAGACCCACCCCGATTTGATGGAGATTCTCCCGTGACTCACTGCGGCGAAATTCGGCAAAGTTGTTGGACATCAGCGGTTGGTCGCCGGTCAGTATCCAGATCGACTGGTGCGCGACGCCGACCACTGCAATCCCGGCGACGAACATCAAGAGTACGGTGGCGGCAATCAATACGCTCCACCGCCATTTCCAGGCGACCTGCGGTGCGCCATCGGCAATGTCTCGGCGCGCTACTACACCGGTGTACCACGCTGCCAATCGATGAAAGCCAACGACAAACAGCAAGAGCGACACGATGGCCGTTGCGACTCCCGACCAGCTCACCGAGAGCTTGGGTATCACCTCTGCAAGAAACAGGGCCCAGCCGACGACTGCTCCGACGGCAATTTCCACCGGGCCGAGGACGCCAATCCAGATAAAGAACGCCATGCCGCCGATGAATGTGACAACCAGAACCTTCAGGCATCCGGAACCTTTCACGGCGCCCCCTCGACTGAGAGCGTGCGGCGCATCGCGGCACTGTCCATCGGCTGGATCTTTCCATCGGCAGTCAGCACCAACTGTCGATCGTCGTAAACCGCTGGTTCATAGGCCAAGACCGCAGACGGGGAATCGACAGTAGCCCCCGGCAGGTACAAATAGCGCATTCCGGATCGATCCGGCACCAGCCACAGGTCGTCGTCGATTGCTGTCACTTCCTCGGCCAAGGGAAATCGCCCTTCGTGTCGGGCAGCGAAGAGCAGCAGGGCCGTTCTCAGCCGTTCGAGTTGTTGCTCTCGCCGCGCCATATTGGTCGAGACGGTCTCGGGCGCTTCCGGTGTCCTGGCTGCGGATTTGATTTTGTATGTGAGATCCTGCTTTTCCCACGCGCCAGGGGTCATCAACTCGCGCGCCCCCGAAATCATCGTGAGCACCAGGATGAAGAGCATCCCCCACAGGAACACGACTCCGGCCGCCGTTTTAAATGTCATTCGCGGCAACCGCGGAAAGTCCTTCTGCAAGAGGTTCCACACCATTTTGACTCCGCAGGTGGCCACCAGGAAGCCAAAGACAAAGAACGAGATTGAGTGCAGTCGGAGGCGGCCCAACTCTGTCAGTGTCACCGACGGCATCCCGGCCATCGCGACCGTAGGAATGGTGCAGACTGCCAATGCGACCAGTGTGCGGTGAAATGTGTGGCACATGGCAAAAATTTTACCGATACCACCCCGGTTCCGTGAACAACTCACCAACCTTGATCTTGAATCCTGACAGAATTTGTCCACCCAGCAGCGTCTGGTGCTCGGCAAGCTGCAGAGGCTGATGGTGCTTTTCGAAAACATGCGCCGCTTTCGCCAGTGGGTCAAGCACCCACACCATCGCCACGCCCCAGTCCAGCCAGCCGGTGACACGCTGCTCCATTCCACGGCGACGGTCGTTCGAGGATGCGACTTCCGCCACCAGGACAGGTCGCGTTGCGCTGACCACTTTGTCCGACTCGGCGAACAGCGGGCCGCCGCTGAAAAAGCACATCGCGGGGAACTTCAGCGTATCCGGGTTGCGGGCCACGATCAGCCCCAGTTCGAAACAAGCATAGCCCACCGGTTCGCGATGGACGAATTCCGAGAGCGCCTTGCTCAGATTCATCACCGCGGTTCCATGTTCCACCGACGGCGGCTGGAAGGTCACAAGCCGACCGGCCTCCATCTCCAGCCACCGTCCGCCATCGGGGAGTTCGTCGCGCTGCGCGACAAACTCGGCAATCGTGAGGGGCTCGGAATGTGACATGGCGCCAGCGGCTCTGGGGAACGTCGGTAGCTGAATGCAGGGCCGCGAATGGCTCCGAACAAGGGACTCTCCGCTCCCGCGTCCCGCTCCGCACGAGTCCCCAGGGTCATTGTAGATCGCCGTTGCGAAAAACTCCAACCCCCGCGCCCAGCCCGCGGAGGCGGCGATGTCCAGCGTCGCTGTTTGTTTCCGGAACCGGAACCTAAAATTGAGCAGGACCATTTTTCCACCGGCTTCGCCGACCTCCCCCACCATTCAACGGGAGCAGGCAAGCCGCCCGTCTCACTCGAGTCGATCCATGCGCATTGCATTGTTGGGGGCACGCGGCCAACTCGGCTCTGCCCTCACCAGACACCTCGTCGGCCAGGTTGTGCCGCTCACCAGCCAGAGTCTGGATGTGGCCGACGCGGCACAGGTTGCTGCCGCGCTGGAGAGGGTCGGCGCCGACCTGGTGATCAACGCGGCGGCGTACAACCTCGTCGATCAGGCAGAGGGGGAGCCGCAGCGGGCGTATGCCGTCAACGCGCTGGGGCCCAGGCATGTGAGTCAATGGTGTGCGCAAAGAGACGTTCCCCTGGTCCACATCAGCACTGATTATGTGTTTGGCCTGGACTTTGTGCGAAAAGCGCCGTATCTCGAATCGGACCTCACCGGCCCGCTCGGAGCATACGGGATCAGCAAATTGGCCGGCGAATTGTACGTCCGCGCCCTGGCGCCGCGGCATTTTGTCGTGCGAACGTGCGGGCTGTTCGGGAATTCCCAGTCGTCGGGCAAAGGGAACTTCGTCAAAACGATGCTCCGACTCGGACGCGAACGGGGCGCTGTTTCCGTGGTCGACGACCAATGGTGTACCCCAACTTCGGCGGATGATCTGGCACAGGCGATTGTGAGATTGATCGAAACCGGTCAGTACGGGTTGTATCACGCGACCAGTCGCGGCGCCACGACCTGGTGTCGGCTGGCCCAAGAAGTTTTCCACCTGGCAAGGATGCCGACTACGGTGACTCCCATTCCTTCCGCCGACTACCCGACTCCCGCTCGCCGCCCGGCCTACAGCGTTCTGGAGTGCTCGAAACTGGGGGGGCTGGGAATCACGCTTCCCCCTTGGCAGGAGGGGTTGGCACGGTATGTCGAGGAACTTGAGGGGCGCGACGGATGACGCCCCCTCAACTGCCACTGGTCGAAGAACTTTTCCGGGTTCCTGACGTGGCGACAGCTCTCCTTCGGTTTGCCGAGTTACCGGGAGTGATTCTCTTTGACAGCGCCCGCCGGGGTGATCCGCGGGGACGATACTCGTTCCTATCGGCGGATCCCTTCTGGTTTAACGATGTGACCCTGGCTGGCCCGTTACACAAGTTGCAGGCGCTGATGCAACGCTTTCCAGCGGCCACAGTTCCCGGATTGCCTCCGTTTCAGGGAGGGGCGGCGGGGATGCTGGCGTATGATCTGGGGCGCGCCTGGGAATCGATCCCATTGCCGCGTCGCGATGAGTTTCAGTTGCCATCCCTCGCCGCGGGACTGTACGACTGGGTTCTGGCGTGGGATCACCAGGCGGAGAAGGCCTGGATTGTCTCGCACGGCCATCCCGAGACCGACCCCGCACGACGGCTGGACCGCGCCGCTCGCCGAATGAAAGGGGTCCGGGATGTGCTGGCAGGGAAGGAATCCGCGGTCGTCCAATGGCCGTTACTGGGCTTGCGTCGCGAGTCGGAGCGTTTGGACCTCAAATCTGAGATTTCAAATCTGAAATCTCAGATCTCAGATTTCAGATTTCAAATCTCCGATTCTCAATCGCCGCGCCCCAGCACCCCGTGGCGAGCGGACGGCGCCCCGATTTCGCCGACCGATCTGGCCCCGCAGTTCCCGGTCCCTGCCATGCCGGGGCTGACGAGCAACTTTACCCGCGACGAATATCTCCGGGCCGTGGAGCGGGCGATCGAATACATCTTTGCCGGCGACATTTTTCAGGTGAATCTGTCGCAGCGCCTGCTGTATCCACTTTCGGAACATCCGTTGGCGCTCTACCTGCGGCTGCGGGAGCGAAATCCCGCCCCCTTTGCGGGATACTTCGCGCAGGACGACTGGGCGATTGCCAGCGCCTCGCCGGAACGCTTCCTGAGCGTTGTGGATGGCGAAGTGGAAACGCGTCCGATCAAAGGGACGCGCCGCCGCCGCACGCTCCCCGAAGCGGACCTGTTCACGCGCGACGAACTCCGCGAAAGCGAAAAGGACCGGGCGGAGAACGTGATGATTGTGGACCTGTTGCGAAACGACCTGTCGCGCGTCTGCCGTCCGGGAACCATCCGCGTTCCCGCCCTGTGCCAGGTGGAGACCTACGAAACCGTTCAGCACCTGGTGTCGGAGATTCGCGGGAGTCTGCCCGCCGGACGGTCCGCCTGGGATCTGTTTCCCGCCACGTTTCCCGGCGGTTCCATCACCGGAGCGCCGAAGATCCGGGCCATGCAGATCATCGCGGAGCTGGAACCGACGGCGCGCGGCCCTTACTGCGGAAGCCTGTTTTACGTCGGTTTTGACGGTCGCGCCGACAGCAACATCCTGATTCGCACCTTCACCGCCCGCCGCGGTTGGGTTCAATGTCCCGTAGGAGGGGGGATCGTGGCGCAGTCCGATCCTGCGGCTGAATTTCGGGAGACGATGGATAAGGCCGAAGGGATGCTCCGCGCGCTGCGCTGATCGATCCGATCTTCACTTACTAACCACAATCCATGATTCTGCTCATCGACAACTACGACAGTTTCGTCTTCAACCTCGCGCGGTATCTGCAGGAACTGGGCTGCGAGACGGAGGTGGTGCGAAACGATGCGGCGAACGTGGACGAGGTATCAGCCATGCAGCCGGAGGCGATCGTCCTCTCTCCCGGCCCATGCACGCCGGACGAGGCGGGAATCTGTCAGGAATTGATTCGCCGACAGGGACCGCGCGTGCCGCTCCTGGGGGTCTGCCTGGGACATCAGGCAATGGCCGCGGCACTGGGAGGCCGAATCCTCCGCGCTCCAGAGCCGGTGCATGGCCGCACGTCGCTGGTTGAGCACCAGGGGGCGAAGCTGTTTCTCGGACTCCCCAACCCGCTCCGCGCCACGCGCTACCATTCGCTGATCGTTGATGAAGCGACCTTGCCGCAGGAACTGCGGATTGTGGCCCGGACTGCCGACGGCATCCCCATGGCGCTGGAACATGCAAATTGGCCAATGTACGGAGTTCAGTTTCATCCGGAGTCGATCCTCACCGAAGCGGGACGCTCCCTGTTGGCCAATTTCCTGACGCTGGCGGGTATTTCGTTCATCGCCCCGGCGTCTGAAGAGCTGGAGGGGGGACAAATTCCTCGTCCGGATCCGGAGGATGTTTGGTGGCGAACCGAGCCACTCTGAGGTGATTCAGGGTGGCGAATTGACGAACTAACCACAAAAACCTCGAACGACACGAAAGGAAGTTAGGAAACCTCGCAAGACCCCATCCATCTCGCGTGCATGGTGAATCAGATCGGAGGCTAACTGGTGCCCCATCACTCAAAACAAACCCCCTCCGCCTTGTGCGGATGTTGCAACAGATCACCGCTGGGGCGCACAGGCTTCGCCTAATGTCCTTGGGAGGATCGAGTCCCAGGTGATGATCCGTGCCCATCCGTGTGATCCGCGGTCAAATCCCTTTTGGATGCGACCATCGGCCGCGCCAAGTGCTACTGTTCATTTCCCGGTTGGCCGCAGTTGCACGAAAATGGCTCACGCGGAGACGCGGAGACGCGGAGGCGCGGAGAAGGAGGTGGGGTTGGGAACGATGGAGCTGAGACGGTAACCCATCGAGATC